>QHZW01000208.1 GCA_003224815.1 Acidobacteriota bacterium | reverse complement strand
GCCATCACCGCCATCTTGAGCTTACCTGTCATAAGCACCTCCATCGTCGCGTCCATCTTCCTTTGGGCCGCGTCATAGAAGAAGAAACACCGTGACGGCCGGGAAGTTTCGGCTACGAGGAAGCAGATGCCGCCACATGGAGGCGCTGGCATTCTCGCCCACGCGAACACAATACCAAGGCTCCCCAACACATCCAGTGTTAGACTTTCTGGTTTCAGCTGAGCATTCGCGATGTCTATTCAGAAAGTAGGAGTGATCGGCGCGGGCACGATGGGCAACGGCATCGCGCATGTCTTTGCCGCCAGCGGACATTCGGTAATTCTGTGCGATATCGAACAAAGCATTCTGGATCGGGCGCTGGCGACCATTACCAAGAACCTTGACCGAGCGCTGGCAAAAAACAAAATTACCGAGGCGCAAAAGACTGAGACATTGCACCGCATCAAGCCGGTCACAAATCGGTCGGCGGTTTCCGACTGCGACTTTATGGTCGAAGCTGCTTCCGAAAAATTCGAACTCAAGTCGGAACTGTTTCGCGAACTCGATCGCATCTGCCGTTCTGAGGTGATCCTGGCTTCGAATACTTCTTCGATCTCGATTACCAAGCTAGGGGCGGCGACGCGCCGAGCCGACAAAGTGATCGGCATGCATTTCTTCAATCCTGTGCCGGTGATGGCGCTGGTTGAAATTGTGCGCGGTTTGGCGACTTCCAATGAGACCTTTCAAGCGGTGCGCGAGCTTGCAATGAAGCTCGGGAAAACGCCGGTCGAGGTCAATGACGCGCCAGGGTTCGTTTCCAACCGGGTGCTGATGCCGCTGCTCAACGAAGCCATGTACGCGGTGATGGAAGGAGTGGCCACGCCTGAGGCTGTGGATGAAGTGTTTAAGCTGGGCATGGCGCATCCCATGGGACCGCTGACGCTGGCGTATTTCATTGGCCTCGACATCTGCCTCGACATCATGCGCGTGATGCACAACGATTTGGGTGATCCGAAATACCGTCCAAGCCCGTTGCTGATCAAGATGGTGGATGCAGGACGGCTGGGGAAAAAGTCCGGACAGGGATTCTATAAGTACTGATGACGCGCAAGCCCGATCTTCTCTATTACACGCTGGCAATCCTGTTTGGCCTGAGCGCCGGCATTCTGGAAATCACTGTCAACGACCTGCTTGCGACTGCGCTGTTCATTCTGGTTTGCACCATGATCCTCGGAGCGGCACGGCCACAACGCGCCTGGCACTGGATCGTGATCGTTGGAATATGTGTGCCGCTGGCTCGATCAGCAAGCTACTTCGCGCTAAACCAGAGGCCCTATCGCGCGCAGATTTGGGAATCGGGCCTGGGGCTAGTGACCGCGGCAGTGGGCTCCTACTGCGGTGTCTTCGCCCGCAAAGCCGTTGAAGAACTATTTCGCCCGCAGCGGGCACAGAACAAATGAAATTCCTCTAACACTTGCCCCAAAGTATCGCTTAACCGAAAAGTTACTCCCATTTCCACTGTTAATGAATGTATGCTCGCGCACATGGGTGTGTGTGTTTCGGTGCTGGCGAGCGGAAGCCGCGGCAACAGCGCGCTACTTGAAAGCTCGCGTGCACGCATTCTGGTAGATGCCGGCGTCTCCTGCCGCGAGACATTCAAAAGGTTGAAGCTGGTTGGACGTGAGCCACGGTCTTTATCCGCAATTCTCATTACCCACGAACACTCCGACCACGTAAGCGGTCTGGCAATGCTGGCGAAGAAACTCGGTATCCCGGTTTTCATGACTGGTGGCACGCACCAGGCTTGGGCGCGATCTCTAAGAGATGACGCCGGACAACTGCCCACGCTCGCCAAGCTGGAAATTTTTTCTGCTGGCCGGCAGTTCCAGATCGCCGACATCACTGTTATGCCGTTCACCATTCCGCACGATGCAGCCGATCCCGTTGGCTTCACCTTCCATGCTGAGGGCGCAAAGATCGCATTCGCCACTGACCTGGGCTATATGCCGGCCAGTGTACGCGACCACCTGCGACGCTGCGATGTGCTCATCCTGGAGTCGAACCACGACGTCGAGATGCTCCGTGTGGGGCCGTATCCCTGGTCGGTGAAGCAGCGGGTGATGAGCCGGGTAGGGCACCTGTCGAATGACTCCCTGGCCCAATTTTTTGCGGAAGATTATGATGGAGGCGCATCTCACATAGTATTGGCGCATCTGTCCGAACAGAATAATCATCCGGAAGTGGCCCGCCGCACCGCCGAGCAGGCACTGGGGCCGCAGCAGACGCTGTTACAGAACCGGCTGATGCTGGCCCTGCAGGACGCGCCGACAGAAGCGATTCGCCTCTAGTTTATGAGCGCATGTGTTGACCCTGTAGTCGGCAAAATTCTGGCTGGTTGGCGTTACGATATCTCCGGCATCGCGCCTGAGATGCGTGGCGACTATGAGCGACACTTTGCCGCCTGCGAGCATTGCCAGTCGCGCCAGCGCCTGCACCGCACGATTGATGTTTCTCTGATCGTACTGGCATCGGCTTCAGCCGGCGTATTCCTGCTTGCTTTCGGCGTCATTCATCACTTTGAGCCGCGGCATACGCTGATTCTTGAGTTGATTGCGCTGGGCGGGTTTGCGCTGTCGGCGCTCATCTGGCTGATTGTGGCGGTGGCCACTCCCGCGCCTATGACGGTGGTCGATGTTGCGCGCCTGGGCGCCCGCCACGTGCACGATCGCCTGCCCGCTGAAATCCGCGAGCGCCTGCCCGAAGATATACGCATGAAGCTGACGGGTTCGTAGTCTTTGCTTCGATTGCGATGAGCTAACCACGAAGGACACGAAGATAAACCAAGGGCAAGAAGAATTCACGAACGGGGAGCTTAAATCATGGAATCAGCGCAGAGAATGATGTGGATCCTGTGGTTCTCGCTGCTGATCGCGATGGCTGGGTACACCGTTCTCTGTTTCTTCGCGAATGTGCGGACAATTCCTAACCCAATGATGCTTCGCGCGATGTCTATAGTTGCGGCGGCTGAAGTCGTAGCTCTGTTTGTCCTGCGCCGCAAGATGTTGGTACCGGCCATGGCGCTGCTGAGTTCGCATAGCGAAGATGCTGCAGCGCTCGCGCGCTGGAAGACAGGGCATATCGTCACCTGGGCCTTAAGTCTGAGCGTTGCGCTCTATGGACTTGTCCTGCGTTACCTGGGCTTCACATTTTCGCAAGTCGCGCCATTCTTCATTGCGGGATTTATTCTGATGCTGTTCTACTTTCCTCGACGGCCAGTCGAAACCCGGTAACCCCGCGGTGGGCGATGTACCATTGAGCCGTGCACCGGCTTGCCCGATCAGTTCTTAAACACATTCGCAAGCAAGACCTCCTGCGCGCTGGCGATCGCGTGGGCATTGCCGTTTCCGGGGGCGCGGATTCGGTTGGGCTGCTGCGAATTGCGTTGGAATTGCGGGAGGAACTCGGACTTGTGCTGTCAGTCGCACACTTCAACCACAAAATCAGAGGTGCAGAATCGGATGCCGATGAGCAGTTCGTGCGCCAGCTCGCCGTGACGCATGAGTTGTCGTTGCTGTCAGAAGCCCGAGACGCCAAGACGCACGCGGCAGCCAAGAAGCTGAGTCTCGAAACTTCCGCGCGCAATTTGCGGTACGAGTTTTTCAATCGCCTGCTCGCTTCTGACGAGGTGAACAGGATTGCCACCGCGCACACCTTGAACGATCAGGCAGAAACAGTTTTGTTAAAGCTGACGAGGGGCGCCGGAACCCGCGGCTTGGCTGGAATTTATCCGAAGGTCACCGTTCAGCAATCAGCATTCAGCACTCAGGCAACTGCCGTTGTCCGCCCATTACTCGCAACTCGAAGATCAGAGATAGAAAAGTATCTCAAGGAACTCAACCAGGACTGGCGCGAAGACTCGAGCAATCGCGATCTTCAGCACACCCGCAACCGGATTCGCCATGAAGTTTTGCCGCACTTGGAAGAGACAGTCAACCCTCGCATTCGCGAGACACTCGCCGAAGCCGCTGAAATTGCGCGGGCAGAGGAGGAATTTTGGGCGGAACATATAAACGCGCTACTCGACCGGTCGTGGACAAGAGACGAGCATGGGGGACGGCTCAATCTTGATCCGCTCCGAGAGGCCCCGCTCGCAACCCAGCGCAGGCTGGTACGCGCCGCCACAGAGTCTCTCGGGATGAACCTGGAATTCTGCCATGTAGAGGAAGTAATTGCGTTCTCGAGAGAGGGTGCGCGGGCCGCGCTGCCCGACAATTGGACTGCGGTGCTGCA
>QHZW01000092.1:22722-40762 GCA_003224815.1 Acidobacteriota bacterium | reverse complement strand
GCTACACTCCATTGCTGTGTTCGCTTGTCCATTCCTTAATGCTCCTTAAGGTTTCTTTTAGTCACTGGCACAGGTGCAAGGCGCCTGTTCCATTTGTGCCGTTGAGTTTCAGAGCAATACACATGACTTTGGTATGAAGTGCGAAAGGCGGCGAGGGTAGTGACTGATTCGAGCAGTTGATGTAGCTGGTTTGTGCAACTGAATTGTGGTCTTGCTCATGCATGAAAACTTCTCCGACTCCGAACTCAGCTGTCTTGACTAACTGCTTCTTTACAGACTAGAACGTGGGGCACAGGCGCAAACCGCAATTGAAACCATGGCGATGTAAAGAAATCTCAGTATTCTTTAGTGAAAGGCTTTGCTAATATCGCGAGTGCAAAGGTTGGCAGCAAAGATGAGACTGGAGCACTCTCCGTAGGAGAGTACCGAACTGCTGGATACAAATCAGGTAAGCTGCGAAACGATGAATAAAAAAGAAGCCGGGCAGGCAATGGGCAGAAGCAGTGAGCTAATGTCTCGCCACAATTCCCGACTTCAGGAGGTTGGATGTCCCTTAAGACTGCGGGTTGTGTGCAATAGGATAGAATCGAGAATAATAAATAAGCAGGATTATTGGCAGTGTTGAGTAAGTCGTTTGCCTGCACTGCAAGGCGTGGTACAACCGTGTAATAATGGCGGGTCATTTCCTTTTGAAATCGCTGTTGCTCCTAAATTCTTCCCTTAGGTGAGTCATGGCAAACCTTGAAGCTATTGTTCAGCATGCCGCAAGACGTAAGATTGCAGCCGCACAGCGCGCACGCTGGGCAAAAATCAAAGCCAAGCAGAAGTAGTCAAGATTGTCGAATGAGAGTAGGCGCGAGATGTTGCTATCTCGCGCTACTTTTGTCCGATCACAAAAGATACCGTAGCTTCACGGTGAGGTTCGACGTTGACCTTCTGCTCCCATATGCGGGGAGGAGTGAAGACGGGGCGATCTACTCTGCGCTCCGTGAGTACATCGAAAGAGCCTTCCTGGCGTGCCACGGTCCAGCTTTCGTGCCAAGCCACAAGCGTGTACTCGCCTGCCGGAACATTCGACAACTCGAACTTTCCATTCTCATCGCTAACTGCATAATAGGGATGCGGAACGACGAATAATTCTGCATTCATCCAGGTATGTCCGCCGTTGCATTTGAGGTTTACCAGCCCGGGCGTTGACATCTGGCGCGAGATTACTTGGTTAGGAAAGGGAAAGGGCAAGTTATAGGTTGCTGCGCCGTCCATGTGTACGGTGTGCAGAGTTGCGTCTGAGCTTTTCATCTGTAAGGTTCCGTCGGCTGGAACGAGAAGAATGTGCGGCTCGTAACGGCAAATGCGCTGATCGAGGAACTGCCGCTGAGCGGGAATATCCATTGCTTTGCCGCTGCCAATGGATTTGAGAAATATGACGGTATTCGCCACGCCACCTTGCGGGCCAATCAGGATGCGTTCTAGATCGCGCGTTTTGTGCGACGCTGGATCGCAAATTTGCGGGTCTTTGCTGATGGCAAGCGTTGGGACGCGAGGCAATGCTCCATCCCATTTAACGGTGCCTCTGATGGTACCGCCATCTTGAACGGTGATCGTACGATAGGTTTGTCCGCTGACCGTTGCAGTTACTAGCACTGTGGCCGAGACCAGAATGAGTGCCAGATAGATTCTAAACACAGGTAATCCTCGCAATGATCACTGCTTGCGTGATGACTGTGTCTTAATGCTATGCCTGAGATTTCAACAAGCAAGTAACGGGAGTAACGTTGGAGGGAAAAGTCGGAGGTCAAAACCAAAATGGAAAAGCGCCATTAGGTTCTCCCGAATGCCATGATCAGCAAGACCACGGGAAGGTATATCACGGAGGCATGCAGGAGCCGGCCGGCAAGAACTCTGGACGCGCCCTGAGCGAGACGGATGGAGTGATAGAACAGAAATGCGCCCGCGACGAGCATTGATGCCACATACAGTGGGCCGACGTGTGTAATCGCCGGCAAAGTCGTGGTCACAATCAGCACGCAGGTAAAAATGATGATCTCGCCGCGGGTAAAGCGCGAGTCAAGATCGAAGCGGGGCAGCATGCGATAGCCTGCCCGATCATAATCCTCGCGATACATGAGCGCGATGGCAAGAAAGTGCGGAAACTGCCACAGAAAAAGCACGGCAAACAGGAACATTGCCTGCATGTTGATCGTGCCGGTCGCGCCGGCCCACCCGATTAAGGTCGGCATGGCTCCGGGGAAAGCGCCCAGCAACGTACAAAGAGGAGTGCGGCGTTTCAGCGGCGTGTAAATGAGCAAGTAACTGAGGAAGGTCGAAATCGCGAGCAGGGACGAGAGCCGGTTGACCAGAAACGCCAGGTAAAGTCCTCCACCAATGCTGAGCAGCGCGCCAAGAATGAACGCCTCGCGCGCTCTGACTCGCCCCGAAGGCAACGGTCGGTTGGCGGTGCGGCGCATCCGGGCGTCCCAGGGGATCTCCATCCATTGATTCAGGGTCGCGGTGCCGCTGGCAACAAGCAAGGTGCCGATCAGGGTATTCAGGAGTCCGGAGAAATGAAAAGGTGCGCGCAGGCCGAGATAGTACCCCGCTGAAGCGGTCATCAGGATAAGCAGGTTTACTTCCGGCTTGGTCAGGATGTAGTAGTCCCGCAGGCGGGAGAGGATCCGATTCATCTGGCTATTCGCTTCACCGCTCAAGGTCGTCTTGGTCGCTTTCGATCTGCTCGAGTTGAACTTCTTCCTGCTCGCCAGCCGCGAACTGGTTGCGCTTGCGATAAGCCAGCCATGTAATGCCCACCGACATGAACATCGGCGGAACCATCAACACCAAAATGCCGTCTCGTAGTGAGTGAATGAAACGGGCCCCGCTCGCCGCCGCCTGAGTGTAGCAAAGCGCGCAGCTCTGGGATAGCGCGGGAACTGCAAAAAGCACGATCGCAACGAACAGCAGCTTAGCTGGATTGCTCTTCAACATCGCGGGTAATTCATCATTATCGCTCCTTCGGGGTTCAATGCGCAAAGGGCCGCATGTCTAAAAGGCGGAAGCTGTCGTACCAGAACATATTCATCATCGCCAAAACGAAGACCGCGGCGGGAAGTAGAAATAGCGCAAGCGTCCGCTTCTCAGACCGCATGTGCATAAAGAAGGTGACCGCCAGCCCGGCCTGAACGATGGCCAGAAGCAGCATGCGGATAAAGATGCGGTACGCATCAATATTCTGATACGCGATCAGTATCTGCAGCGCCGAAATCACCAAGATGGCGACATACACCAGCAGATACATGGTCAGGCTGCTCTGGTGTCCGGAAGAATTCATAGCTCTCCTTGCCTAGTGCTTGATGTTCAGCAGGTACACAAATGGCACGACGAACATCCACACGAGATCGACGAAGTGCCAGTACAACCCCCCGATCTCAAGATCGCCCTGATCATAGCGGCCACGTTTGTAGCCAAGCGTAACCACTGTGATTGCGATACACCCGCCGACCACGTGGGTTAAATGCAGGCCGGTAATACTGAAGAAGGCTGCTCCGAACAAGCCCGAGCCCCAGGGGTTGGCGAACAGTCTGAGCCCCTCTCCAAACAGGCTGAGCCATTCCTTGATGTGCAGCAGAGCAAAGATCAGTCCGCCGAGCACGGTGATAAAGCTCCAAGTGATGGCCCGGCCCTTGTCTCCCGCGCGGGCGGCGCGGACCGCGACCAGCATGGTGAAGCTGCTGGTGACCAGGATGAATGTCATTGCATAAGCGTTGATGACGCTTGAGGTCTCGAATGGACGCGGCCAATCGGTTGTGGCATTGCGGAGATAGCCGTAGGCAAACAGCAGAGCGCCAAAGGTGATGGCATCAGAGATGATGAACAGCCACATCACCAATTTCTTGTGCGAAATGGCAAATGCCGGCGCTTCCTGGGTTTCGACTCCTGACGGACCGCCGACCGTCAGATGTGCTTCGCTCACGACGCCTCCGTGCTCGTTCGCAGTAGCGCTGCTAGATTCTCATCCATAACAACAAAAGCAGGTAAAGCCATAAAATCGCCATGAAATGCCAATAGCGCGAAGCGGCGTCGAGGGTGCTCCGCCGCAATACGCCACGACGAAGTTTGCTGATCACGTACAAAAGCCCGCAGAGTCCGCCGATCACGTGCAAGGCGTGCAACACAGTAAAGACATAAAAAAATGAGCTGCTGGGCGCTGATGACAGATACACACCTTCTGAGCGCAATTCGTGCCAGGCCATGTATTGTCCGATCACGAATCCGCAGCCTAAAACCAGCGTCCCATAGAGGGCATTCATTGCCGGTTTAGCGATCGTTGCCGCTTGGTCGGTCAGCACAAACCCCTGACGCGCGATCTGCAGAGTGACGCTGCTGAGGATCAATGTAAGAGTGTTGATGTAGAGAATCGTTGGAAAAGGGAAGTGCCGCCAGTCATTTGCCGAGCCTTGCCGCACGACCATCGCACTGGTGAAAGCAGCGAACGTCATTGTGATCGCGGCCAGGCCGACCCATACGCCGGTGCTGGGCGCTTCAGAGTCGAACGGCTTGACGCGCCGCACCTCGAGGGGAATTTTCGCAATTGACGGCGGTTGTAGTGTGGCGGCCATGAAGATACTAGGGTAGTTTCTTGTCGTCTCGCACGGTCTGAATCCGCTCAGGCGAATCCTGCATGACGAAGTCTCCGCTCGAGCTTTCAATCCCGTATTGATATGGATCGTGATAAACCACCGGATGTTTTCCTCCGAAATTATTCCAGGGCGGCGGCGAAGTAACGGTCCACTCCAAAGAGGTGGCTTTCCAGGGATTGTCAGGCGCAGCTTCGCCTTTGAATCGACTGTAAATCAGGTTGTAAAGAAAGATCAGCTGTACAGCGCCTGTAAACAGTGCGGCAATGGTGATGAATTTATGCACCGGCATCAGAGGCGCAAGATAGTCGTCCACGAAAGCGGAGTAGCGGCGAACGTTCCCGACCAAGCCGAGATAGTGGAACGGCATGAAGATGCAATAGGTGCCGACGAACGTGCCCCAGAAGTGGATTTTTCCGAGAGTCTCGTTCATCATGCGCCCAAACATCTTCGGCGCCCAGAAATATGTACCGGCAAACATGCCGAAGATCGCGGCCACGCCCATAACCATATGGAAATGCCCGACGACGAAATAGGTGCCGTGCAGATAAACGTCAATTGACGGCTGCGCGAGAAAGAACCCGCTGATTCCTCCGGTCACGAACATCGAGATGAATCCGAGCGCGAAGAGCGACGCACTGGTGATCTGCAGGTTCGAACCGTAGAGGCTGCCAATCCAGATCAGCGTCAGGATGGTCGCAGGAATAGTTATGACGAGAGTAGGAAACGAGAACACGAGGGCAGAAAACGGGTTCATGCCGCTTATAAACATGTGGTGTCCCCAAACCATGTAGCTGAGAAAGCCGATGGCCATCATGCAATAGATGACGACCTTATGACTGAGCAACGGGCGACGATAGCTGGTGATCAGAATGTGCGAAACGATTCCTGCGGCGGGAAGAATCGCGATGTAAACCTCTGGATGTCCAAAGAACCAAAACAAGTGCTGCCACAAAAGCGGCGATCCACCGGAGTGTTGGGTGATGAGTTGATCACTGACGACCAGGTTAGAGGGCACGAAAAAGCTGGTTCCCGCAACGCGATCGAGAATCAAGAGGACGCAGGCCGGAAGCAACACTGCGAATGCCAGCAAGCCGATGCACGACGTGATGAACCATGCCCAGGTTGAGATCGGCATACGCATCAGCGTCATGCCCTTGGCGCGAAGGTCCAAAGTTGTGGTGATGAAATTCAGTGACCCGAGCAGCTGCCCAATGGAGAAGATTGCGATTGAGCAGGCCCAGACAGTTTGGCCCATTACTTAGCCAGGCCCCGCGCCGGGGAGCGCACTGAGGGGTGCGTAAGCTGTCCAGCCGGAAAGCGGAGGCCCGTCCCCAACAAAGAATGCAGCAACCAGAACACAAAACCCTACGAACGTGACCCAAAACGACATCATGTTGAAACGGGGGAAGGCCATATCCTCGGCGCCGATCTGGATTGGCAGAAAAAAATTTCCGAAACCGGCGAAGGGAACGTTCGTAAGGACGAAGAAGACCATGAGGGTGCCGTGCATGGTCATCAACTGCAGGTAGTATTCGGGAGTGATGAGTCCGCCGGGAGCCCCGTTGGGTGAAAGCGCCCCAAGGCCAGGAATCGCGACATTCGGCCACACCAGGTGGATACGCATCAGCCACGAAAGCACCATGCCCATGATGACGGCGAGCAGACCCAGGCCATAATACTGCTTCCCGATTACCTTGTGATCGACGCTGAATACGTTCTTGCGTATGAACCCTGGCGGTGGCGCATGATGCGCAGCATGCGCGGAAACCTCAGCCATTGTGTTCTCTCCCTCTACTGCATCGACGCTTGCTGCTTGATCCAGGCATCGTAATCTGGCTGTGACATCACGTTCAAATACGCCTTCATGTTGTAGTGACCCAGGCCGCAAAGCTGTGTGCAAACGATTTCATAGCGCCCGACTTTGGTGGCTGTGAAATGCATTTGCAAATCGAGACCGGGTACGAAATCCTGCTGAATGCGCAGTTCGCGCACATAGAACGAGTGACCGAGGTCCTTTGAGTGCATCAGCAGGCGGACTTCCTTGTTTACAGGAATTCCCATCTCTGCGGTCACGATGTCGTCTTTCGAAGCTGGATCATCGTCCATGTCCAGACCGTAAAAGTTCTGAGTGCTTTCGTTGATCTTGTCAGGATGAATCGGACCAAACTTTCCGTCCGGGCCCTGGTAGCGGAAATAAAACGCGAACTGTCCAGCCTGGACTTGAACGGGCAGGGCATCGGCGGATGGAGGAGTAAAGTAAATCGCTGCCCATGCCTTCGATCCGAAAAATCCCAGAGCGAGGACTTCGAGTCCCACCAAGACGAAAGCTCCGATCACCAAACCCATCGCGCCGCCGGGAAAATTTCTGATCTTGTCGCCAGGTTTGCGGTTGGAGAACATCCAGATGAAGGCCGCAAGGATCATCTGTGCCGCCACGAAGCAGATGCCAGCCTCAACCATCGTATCGGACATCTGCTCGTCAATAAGGTATCCGTGAGTGGAGATGTCGTCGGGCGGCACCCACTTGTGGGCGAGGATGGGAACGGCAGAAGCGATGGTTATAAGAACCAGCGTGACGGCTACGATTTTGCCCACAAGTCGCCTCCGGTGAAGGTGTGTGCGAAAAACAGGCCGCCTTCAGGATGAAGACGGCCCTCCCTCGATGACGGCCGTCATTTCCCTTTGAAGGTGAAATTGGCTGTCGCTGGTTTTCCTGCTGCTACTGTAATCTTCTGCGTCTGTGTTCCCAGGCTCTCCTGCCATGCGGTGAGCGTGTATGAGCCTGGAGGAACATTTTCAATCTTGAATGAACCTTTGTCACCGCTCACGCCATAAGGCCCTTTTACCACCACCATGTAACCACTCATCCACGGATGGATGTTGCACTTCACGTGAATGGCAACTTCAGGGGCTTGCCATGAGGTCGTGATCGGAGGCGAGCCCGCAGGTTGCGACTTGTTCCATTCATGATTCGGGCCACCCGGCGCGGGCGTGGGATGAATATTGTGCGATGTCGGGTCACTGTTGATGACCTTGAACTGCTCGTTCGGATTCAACGCCATTACATGCGGAATGTACTGGCAGCCTTTCTGGTCCCACGTGGGATTTTCGGGCGACACTTCGGTCGCTGCAGAACCAGTCAAACCGTCGGAAATATAAATCACGACATTCTTCAATCCGCCGTCTGCACCAGCGACTACGGTCTCTGCGGTAACTGGACTCGCCTTGTGCACCGCGGCGCAAGCCGGTTCTTTTGACATGTCGATCGGTCTTTGATGAGGAGGAGTGCCTTCGAGCTTGATGCTTCCAGTGATCGAACCTCCCGAAGGCGGTGCGGCTTTGACTCGGCGCTGAGAAATAATCGCAGCAGCGGCTATTAGTAGCACACAAAAAATTGTGATTACCAGGTTTGGATTCCTACTTGGCATTAGGGTCCCTCGTTCTTATTGTGGCTTATTTTCGTTGTTCTGGGCCGGTGCGGGAGCTGGCGCTGGAGCTTCCGCTGGCGCGACCGCCGCATTGGGATTAATCGGCTTCAATCCCAGTTGCTCCGCAATCTCCTTCTCTTTGCTGTGCTGCGGTTGCAGCGTGCGCAGATAGAACACTAGGTCCCAAGCCTCGTCTGGCTTCACGTTGTCGGCGAATGACGGCATCGGAGTGCCATCAAGGCCCGTCATGAAGATGCGATACAAGTCGCTGTCAGCGGTACCGCACTTGAATTTGGTTTGGTCGTGGAAGTTGAACGGCTTAATGGGACGATTCTGATCGTCGGTTAGGGTATCCGCTGAAGGCCCATTCGCGCGGCCTTCGACTCCGTGACACTTCCAGCATTCCAACTTCTGGAACAGCACTTGTCCGGATTTGATCCGCTCGGCATTGACCGCTGGCTCCGGTGGAATCGGAATCGCTTCGCCCGGCTTGTCCGTCTTCCACCGGTCGGAGAAGTGTTTCACGTAAGCAACCAGATCAACGCGTTGCTGGTCCGAGAGTGGGTTCCAGGACGGCATGTTGGAACTTTGCACGCCCCGGCCGACCGTATCGTACAAGTCGGCATCGGTTGGCAGGGAACCAGTCGGAGTGGATCGGCACTTGAACTGCGCGAGGGTGAAATTACGCGGCTTGGGATCGAGCCACATCGCGTTCTCACCTTCACCGTCGCCCTGGTTGCCATGGCAACCGGCACAATAGCGGCGGTAGTTAATCTCCGCATCCTTGGCGTGACCTGTCAGCCTTCCTACGTGGGCTTCCACACCCAGATTCTGCTGTTCCTGATACTCCGTGATTTGCGCGGAGGAAGTGCTGGCCAGCGCCAGCACAGCCATTGCGCACGCGATCAAGATGGTTTGTGGTGTACGCATGTCCTCCTCCTTAGAAGTCGAAGTCAAAGCCGAGCATCAGGCTGTTGCTGGTCAAATCGCTGCCGTCAGGCGCCAGTCCGTAACCCTTAAGCCATCCGTATTCGTTGTGCCAGGCAAAACCTGCGCGACTGTTCATGAACGGGTAATAGCGATATCCGAAGACGTAGTTATCGATGTTGCCGAAATTGCCGGCCGTTCCGGGAATCGCCTGTTGCGACATCCGTATCCACTCTGAACGTTGAAAAAAGATCAGCTGCGGATTCTGCACCCAGTGAGTTTCCACGAAGGCGCCGTTCCACGTTGGATTGCGAGCGCCTGCGGGCAATACTGTTCCTGGCGTGTTGTTACCTGTTGCGATGCCGTCGATCAAGTCGCCGTAACCGGCACCGAACCATTTGCTATCAGAGCCGTGTTGCGTCACGACCTGAAAATCCAACTTACCGAAATAGAACAAGCCGACGAAACCTTCGCGGCTGAAACCTTTGTTGCCAAGCCCGCTGCTCGGGAGTAGGACGGGAACTCCGGAACTCGAATCGGTCAGATATGTTGTAGGCGCTTGGCCTACCATGGCATAGAAGCCAACCCGGTCGGTACCTAGTTTGCCGACATTGAATGCGTGGCTCCCTGTGAAGAACGCGCTGTAGGAGTTGCTGCCGTAAGGCAAATCGGGGTTGCCGTCCGTCGAACTGAGGATCGCCACTGATAATCGCGTGCGATCGTTTGCTGAATGGCCGAGCCATTCCATTCCCACCTGGTTGTCCCCGATCTGACCGAAGATGTTTCCATCGCCAACCGGAACGAAGTGGTAAATGTTATATCCACCCCCGTTTGCGGACAGGGTCAAGCCGCGTTTTTCTGAGACCAGATTGTCCAGCTCAAATTTGCCCATCTTGAAGTTTAGCCACGGGCTGTTGAAAACGTTGTCTAACCGGGCGTTCACCGCCTCGATATGAAATGCGCCAAGTTCATCAGAAGCGGGAATTATCTGAAATGAGATGTTCTTTTCCAGGGTGCCGGCGCTAAGGATGTCGAGACCGCCGTAGTCGAAGCCGCTGCTAGTGAGCCGTCGCAGGCCGGGAGTTCCGCCGGGCGTGTCATACGTAATCTTGTCGGTGCTTTCGCGGTGCCAGGACGGAGTCATGCGAAAGGTGACAGGCCAATATGATGGATTCTGCCACACCGGCGAATCCCGATCATTCATCAACTGATACCCGTTGTCTTTGAACTTTTGTCCAAAGTAGTTCAGCATCGGCCAGGCTTCGTGGCACGCCGAACATCTCAGCCCATATTTTCTGGCGAAGGCTGGCAGTGCATTCGCACTGTTAGAAAAGGAGAGAAGAAAACCAACAAACAACAGCAGACCCGTGAGACTTCTTCGGGCAGAAACCATCGGCTCCTCCTGATTAGCGCACCATGACGAATGCCGACTTTCTGGTAATGCCCCAAATGGCACGCGATGGAGTTCTAACATGCGAATTTCTGAGTTGTCAAGGAATTGTCATTGAATTGTCTGATCTTTGTAAAACTTTACAAAGCGATCTTACGTGCAATGATTAAATATCGGCATTGTGGATTTCTCATTGAGTGTGATCGTGAGTAGTTTCTTGGCCCGGAGAAGCCTGCCAAAAACCCGAGCGCCTCTCTGCGCTTGTGCTCTCTTTACTTTGTGCCTCATGTTTGCGATTGTCCCGGCTGCTCTGGCGCGCGACAAGTCCCCAGAGTTGGACTATGGTCTCGGTTTGACCGTCCGTGTGCCGGTGAGTGAGCCCGAGTTGCTGCAGGCGGTTGAAGACGTAGCTGACGACGGCATTATTCAAGGCACAAAGGAATACAACAAGGACGAATATATCTCGGGTGCCAATACGGCGGAGAGCACGCGGGCGTTCGAAAAGTGGCGGGGACCGGGGCGCGCTTTCTACAAAGTCCGTAAAGACGCGATTGACCCGCGGAATTTCAAAGATACGAATGATACCGGGACGCTGGCCGTGCGCTATGTTGTCCAACGTGGAGACGACAAAGGCGCAATTCTGAAAATTGACGCTGTGTTCCTCGATGAGTTGCATCTGCGCCTGCATCCCTCAAATGGATCGGTAGAGGCGGCGGAATACAAAGAAATCCAGGATCATCTAGCCTCGATGGAATCAAGAAAGAAGCAGGTGGCGGAAGACTCGCAACGAAACCAGCAAGAACTCGCAGCCAAAGAACTTGCCGCAAGAAAAAAAGAGCAGGTGCTTGCGGCCATGTTGACACAAGCTCCGGATGAAAGCTTGCAGCAACACGTGCAAAAACTACGATACGAAGTGGAACGCGTGGTCGGCCCCACTGGCGCCAGCTTGCGTTCGGCCCCTTTTCATAGCGCCCTGAGTCAGAAATCGCTGGCAGTTGGCGCCCAGGTCATAATTCTCATTGCCACTCCGTACTGGTACGGAATCGAAACCGAAGATGGTCAGCACGGATGGATTCATCGCAACGAGTTGGAGCAGTTACCGTGAGATTGGGTCTTCTGGCATTTGCTGCGATTTTTGTTTGCGCTCCTGCGTGTGCGGACGCAACATCGGAGCGAAGCTTTCCGCAAACTGTGGCGGAAGTCCAGTCGGCGCTGAAGAACCTCGCGGGTGGGACCGCCGGTTCTTTGCCCGTGCTTGACGGATTCGTCGCATCCAGCGTCACGGGGCTGGAGCAATATCAACGCCCTTACTATAAATGTTCGATCACGGCTGAGCCGGTTGCCTCAGGTGGATCGCGAGTACGCGTCAGCGCGAAGATTACAGCTTGGCATAATAGCGGCGCGAAATCGGGGTACGATGTTCTGCCCTCCAGTGGACGACTTGAGTCTGATTTACTGGACCGCTTGCAGCAGGCGCTCACTGCTTCACCCGGAGCCGCGATTGCGCCACGAGACTTGACGTCAACAACGAAACGGACAATGGGTCAAAGTGACCAGCCGGGCATCGATGCCCCTACAGTGCAATTCCCGAAGTTTGACCCAAAAGCTTCCGCCCAGAACGAGGGAACGGACGATCCGGCGCTGCGGCGTGAAGCCGAAAATCTAAGCGAGATCCTGCGCAATCAGTCTCACCCGACAAACCTGGTTGCTGTGAAATCCAATCAGACCCCGGTGCTCCAGAACCCGGCACTGGATGCGAAGGTGCTTTTTCTCGCCAGCGCGGAAGATGAATTCGAGATTATCGAGCAGAATCCCGATTGGATCCATATACGCATCTCGGGCTTGTCACGAGGCTGGCTGCGCAGATCGGGCGTGGAACTGCTGGATGGCTCTGAAAGCGTGCCGGCCGAATCGCCGGGAACGGGTGTTGCGGCTGGTAACACGCCTACACCGGCCAGCCGGCGCGCAAAAGCCGCAAGCCCCTTTTCGGTGAGCAGCGAAGAGGTTGGAAACTTTCCAGGAGAGTGGGCGCCGCTTAAAGGCAAAAGCGTAAAAATCGTTTCCGCACAGTCGGCCCCTGGATCCGGCGTTACCAGCACAGAAGATAAATTGAAGTTTGTGGAAGCTACATTCCAGAAACAAGAGATGGGCGCGACATCCGCGGGGTTAGTTGTGGTCTTTGATACCGAGGATGGCGGCATGATCGCAGCGACTGCTTCCTCTATTGAACAATATAAAAAAGGCGCAATCAGCGAGGAGGCGTTCTGGAAGCAGTGCTACGTCGATCCGCCGGAAGTGCTGGGAAGCGCGAAATGACGGAGGCAACTTCTTTTCCGCCAAGTAATTCTGATTGGCCCAACTTCAGCCCCGCGGATTCGCGCTGATGAGGCGGATTGAATTTTCAGGCGCAACGCGTTGTTCAAGCTAAGCCGGGTTGGATTTTGCTCGCACCCGGTCCAAGTCGCGGTCGCGCACGCCAATTAAATAAAGAAGGCTGTCGAGGCCGAGATAAGACACGGAATGGTGCGCGCTGCTGCGAACCACTGGCTTGGCATGAAATGCGATGCACATTCCGGCCAAATCCAGCATGGGAAGATCATTTGCGCCGTCGCCCACCGCAACCACTTGATCGAGAGAAATATTTTCTTTGTCTGCCAGCGACTGCAGCAGTTTGGCCTTTTTCTGTCCGTCCACAATCTCGCCCGAGACTCTGCCGGTCACAAATCCATTTTCGATTTCCAGTTGGTTCGCGAATACGTAGTCCAAGCCAAGAAGTTTCTGCAGATGCTCGCCAAAAAAAGTGAAGCCGCCGGAGAGCACCGCCGTTTTGTATCCAAGCGACTTCAGCGTCGAAATCAGCCGTTCGGCGCCTTCGGCTAGCGGAATGGAATGCAGCAACTCTCGTACACGAATCTCCGGCAATCCGTTCAAGAGAGCAACACGTCGCGTAAAGCTCTGCTTGAAATCGAGCTCGCCGCGCATTGCAGCAGCTGTAATTGAAGATACCTGCTCACCGACTCCATGCAGTCGCGCAAGCTCATCGATGACCTCGCCTTGTATCAGCGTGGAATCCATGTCAAACGCGAACAGGCGGCGGTTGCGTCGATATATGCTTTCGCGCTGAAACGATATGTCAATGTCGCACCTCTGCGCAATCATCATAAGTTCAGAGCGCAGCGCGGGAGAAGAGTCCTTTTCCCCGCTGATTTCCAGCTCAACGCACGCATTCGCGTTCTCAACCCGCCCGGTGAGCGACAGGCGCCCGGACAGCCTTTCTATGCGGTCGATGTTGAACTCGTATTCGGAGACCGCGGCGCTGATTCTGGAAAACTGCCCGGCAGTGATCTGCCGTCCGAGAACGCTGACGATAAAACGAAATTTCCCCTGCGCCCCCACCCAGTGCTGGAACGCGGCTTCGCTTACCGGCGTGAGCTTGATTTTGAGGTCCAGTTCGTGAGCTCGAACGATGAGGTCTTTCTTCAGCGGAGTAAATTCCCGGCCGGCGGGAACTTCGATGAGGATAGCCAGAGTCAGAGTTTCATGCACAACCGCTTGGCCGATATCGAGAATACGAACATCGTATTGCGCAAGAATGCCCGCGAGTGAACTTGTTAGTCCGGGTCGGTCTCCGCCAGAAAAATTGATGAGGATGATCTTGTCCATTGTGTGAAATGCGCGCCTAAGAGCGAGGCGAGAGCTCCTCACTCAGATTATCAGTCCCGCCTCTCTCAGGTTTCGCACAACCTTGCTGCCAATGTTTGTTCTCTAAATGCCAGGAGGAAACATGCCAGCTAAGAAAAAGAGCTCAAGATCGCGGAAATATTCGAAAGGGGCCAGCAAGACGGTTGCCAGTGCTGTGCGCCGCAAGAAGAGCGGCACACTGCGATCAGGCAAGCGTGGTAAGGGCGGCAAAGTGAAGAGTCGCAAACAGGCAATCGCGATTGGACTTTCCGAAGCACGCCAAAAAGGCGAAAAAGTGCCGCCGAAGAGGAAGAGTTCGTCAAAAGCAGCGTAGTTACTCAGAGCCGGCGTGGGCCGAGGTCGAAGGATTCTAGACGCCTGCCCCGGCCGCTTTCTGGCCAATCATGACCGCATCTTGCAGTTGGCGGAACAGGTCTCCCATGGCCGCGGGCGAGTGCGACATGAATAGAGTGTTGCTCTTGTCCTGCGCGCCGATTTCCTTGATGGTGTCGAGATACTGCGTGACTAGGACGAGCATCATCACGTCCTTGGCGGTAGCGCCTTCGACGGCGGCTGAGAAGGCTTCGATCGACTGCTTGAGGCCTTCGATAATCGCTCTGCGCTGATTGGCGATGCCCTGGCCTTGCAGGGCTTTGCTCTCGGCTTCCGCTTCAGCCTGCTTTACTTTCAAGATTTTTTCGGCTTCGCCACGAGCACTGGCGGCCACCTGTTCGCGTTGTGCGGCATTGATCTCATTCATCGCCGCCTTCACTTTTTCGTCCGGCTCGATGTCAGTCACCAGGGCCTGGTCAATTGCGTAACCGTAAGTCTTCATAACGTCATCGAGTCCGTCTTTGATGGCAATAGCAATGTCGGACTGCTGCAGAAACGCGTCATCAAGGTTCATCTTCGGCACGTGACCGAGGATCACGTTGAATACGTAAGACGAGATCTGCTGTTTCGGGTTTGCCAGCTTGTAAAAAGCCTCATACACCTTCTCGGGAATGACGTGATATTGAACCGAGACTGGAATTTTCACGAACACGTTATCTTTTGTTTTTGTCTCGACATCGAGCGCGAGCTGCTGCACGCGCAGGTCGATGCGTCCGGCGATCTGATCAATGTATGGAAGCTTGAAGTTCATCCCTGCGGTCGCAACCCGCTGAAACTTTCCCATGCGCTGCACGACAACTGCGGCTGCAGTCTCCACCTGAAAGAAGCCGCTCAGGATTGCTCCCAACGCAATTAGAGCGATTATTCCGTAGAACACTAATGTGACGGTCTGAGATGAGTCCATGCAAAGCTCCTTTGAGGTGAATCACCAACGCGCAAGCGGGATTGCGGGCATATTATCCTGTCGCGAAGCGAAGCACAATTGAAAACAGGGAACATTTGCGATGGGGATTCCCACATCATGGCTTGACTTGCAGCAGCAGCAACGATACAAAACCCGGCATGGCTTCTTCCGATGATTATCAACCGT
Organism: Acidobacteriota bacterium; assembly: GCA_003224815.1. Lineage (GTDB taxonomy): Bacteria > Acidobacteriota > Terriglobia > Terriglobales > Acidobacteriaceae > Gp1-AA145. The sequence goes on along the minus strand of QHZW01000092.1, from coordinate 25,216 downwards.
TGCTTGCAGGACGAGTGGCAGTCATTACTGGCGCTTCGATGGGCATTGGCGAGGCAATCGCGAAATTATTCGTCGAGCAGGGTGCGCGCGTGGTGCTGCTGTCGCGCGACTCAGGACGGGTAGAAGCCGCGCGGGCCCGCATCGGCAACTTCGATCAGTCACTGGCGCTTGCCTGTGACGTGCGCAATCGCGAGGAGATCGATCGCGCCATCGGGCTCACCATGCATCACTATCAGCGAATTGATGTCTGGATCAACAACGCCGGCCATGGAATTCTAGATTTCGTTGCGGCTGTCAGCATGACCGACACGCGCGAGACATTCGAAACCAACTTCTTCGGCGCAATGGAAGCGATGCAAGCGGTGCTGCCGATCATGCGCCAGCAGGGTTCGGGAGCGATCATTAACATTTCAAGCGTCGCCGGGCATATTCCGATTCCATTTCATGGCGTGTACAGCGCGACAAAGTTTGCAATGAACGCGCTGGGAAAAGCCGCGCGAATCGAGCTGGCCGCGTCCGGAATCAACGTGCTGACGGTTTGTCCTGGCTATGTGCGTACAGACTTTGGCGAGAATGCGATCAAGGGCGCTGAACCGAAGCGGGTACGCCCGAAATCCGCGCGCGGAATTTCGGCCGAAAGAGTGGCTCGCGCAGTGCTGCGCGGATATTTTAAGAACAAAAGGGAAGTGATCGTGCCGTGGACGATGATTCCCGTCGTCAAGCTATATCAGCTGTTCCCCGGGACTGTGGAGCGGGCGATGACGATGATGGCGAGGAATACCAGCCCTTAGTTGTGGCCCTTGCTTGGCTTCGTGCGGCTTAGTGTCTTTGTGGTTGATTGCTTTCAAGAAAATATGGCTCAGAACGAGAACTTCGCGATTTATCCCAGCCTCTGGGATGTTCCCGTCCTGATCACTGGCGGTGCAACTGGCATCGGCGCGGCCATGGTCGAGCACTTCGCGGCTCAGGGCGCGCGCGTGGCCTTCCTGGATGTGGACGATGCGGGCGCGGCGAGGCTGATGGAACTGGTAAAACCGTGTTCTGCAACGGTTCCGCTATTTGTACGCTGCGATCTCAGCGATATTGCGGCACTCCGTGCGGCAATCGTAAGGGCCGAGCGTGAACTCGGCCCAATTCGCGTTTTGGTAAACAATGCGGCCAATGACGATCGGCATAAGTTCACCGAGGTCACCCCGGAATACTGGGACCAACGCATGGATATAAACCTGCGGCATCATTTCTTTGCCGCGCAAGCGGTCGCGCCCGGAATGACCCGTGCTGGCGGGGGCGCGATCATCAATATGAGTTCAATTGCGTGGATGATTCCGTCGACCGGACTGCCCGCTTACGTTACAGCGAAAGCGGGTATTGTCGGGCTCACGCGCACTCTGGCTCGTGAATTGGGTGGCTCAAATATCCGTGTGAACGCCATTTTGCCGGGTGCGATCATGACCGAGCGTCAGCGACGCTTCTGGATGACGCCGGAGTACATAGCCGACATAATGCGCAGCCAAAGCTTGAAGCGTGAACTGGTGCCGGATGATGTTGCTCGGCTGGCGCTATTTCTGGCGTCAGACGAGAGCTCGGCGATCACTGGGCAGAACTTTGTGATTGACGGTGGATGGGTTTGAGGTGGTCTTGACGGGCGAGCATCGAGTGACGAGCAAAAGTCCCGCTAAAACATGCTCGTGACTTAGCTCGGTGCTCATTACTCAAAGCTCATCCAGCATCCCTTGCATCTCCCCGACTGCATGCGAGTCGCCTTTGCGCTGTGCGGCGGCGATACCGCTTTCCAGCATCGTTCGGGCTTCATCAGTGCGATTTACTTTAACCAGCGTTTGCGCAGCCATGAAATACCCGGCCGGGTAGTCGGGATTGGACGACAATAGCTTCCGAAATTGCTCTAGCGCCAGCTCCGTTTTTCCAGAGTTTGCATATTCCATAGCCAGACCATACCGAGCAAACGCGTTATTTGGGTCCTGCACAAGAATTTCATTGAGAGTTGAGATTCGATCCATGATTTGACTCAGTGAGTTGCTGACCTGGCTGTTACGAGATTCCTGGGAACGTAGCCCGGCGGCAGGCCCTTCTGGACGAAAGGCAAATCGTCGGGATTGCTCACCAGCACTTTGCCGCCAGGCTTCAGATCGTAGGGATGGCCGGTAGGATCCGCAGGAATGCCCTGCAGCAGGCCCGCGACCACCATGTCTTCAAATGTCTTGGGAAATACGTTGAAATTATCTTTGTACACCCGGGCGAGCCGCTCGAGTTCGGTGACGTCATAATCCGCCTTGAGGGCCTTTAGGTGGTCCAACGCATTTTGGCGAACGTCCTTGTCAGTCGAGGTCTCGTACGTTGATGTCCACATCATGCGCGCAGTCTCAACATCTCCCCCATGCTCAGCCATGCGCGCCGCCAGGACCTTCAAAACTGGATGAGCATTGGGCAATTTCGAGCCGCGCAGGAATGCGTCAGCGGCAGCGTTGTAGTCCTT
>QHZW01000092.1:0-22713 GCA_003224815.1 Acidobacteriota bacterium | reverse complement strand
GGTTGAGTTGGGAGGGTTGGTGGAAAGAGACGGTGCGCCGAATTCATAGACGCGGGTCAGATGGGGATTGAGCTGTGACGCGATATTTAGCAAGGGCCACAGCAGTTTGTAATCGCCGCCACCCGAGTGATGCATTGCGCCGTAGTACTGCACCGCGCGAGTCCAATAAACATCGGCGAGCAGGCCCTCATAACCGAGGCTTAGCTGCTTCAGCAATTTCGGCGACGTCACGTACAAAGCATCATTGACGGCGGCATAGGAGCGCAACCGGTCGATGTGCCACAAGAACAGCGCGGACATGGCGAACGACACAACGAGCATTGCTGCTGTCGAGATTGCGACTTGTCGCTTGCGGCTCATTTCAAATTACGCCGCTCAAAAACCAGCGCTGTGGCACTGAGAACGGCAATTGTATATACCAGTGCATAAGCGGTGTTATAGGCGATTAATTGACGACTGACAGAACTTTCGTGTGCCACCTGGCTGATCACGTTTAGCGCGGAGAAGTTGGGAACGAGATACGCGGCACCGGTTGCCAGCCAGCGCGTGACGCCATGGGTCAAGCTCGCAAATCCGCGCAGATCTTCGGCGAAGGTGCCGATCACGAAAAGAGCAAACGCAAATACGGCGGAAAGCAACGGCGAGGAAAAGGACGAAAATAACAGCGCCAGCGCGGTGATAATAAGAAATTGCAGAACAATAAAGTAAAGTGCAATCAGAATTCCAGTGTCAGCATGTTTGAAAGAATGCGAGACATACAGCAGTGCGACGAACACGCCTATGGCCATAAAAAACGTGTTTACTATCAATGTGCCCGAGAGCCCAAAGAATTTACCGGCAACGAACTCCCATCTTCGCACCGGACGTGAAAGCACGGTGTACAACGTGCGCTTCTCAATTTCCTTAGACACCAGGCCAATGCCAATAAAAATGGCAATCACAATTCCGAACAGGGAAACTGCGGTAAGTCCCAGATTGATGACCACGAGCCTCTCAATCCCAATCGAAATCTGCCCTACCAACACGGCCGCCCCGGACATCAGCAGCGCAAACGCGATCAGGTTATAAAGCACACGATCGCGAACCGCCTCGCGGAAGGTGTTGGTTGCAATATGCCAGATGCGCGAGTTCATCTTGTCACCGCCTCTTCCGCGCCGAGCCTTAACTGGGCCATGAAGTAATCTTCCAGCGAAGCGCGCACCGGCGTTACCGAAATCAGTCGCAAGCGGTCGCGCCGAAGTGCGTCGATAGCAGCGTCTTGATCTTGTTCCGAGATAACAGCCCGTGTCGTTTCTCCAGCAACATGCGTTTCCCCGCCGGAGGACTTGATGGCTGCCGGAACCGCGCTCCCTTGCCACACAATCTCGACCTTTCCCTTAACGCCGGAGGTCAAGTCGGCAACCGCTCCCACTCCGCGCAGTTGTCCTAAATTGATGACTGCTACGCGATCGCAGAGAGCTTCTGCATCTGAAAGGATGTGGGTGGAGAAGAACACCGTTTTGCCTTCCTCCTTCAATTCTTCGATCAGGCTGCGCACTTCGCGACGGCCCATCGGGTCCAGCCCCGACATGGGCTCGTCAAGAAACACAACCTTGGGGTCGTGCAGAATGGCTTGAGCGATTCCAGCGCGTTGCAACATGCCTTTTGAAAATTTACGTAGCTGCACATTCATAGCATCGCGCAAGCCAACTTTTTCAAGAACAGCATTGACGCTGCTCGAAAGTTGACGCGAATCCACGCCGGACAGCTGTCCGTAATACCGGAGCAACTCGCGCGCGGTGAGGTAATCGTAGAAATAGGGCTGCTCGGGAAGAAATCCGATCTGCGCCTTCATGCGCGGATCGTCCAGTTCCATACCCAAAATGCGGGCGCTGCCTCCGGAAGGAAAGACCAGACCCATGAGCATCTTCAGCGTCGTAGTTTTTCCCGCGCCGTTCGGACCCAGGAAACCGAATATTTCGCCATCCTCGATTGCGAGATGGAGCGGATGCAGAGCGCGTTTCGGACGCTTGCGCCAAAAGCCTATGCTGTAGGTTTTCTCGAGTCCGAGGATTTCGATCGCGTGCATAAGAAAATTATAGCCAGCAGATCGCGCGACGCTATATTACTAGGGTGTCAAAGCGATAATTTCCTCTTTGTAACCTGACCGGGTTATTGCAGAATCGTCATCGCGCCGCATGCTGGCGCGCTGCTGGCGGGAGCCGAACTTCGTTGCGGAACCGAGTAGCGGATCACGGCGTCTTCTTGCGAGCAAAAATCACGGGAGCCCGTCTTGTTCAGCACTCCCGCCGAGGCCCCGGCAACATAGCCAGTTATCACGCCGCCAGCATCTCGCGAAGTGGGGGAAACTGCAAACCAGTATCCGCTGCGATTGTGCGCGGGACTTGCCGCAGTCGCCAGAGCGCTTTCAATCAGGCAGGCGTGAGCTGGAGTCTTCTCGCGGCATTTCCCGTCAGGGATGTCGGGTCCCAAGGCCTCGAGTGTGCTTGCAAATCCGATGGTCGGATACGTCGTCTGATATTCCACTTCGGCTTTATTGATCTTCGCGAGAGACTCAATGGCCGCGGTCTCATTTGCTGCGATCTGCGATCGTAGTAAATTAGGCAACGCAATCGCCGCAAGAATGACGACAAGAACAACGACGATCAATAACTCGGCGAGCGTGAAGCCGATCTGAGCGGACGCACCGCCGGAATTCAAGTCAGTCATGTTGGCGAATTATAGAAGCGAAGCGGGCACTAGGGGCATAATTTTGAACAACGAAGAAATGAACGGCGGCTTACTTCTGCAATAAGCGGCCCACAGCGGCCATAGTCCCGGCCCAATCGTGCGACATCCGTTGCGCCTGCGCGAATTCAGCCTGCGCCTCCTGTTGCCGTCCAACTCGCGCAAGGGCTTGCGACACTAACAGCACGGAAACGTCCGACGGCTGTACTTTCGCGGCGTGAGAAAAGTATTCGACTGCAGCGGCCGCCTTTCCTGTCTTCTGCGAAATAACCCCAAGCCCAATAAGCGATGCGAAATCGTCCGGTCTTGCCTGCAACGCAAGTTTGTAGTTCTGGATTGCCAGAGGGTAGTTCCCCTTGGCAGCGTAAGAGGAGCCCAGATTTCCGTAGGCGGCGCTTCTCAACATGGTTCCTGTTGTCAGTCCCAAGGCTTCCTGATATTGCTGAATGGCTTCGTCAAGGTGCCCCATCCGTTTTTCACAAACCCCAAGATCGAGATGACTGAACGGATCCCGCGGGTTGATTGCCATCCCCGCTCGCAGATGTTTGGCTGCTTCCTCAATATTTCCCTCGGAAATCAATTCGGCGCCGAGGCTGGCCTCAGCGACATAATTGTGTTGCGTGATGGTCAACGTATGTGTCCACAAAGTCTTGGTGTTTTTCCAATATCCGATTTGCCCATGTGTCACGGTTGCAAACGCCACAATTACAATACCCATGGTGGCGCCAAGATATGTCATAGGAATTCTTAGCTTTCGTGCCAGTTCCGCGCTGCCCCAAACTGCCGCGATAAATAATCCGATAAAAGGCATGTACGCGTAACGGTCTGCCATGCCTTGCTCACCGGCCTGCACAATACCAATTACCGGTACCATCATTCCCAGAAACCAGAGCCAGCCCACTGTCAAATATTTTTGCTCGCGGTAACGCAATGCTGCGAACGTGATGACACCCACTATCACTGTGGCCAATGCCACTTTGCCTACCGCTATGTGCGCTGGATGGGGGTAGAAGGAGGCCAGATTCGACGGCCACAACGCTTTGCCCAAATAACACGCATACGAAAACACCGCATTCCGCAGCCGGTTCGACAACGTGAAATCGCTGGTATGAATTGCGCCCTCGGCCCGCTGGGCGATCACCGTGATAATCGACGAGGCCACCGACATGAAACCCAGCGGCAATTTCTCCAGCAGAAGCCGCTTTAGGCCGACCGCCTTTGTTCTTTCCAGCGGCCAGTAGTCTATCAACAGCAGCACAAACGGCAGCGTCACCACCATGGGTTTTGACATTAGTCCCACGGCAAACAGAAACACAACTAACGAGTATCGTTTCCAGTCTGGATGTTGGGCATACCGTCGATATGCCATAAGCGCGAGCACGAAAAACAGCATGCATAGCACGCTCTTCCTTTCCGATGCCCAGGCGACGGATTCGACGTTGAGGGGATGAATCGTAAACAGGGCAGCCACGATCATGCTTCGCCATGCGAAACCTGTCGCCGCCTGCACAAACAGGAACAGCAGGACAGCGGCGATGGCGTGCAAAAGCACGCCCATGTAATGGTGCCCTATCGGGTTTGCGTGAAACAGTTGATAGTCGAGGGCGTGCGACATCCACGTAATCGGATGCCAGTTCCCCTGTTCGGTACTTCGGAAAGCCCACTCGATTGTGCTCCAGTTCAGGCCCGACCGGATTACAGTATTAGCGCGGATGTATGCGGGATCGTCAAAGTTAACGAAATCATTGTGAACGACAGGGTTGTAAGCGACCAGCGTGATCATTACTAGCAGCAGCGAGAGCACTGCGGTTCGTTTGCTGGTGGAGTTGAAGAATTCCGCCCTAGGTCGCGGAACCTCGACGGCTTGAGCTGCACTGGCCATATTCGTAGATTTAATCACGCCAGTTTGCTTACGAATGCAAAGTAACACTCAAAGTACCTACCAAAGTAATAAGGAGCAGCGGTTGCCCGCTGCTCCCCGCCCGTTGCCCCTCCCCCGAGGCCTCAGGCCAAACTGCGATCTGCTATTAGTTGCCCAGTGAAGGCAGGCCAGGGCAGGTGCCATACGTCGCAACTGCACCAGCGCTGTCCTTGCGGACAACTGCATCTTCGATCGAGCAGAAGCTGTTTACGCCGCTGCTGCCAACCGCCGTCGGAGTGGCGGAGGCAACATAGGTACCGTTCGCAGAAGACGAGCTGCCGCTAGCCGGCGCGCCAGTCACAACGAAAAGGTAGCCGCTCTTACCGGTGGAGCTACCGGTGGTAGCGAGTGTGTCATCGATCAAGCACGCGCTGCCAGACGTAGGCACGCACGGATTTGCACCAGCCGCACCCAACTCAGCCATGGAAAGTGAATATCCAACGGACGGATAGTTTGTCACATAGCTGACTTCAGCCGTGTTCAGCGTACGGATGATGCTGGCGGCAGACGACTCATTGGCCGAAATGCGAGCGCGCAGCAAGTTCGGAATAGCAATCGCGGCGATGATCAGGATGATCGCTACCACGATCAGCAACTCAATTAACGAAAAACCCTTCTGTTTACGCATTTTTAATTTTCCCTCTTCTCGGTTTGTTAAACCCAATTTTAAATCGTTTTCTATCCTGGTCTCAGCGACCCGACGCCAGCTATCCTCGCATTTCCCTGGCCAAGCCCGTTAATTACCGAAGTTACCCATTCCAGTCGAGGTATTATGCAATATTTTCAGTGACTTAGGCCAGCAATCTTCATCCGGGGTGAGTGCCTTTTGCCGCAGCTTTGTCACATCCCGTCATTCAGCGTGACATTTTGTGTCATTTTGGAACGCCGATTGAGATTTGTCCAAAGTGGGAACGTAAGAATCTTCAGATCTTGCAGAGAGGCCGGGCGCAATTAGCAGGCGATTGGGAAATTCGCAAGAAGAAGGAACGACGGGATAATGGCCGCACGGCTGCGAGGGAGGGGCGGCGGGCTAGGAAAGCCGGGAGCAGAATGCGTCTAAACTGCCCCCGGCCAGTTGCCCTTGGGTCGCTGAAACCTGAGGGCAAAACCAGTTACGTGCCTTTACTTGCCTAGGGAAGGAAGTCCGGGGCAGCTGCCGTATGTCGCTGTGACACCAGCGCTGTCTTTGCGGACCACGGCATCTTCAATGGAGCAGAAGCTATTTACGCCACTGCTGCCCTTGGCACTTGGGGTGGCGCTAACGACGTAAGTGCCGTTTCCAGTTCCTCCGCCGGCACCGGCGGCGCCGACCTCTTTAAACAAGTAGCCGCTCTTGCCGCTTGTGCTGCCGGTCGTGGCCAGCGTGTCATCGATTAAACATGCACTGCCGGATGAAGGCACACACGGATTTGCACCCGCCGCGCCTAGTTCAGTCATGGCCGCTGAATAGCCAACCGATGGGTAAGCTGTGACGTAGCTGACTTCGGCGGTGTTCAGGGTGCGAACGATGCTAGCGGCGGACGACTCATTGGCGGAAATACGCGCGCGCAGCAGGTTGGGAATAGCGATTGCGGCGATGATTAAGATAATCGCCACCACGATAAGCAGCTCGATCAACGAAAAACCTTGTTGTTACGCATCTGTTGAATTCCTCTTTTGGTAATTTTGTTTTGCGTGATTCTCATCACGAACAGCTCTCGATGTTGCTCTGTGCAGTTGGTAAACCAACGTAGGCGGATCTCCTCAGATACGTTTGCCTCGCTGAAATTAGTGTCGAATCAACAGCACCATCGAGCAACTATCAAACGGAATGGAGGTGAAGGAAATGAACGAAGGGCGCAATGCTGACAGATCACGTCAGCGCAATGAATAAAAACGACAACATTCCCGAAGTGGGAACAAGAGGAGTCGCTCTTGCCGCAGCCTTAGAAAATTCTCAGGTGGAGATGCAATTTATGGGAGAGTGGCAATGAAAGTAGAAGACGCCGCAACACTATACTTCAGCCCTGTGCAACATTTCTCAGCACCAGCGCTGAGTTCTTCGATCCAAACGCGATGCAGTTGCACACCGCGTGTTCGATCGTCTTCTTTCTTCCAGGTTGCGGAACATAATCGAGATCACATTCCTTGTCCGCATTTTCCAGGTTGATGGTCGGGGGCAGTTGCCCGTGCTGCATGGCGATCAGGGTCGCTGCCACTCCAGCCGCCCCGCACGCGCCCTGCGGATGCCCGATCTGCGACTTCAAGGCCGACATCGGGACCTGCCGCGCGCGCTCATCGCCCAGCGCCATCTTTAGCGCCCGGGTTTCTATCCGGTCATTCAGTTGCGTTGACGTTCCATGCAGGTTCACGTAATCCACGTCCTCTACGCTGATCCCTGCATTCTTAATCGCCAGGCTGATGGCCCGTGCAGGCTCTTCTCCGCATTCCATTAGGCGAACGCGATGGTAGGCTTCGCAGGTTGAACCGTAACCGGCAACCTCTGCCAGGATCTTCGCTCCACGTGCTTTTGCATGTTCGTACTCTTCGAAGACGAACATCCATGAGCCTTCTGCCAATACGAAACCATCGCGATCGGCGGAAAACGGCCGCGAACCTTTTTCAGGAGCGGTATTCCATTTTTCCGTAAGGATCTTCATGAGAATGAATCCGCGTACCGTGCCAAGAGAAATGGGAGCATCGGCTCCGCCAGTTAGCACACAATCCAGGCGTCCGGATTCAATTTGCCTCATCGAGTACGCCATCGCGTCAGTGGAAGAAGTACAACCTGTGGTCACGATGTGGCTGGGACCCTTGAGCGCGAAACGCACATTCAGTTCGCTCGAAAGCGATCCCATGACTCCGGTAGGAATGCAAAACAGGCTCATCTTGCTTAACTGGCCATGGAAGTAGAGGCGGTACTGCTCCTCAGTGAATTCTTGCGATCCGCCGCCCGTCCCCATGATCACCCCGAAGCGGCGGCGTTGTTCAAGAGGCAGGGAAGCTGTATCAATTCCGGCGCTGTTTAGCGCCTCGGCTGACGCGCAGAGTGCCAGTGGCAGCACCCGCGAAACGTGTTTGCGCTCCTTTTTCTCAACCCACGCCAGTTCGTCAAATCCGGAAACTTCTCCGGCGATCTGGACTTCGATTGTGGACGAGTCAAATCGCGAGATGCGCCGGACTCCACTGCGCCCCTCAAGTACGCTCTCCGAAAAAGCTTCTGTCCCGATTCCGTTGGGACTGACAACTCCGATCCCGGTGATCACGCAGCGCCGCTTCATCTTGAGTTTGTTCCTGAGAGTTTCCGATTGAAGTCCCGTTAGAAAGGGCATTGTATGCCGTTCGACATTAGAACATAGCAGGCTTACTGCGTTCCCTGGTTGTTGGCCTGGAAGAAAACTGTTAAATGTTCGTCATCAGGGACTGCATCCGGGCAGAAAATCCCATACCGAGCGGCACACTTTTAAGTCGAAAACGCAAGAGTAACTAATAGCAAGAAGACTACGCTTCCAGCTCCTCACGGCGCTTCTTCTGGATGTGCAAGAAACAGCACGCTCGCGCGTTGAGGCTACAACGAAAGTTGTACCAAACAATACGACTAAAGTTGTAGTTATATACGATATTCTTGACTCGTTACCCGTCTCCTAGGCAAAGCGCTCAAAACTATGGCACTTTACTTGGTCAGTTACAACCTGAACAAGCCGGAACAGGACTATCCCGAGCTGGTGGATTATCTCTACCTGATTGGGGCGCGCAAAGTGCTGGATTCGGAGTGGCTGGTCAGGAGCGGTGCCACCCGAGATGCTGTTTACAAAGGAGTGAAGGCGCACCTGGAGAGTGGTGACGGCTTGCTGGTCTGCCTCGTTCAATCCGCCGTGGGCGACAATTTGACCCATCCGCTCGGGGAGATATGAAAATCTCCGGACACCCGGGGGCGGTTGTGAACCGATCGGATCGCCACCTGTGGAAAATTCCTGTCAAGTCCCCGGGAGCCTCTCGTTGCGTCTAAGTTACTGATGGAGCGACGGATATAAATCTGAAATCTTGGCGCAATGCCCTATTCGAAAGTGCTACTCTGGAATTAAGGATGGAAAAAGGCGGGCCTTTGCGCCCGCCTCTTCATTTTTTTGAGTCGTTGAATTTACCCGAGTTAGCTAATTCCGAGTTCTTTAGCCAGTGCCTTCCACTTGGCATCGACCGCAGCCTTGGTCTTTGCGTCCATTACCATCTCGGCCGGCCAGGGCCGCGAGAAACCCTCGCTCGACCATTTACGGGTAGCATCGATACCCATCTTCGATCCGAAATTGGGCAAGCGCGAGGCGTGATCAAGCGAGTCCACCGGGCCTAGCGTGAATTGGATATCACGCTCCGGATCGATATTGTTGAACACTTTGAGCGTCACGTCTGCGAGGTTTTGCACGTCAACGTCTTCGTCAACCACAACGACGCATTTTGTAAACATCGCCTGGCCAAGTGACCAGATGGCGTTCATCACCTTTCGCGCCTGCCCGGGATAAGACTTGCGAATCGAAACAATCATCAGGTTGTGAAACACGCCTTCGATGGGAAGATTGATGTCCACGAGTTCGGGAATGGTCAGCTTCATCAGCGGCAGGAAAATACGCTCGACCGCTTTGCCCATATATGCGTCTTCCTGCGGCGGCTTGCCGACGATTGTGGTTGCGTAAATCGCATTGTTGCGATGCGTCACGCAAGTAATGTGAAACACCGGATACATGTCTTCGAGCGAATAAAATCCGGTGTGATCGCCGAACGGGCCTTCGGTGCGCAGTTCGTCCAAGTTGACGTAGCCTTCGAGAACGATTTCCGATGACGCCGGGACTTCGAGGTCAACTGTCTCGCACTTGACGAGTTCCACTGGCTTCTGCCGTAGGAACCCGGCGATCAGATATTCCTCGATGTCAGGAGGCGCGGGCACGATGGCGGAAAACGTGATCGCCGGGTCGGTGCCAATGGCGATGGCGACATCCATTTTGCCTGCCGGCAAACGAGTTTCTGGGATCACCGATCCGCCGGAAGTCCGGGCCATGATATCCACCGCCGCTGCATTGAAAATTGCTGAGCTTTGCTCGACCGGACGGGCAGGGGCGCTAGTCCCCACATGCTCCATCCCAGCGGCGCGGCGCAGCGCCTCGCGGTAATGCTCGGCCCCAATTTTTTGTCGTTGCCAGTGCATGCCCGTCGTGCGCTCATCGAATACCTGCATGCGATACATGCCAACATTCCGTTTGCCGGTTTTCGGATCGCGCGTAATCACGCAAGGCAGGGTAATGAATCGGCCGGCATCTTTGGGCCAGCACTGTAGAACCGGCAGCGAATTCAAATCAAAGTTGCCGCGATGAATATTTTCTTTGCACGGGCCAGTCGTGACCGTCTTTGGGAAGAGCTTGCCCATATCCGCCAGCATGGGAAGCATTTTGATCTTGTCCAGAAACCCCTGCGGGGATTTCACGTCCATGAATTGTCGAATGCGGTTGGACACTTCATCGAGTGATTCGACTTCGAGCGCCATGCGCATGCGCCGTTCAGAGCCGAACTGGTTGATCAGCACTGGAATCTTTGAACCCTTGGGATTTTCAAACAGCAGGGAAGGGCCGCCAGTTCTGCCTTGCGAGTCGCGGCTTTTCGAAATGCGGTTGGTTATCTCGGCGATCTCGAGTATGGGATCAACTTCAGTTTTGATCCTTTTGAGTTCATCGTCGCGTTCGAGCACGGCAATCCATTCGCGGAGGTCGTTGTAGGCCAAAGTCGCTCCCAAGGGTCAATGTTTGAAGCGCGATTATATAATCTCGCGGCATGAATGACTTTCCGCGATTCGACCTGCAAGGTAAAACAGCTCTTGTAACTGGCGCGGCGCGAGGCCTGGGCCGCGCAATTTCACTGGCGCTGGCGCACGCAGGCGCAGACGTCGCATTAGGGCTACGGGACGTTGGCACCGGCGGCGAGCTTGTACGCGAGATCGAGAACATGGGACGGCGGTGCTTGCCTCTGCAAATGGACGTTTCCCATATGGAGCAGATCGCCTCAGCAATTGAGGGCGCTAGCTCCCAGTTCGGCAAGCTCGACATTCTGGTGAACAACGCGGGAATTGCGCCGGAGAATCTGGCCGAGAATGTCAGTGAAAAAGATTTCGATGCAACGCTCGCGATCAATCTGAAGGGTACGTTTTTCGCGAGCCAGGCCGCGGGAAGGATCATGATCCGCCAGAAATATGGGCGCATCATCAACATGAGTTCGCAGGCGGGATTTGTCGCGCTTCCCACGGAAAGCATTTATTGCATGACCAAAGCTGCGATTGCGCACCTGACGAAGTGCCTGGCCGTCGAATGGGGCAAGCACAACATCACCGTCAATGCCGTGGCTCCGACGTTTATTCATACGCCGGGAACCGAGGAGTATCTTTCCAACCCGGAAAATCGCGCCGATACCGTCGAGCGCATCGCTGCATTGCACCGCATTGGCGAGCCGATGGATGTGGCGGGCGCGGGTGTGTTTCTCGCGTCCGATGCGGCATCGCTAATCACCGGGCACACTATTTTGATCGATGGCGGCTGGACGGCACGATGATTCGCGTGAAGAGCAGAGCACTTTTTTAACAGCTGCAGGAATTAGCTAGCTGTTTAGTTTTCCGATTTAAGAATCCCAACTCAACTCAGGAGGAAAAATGTCCCAATCTCTGGGAGCGGATGCTGTTGCGCCTACACGCGTCATCACTCCGCCGCACGGACTCGACCAGATCGTAACTACGTTCGGCAACATCTTCGACTACATTCGCGAAGACCACACTCTTGATCCGGAGTGGCAGGCGGAAGCGCTTCAACAGGTGCCATTGCCGTTTGCTCTTCCGCTGTCGTGGGACAGGTCGCGTACTGTGCAGCGAATCTCATGCCACAAGCTTTTGGCGCAAACCTGTGCTGACATTTTTTTACGCATTCAGAGCGCAGGCCTTCAGGGCCAGACCACCAGCTTTGGCGGCTGCTTCGCTTTTCGTCCGCAACGAACCGGCGCAAAGCTTTCCACGCACGCCTGGGGAATCGCTCTGGATCTGAATCCCGAGTCGAACGCTCAGGGCACGGCTGGAAACATGAATCCCCGTGTCGTCGCGATCTTTAAAGAGGTGGGGTTCGCCTGGGGAGGGGAGTGGCAGGGAAGTAAGCGGGATCCCATGCACTTTCAATTCTGCACCGGGTATTGAGTGGGGGCGTGCCCTCCACGGATGATTAGGCCGGTTCCGGATCGTCGGGAAATGAGTGACAACGCTTTTAACGCAGACAAAACATTACAGCATGTGCTGTTAATTTGTTTGGTCGCGGGCGTCACGATTTCGTTGCTACCCGGCGTGAGTTTCGTTGGCCATTTCGGCGGCTTTATCGCAGGCGCTCTGGCCACGATGCTAATGGTCCGTCGGCAAGAAAGGGTGGGAAAATTGCCAGGGCGTCTTGAAACGCGATGGTTGCAAACAATCTCCCGGAGGGCGACTGCTCTTTACTGTTCATGAATTTCCCTATCACTCACCTCCTACTGCGCGAACTTGACTCCCCCAATCGGAAGAGCATACTGTGTGCTCCGCTTCCCGATGGAGGAAATCATGGCAAATTTTGTGACGCTAGTTCGATACACGCAGCAAGGAATCGCGAAAATCAAGGAAAGCCCAGCACGACTCGACGCCGCAAGAAAGGCCGCCGAGAAGGCTGGCGGAAAGATTCATACATGGTACTTGACCATGGGCCGGTATGACGCGGTGTTGATCTCAGAGTTTCCCAATGATGAAGCGGGTGCCAAATTCATGCTGTCAGTTGGGGCACTCGGCAATATAACCACAGAAACTCTGAAGGCATTCAACGAGACGGAATACCGCAACATCGTTAGCGGCCTCTCTTAAAGAGAGGAATGCAGAATGATTGCCCTCTTGCTGCACTGACTTGCGCCATTTCCTCGCGCAATTTCACAAGTCGTTCTTCACCGGCTGCTGCATGTCTTGGACTAGTTCACTGAGTGAGGAAGCTGAACTTTGTGGTCTCCGAAGACCGAGCCGGCATCATCCTCGATCAGATCATGCCCCGTCGCAGCAAGAATCTGGTTTGCAGAGAATCGGATAAATTCGCCGAGTGATCTTCGATCCGGAAAGGAGACCAGAAATCCATGGTTAGGGCAAGACACACTCTGAGTCGTTTTCGGCCCATCGCTGTCGACGGAGACAATTGTTCTGCAATGCTTTCGGGAGCAACGTAAATTGGTTTCAAAGGTCTGGTCAGCGTCGTTGGGGATTACTTCAATTTCCAAAATGCTGGGCTCGCGTGGGACAAAAAGCGGAATATCCTGCATGCTTCAATTGTAGTCCCCACATGCAGCCTCTACTTACTGGTAAAACGCCAAGGTACGCCCTATGCCAACAGATTGGGCAATTCTGTCTTTCGCACGCCCTCACCTGTTGTTAAATCCCCGATATCACGCAATATAAAAAGGCGCCCACTTTTGCGATAGGTTGTGAGTGTTTGGATCGACAACCTAGCGAAAAGGAGCGCCTTAATGAGTCAAGAAAAGTATATCGGCATGGACGTTCATCAGGCCACTATTTCCGCTGCCGTGATGGATGCTCATGGCAAGTTGATCATGGAATGCCTGCTGGAGACCAAGGCATCCACCATCGTCGAGTTCATGCAAGGACTGCAGGGAACTCTGTCCGTGACCTTCGAGGAAGGGACCTCGGCTGCCTGGTTGCACGACCTTTTGCAACCCCACGTCGACCGGCTGGTGGTTTGTGATCCGCGAAAGGCTGCCCTGTTGAAAGAGGGCAACAAGAGTGACCGGACCGATGCGCGAAAACTGGCGGAGATGTTACGCACCCAGCAACTCCACTCGGTCTACGACGGAGAGCATGGAGTTCGCACTTTAAAGGAGTTGGGACGCAGCTATCTGACGATCACCAAAGGCTGCAATAGCAAAAGCCGCCTTCAGGCGGCTTCGCACTGCAGTTGCCCATTAACTTACAGCGTGGATTCGATCTCAAATCCCCATGCTTCAAGCAGAGGCTCAGGGATGTACTTGGAATTTTTATTGCGCCGCGCCCATTCGCGCAAGCGCGTTGAACGAAGATACTGATCAGGAGTCAACTTGTACTCTTTGACCACCTGCTCGAATTCAGTGACTGTGGGGATGATCGGTCCAATCGGTTCTGGCTTTCCCCAGTTCGGATTACCGCGTCTTTTTGCCATGAATTATGCCTCGTACCTGGTGTGTCTAGTGCCGTACTAATTTAGATTCAGATGATTCGGCGAAGGATTCCGGAATCCGCGCCGTACTCAACAGATAAACAGATGAAAACGCAGGCACTGCCAAGGACCATCAGCGGCAGCCGGAACGCAAGATTCTACTTCACAACCCGGGAAAGTCAAATAATGAATTGGCTGCCTGGCAGCTAAACTCCCCAAAATCAGACGATTGCTACGGAATTAGTTTCATTTTGGGACTTCTTGACCCGGCCTCGGAAGATTCCCACAGCGAGGTACCGAAGTAACCCGCGAACCACCGCAACCATTTGAAAGCGAGAGACTTACTGATAAAGTGCCGATGTAAGATTCTCTATTCGGTGGACACCGCTCTTCAATCCTTACTTTTATGCACCGACGACAAGGTCGTTCGGGTGCTTCGTCGCGTTCTCAGCGAAATGGAGATCGGAGTCGAACTCTGTTCCGACGCCGACGCTGCCATGCAGAAACTCACGCGTCAGCGGTTCGAAGCGGTGATCGTGGACTGCACCGCCCATTCCTCGGCCATGAGTGTTTTGAAGGGGACCCGCGCGGCTCCCGCAAACCGGCGAGCTATTACCGTAGCCGTCATAGAGTCCGAAAGCCAGAGTCACGGACGAATTTCGGCGAAAGAAGTTTTTGCGCTGGGGACTCATTTCGTTCTCTTCAAACCGCTTTCCTTGGAGCGCACCCGTTCGAGTTTTCGCGCTGTGCGCGCGCTCATGAAGCGGGAGCGGCGCCGGCATGCTCGTATCCCGATTGAATTGCCGGTTGAAATCAGGATTGAAGGCAAGGGCAGTTGGCAGGCCAGCACGGCCGACCTCGGCGAAAACGGCATGGCGCTGAAAACCCAGAACGTTAAACTACCAGCGGCATTTCAGTTACGGTTCACGTTGCCGGGGGCATCTGCAACGACCAGTTGCACGGGTGAAGTGGCTTGGCAGGGAAACCAGCTTGCCGGCATTCGCTTCTCCGACATTTCCGTCGAGGCCAGCGATCAATTAAAGCAATGGATCGAACGACAACTACTGGGTCCAGAAGCCCAGGACGTGACAGTTAGTTGCAAACTCACCGATCTCAGCCTGAGCGCTTGCTATTTGCAGACTGAGTCGCCATTTCCGGTTCGCACGCTGTTGCGGCTGATGATGAAAGTGAGTGAACACACGTTGCAGATCGAGGGAATTGTTCGCGTAATGCATCCCGGCGCCGGAATGGGAGTTGAGTTCACGCAGCAAAACCCGGCGCAGAAGACGAAAGTTGAGGAATTCATCCAGACGCTGGTGAACACAGAAGGAGCAATTCCCGATCTGCAGGTGCGACCTGATTCCATTGATAACGCCGCTTCTGCGGCGTGGGAGATTCCGCCAGATAGCGCTGACCCGCTGCTCTCTTTATTTATCACCAAGGCTGATGTCGATGCGGAGGCGTTTCAACTGGAGTTGAAGAAGCAGCGCGGCATGGAAGTAGAAGTTAGCGCATAAGTGCTTCCTTGCCGTAAGCGTTATGACGGTGAACGCTCAAGCCTCCGCGGCGCCCTGCAGCGCCGCGATCGCGTCTTCTGGACTCGAAAATATCAAGAACAGCTCCTGCACGCGAGTAATCTCAAACAGCTTCTGCACCCGTGGATTGATTCCGCTCAAGATCATTTTTCGTCCGGCCTTCTGGCGCGAAACAAACGCGCTTACCAGCAGTCCTAATCCCGCAGAATCGACATAAGGCACTTCGGCAAAGTCCAGAATCAGGGTTGGCGCGGGCTCCTCGCGGCGAATGGCATTCTGAAAAACAGGCGCGTTGTTAGCCGTCAACGGGCCTTGCAGCGACAGTACCTCGTGAGGAGGGAATGCGTCAGAGCGGTCAATCACGAGTTCTTCGGTCATGGGCTGAGGATTGTAGGACAAGAGCGCGTCCGGCATCAAGAGAGGAGCAGTACACAGATGGTACATGCCCGTGAAATGCTGCAGCAGCCACGCGATTTGCGCCGCCAAGGTTCCTAAACGTTGATTATAGAAAAAGTAAGGCTGAGAGCATGGTGCGCGGGTCCGGAACTGAACCGGTACGTTCCTTGTGCGCGGGTCCAGAACTGAACCGGTACGTTCCTTTCGGAACTCGGGATTTTAAGTTGAGGCACCGGGCGCGGCGTCTGAACCGCGCGACGAAATCCCGAGCGAAGCCGAGGGATCTACGAGCGATTCCGAGTGAATGTTACAGTGAGCATCGGGACCTTGAATCGGTGGTGCCCGGGACCGGAATTGAACCGGTACGTTCCTTTCGGAACTCGGGATTTTAAGTCCCGTGCGTCTGCCAGTTTCGCCACCCGGGCATAATCACGAAGCAATTGGATTAACGTTAATAGACGGATGTCGCCTTTGCAATGCGGCCTAGCTCAACAACAATAGCAACATCGTCTGCCGCTCTGATGGCCTCTCGAAGAAGGTTATTTTTTAACCATATGTGGTTAAGTTTTAACCGTCACGTTAAAACCTACTGTTTTTCCAGTAATCGCGATACGAATACTCACTCGTAAGTGCCTGATTCCAGAGCGTCGCGATCTGCCGGCGAACGGCCCGTCAGTTTGGCATGCATGTTGCTTATGTATAAAGACGTAAGCGGCAATTCAAAACCGAAATAAGGAGCAGGCAATGTCAATCGAAAAGAAATCTCTGATCAGCAATCGTATCGCCAGCAAGAAGGCCATCGTGACTAAGCCCGAAGGCAGCAAAGTAGCTTCCACCAAGATGATGTCGAGCAGAGTTTTAGGTCATACAAAAGCCGTATCGCGCATAGCTGTGAAGGCGACTTCAGTTACATCGGCCCCCAACACCCGGTTGGTGGCTACAACCAGACTCAAAAGCTTATAACTTATAAGTTGTTAAAGAACATCGCCTGTTCAGGGGCTGGGCTAATTGCCAGCCCCTTTCCGCTTGATACGTGCGACTAGCTGACGCCTTAACGCCACAGTCCTGACCTCAAATCTTTTTCGGCTTGCACCAAATTCTCTACCTTGCCCAGATCGCGCCAGTAGTATTCGTCAGCCCGAAATCCGACAATCCGCTCCCCCGTTCCCGCCAGGCGCAGGTATGGCCTCACTATCGAGAACACGCCATCCTCAGTTATCAAATCCAGTAGCCGCGGCGAGATAACGTGAATGCCGCAGAAAGCAAGGGAGCGCAACTTGGCTGACGCTCGAACCGCTTCTGTCTTGCCGTCCTGGCTTTGCCGTCCGCAAAGCTGTCCGGCATCGTCAAAAAGCAGATAACGCGAAGTCTTACGGTCCTGCACCGCCACTGTCGCCAACGCCTGCTGCTCGCGATGGAACGCCAGCATCCGAGCAAGATCGATGGTGCTGATGACATCAACGTTGTGCAGAATAAAAGGCTGGTTCCTGCTTTCGCGGTTGTTTAGAAAGAAATGCGCCGCTTTCTTCAGGCCGCCGCCCGTGTCGCGCAAAACATCCTCGCGCGAGACCTCAATCATCATGCCGAAATTATTATTTCCGGATAGGTAGCTAACGATATCTTCGGCGAAGTGGTGCGCATTGACGATCACCTCGGTCACGCCGAACTGGCGCAGCCGCGACAGCGTGATCTCCAGCAGTGTGCGGCCGTTGATTTCAACCAGGGCCTTGGGGCGATCGTCTGTGAGAGGGCGCAGCCGCGTACCCAGGCCGGCGGCCAGCACCATGGCCTTCATCGGCCCATTTTCTCCAGCTCGCGGTGCTGGACCACTACGTTGATGCCGTTCTTTGCGCGCAGATGACTGGCCAGTTGTTCGGCGAGATAAACCGAGCGGTGCTGCCCGCCCGTACAGCCGAAAGAAACCATCAGGTTCTTGAAGCCGCGGCTCTGGTAGGCGGCGACGCTGGCATCAACCAGCGGGGTGAGGTGATCGATGAAGCGATGAACGCTTTCCTGCTGGTCGAGATACTCGGCAACCGACGCATCTTTGCCTGTGAGGTCCTTAAATCTCTCTTCACGGCCGGGATTGGGCAGACCGCGTCCATCAAAAACGAATCCGCCGCCATTGCCGGTTTCGTCTTTCGGAACTCCGTCGCGGTGAAATGAAAAACTAAAGATCCTTACCGTGAGGGTGTTGTTTGCAGAAATGCCGGCGGCAACCTGTTCCGGTGGTCCTAGGTTTTGCAACTTCTCCGATCCCAACATCGCCATGAATGCTTCGGTCAGTGTGGGCACAGAAACAGGAAGGGTGACGTTGTGCAATAACCAACGCAGGTTCTTCAATGCGTAGGGAACGCTTTGCAGGAAATGCGGTTTGCGCTCATAGAAGCCCGCCGGGCGCTCCAGCGGAATGAACTCGCCTAGTGCATCCAGGTAATGATCGAGCAGTTGCTGGCGAATTTCCGGCGGCAAGTCGGCTTTGGCGTCGTAGAGAAGGGAAGCGACGTCGTAATGCAGCGCGCCTTTGCGGCCTCCTTGATAGTCGAGGAAGTACAGCTTGCCCTCGTACAGCATGATGTTGCGCGATTGAAAATCGCGATAGAGAAAATAGTCGTGGGGAGCGGACAAAAGGAATTTTGTAAGGCGAGAAAAATCATCCTCCAACGCCTGCTCGCTGAAGGGAATGCCAGCGAGGCGTAGAAAATAATATTTGAAGTAGTTCAGATCCCAGGCGATTGACTGGCGGTCGAAGCTCCCCCTTGGATAGCAGACTTTGTAGTTCAGGTCGCGGCCTGCTTTAATTTGAAATCGCGGGAGCGTGGCGAGCGCCTGACGATAATATTCGACAGCTTCCGGTGCGATGCTCAATCCGGAACGATTCGTTGAGAGAAAGTCGAACAGCGTGGTATCGCCGAGATCTTGTTCGATATAGGCACCATGGCTCAGATCATCGGCATAGAGTTCTGGAACTGGCAGGCCGTGACCGTGGAAATGGCGCGAGAATTCCAGAAAGGCGGCGTTTTCTTCGCGAACGTCGTACAGAATTCCGATGGCAGTCTTGCTTTCGCCATGCAGGCGAATGATGCGGCGTCCGGAGCCACCGAGTTGCCCTTGCAGCGGCTGCACACGGATGACAGGCGAATGGAAATAGTGCTCGAAGAGTTCAGAAAGAATTTCCATGAGTCAGAGCGGAGTGTTCTCACCAAGATAACATTGCCGGTTCTTCAGGGCTAAAGCCCATTTCTAGACGGGGGCGAGGCGGCCATTAAATGGCCGCTCTTCGACGGAGATTGCATAGAGGGCCGACCCTGGAGGATCCGCATGTCGTACAGGCGGTCCCACGAGCGTTCCTTGTCCCACTCGGGCGTGGGATCGAAGTAGCCGGTGCCGGGCGCGAGGTGCTGGCGAACGACATCATCGTTCAGGGTCACACCAAGGCCCGGACGGTCGGGGACCTCGATCCATCCGTGATTCACGATGGAAGTCTTGGTGTACTCCTGCACCATCGACGACCACCAAGGGACGTCAAGCGAATGGTTTTCCAGCGCGAGGAAATTCTGCGTCGCAGCCGCACAGTGCACATTAGCCATGCAGCTCACCGGAGTTCCGGCAAAGTGCATTGCCATGGGCACGCCATATTCTTCGGCCATGTCGCCAATTTTGTGGGTCTCAAGAATTCCGCCCGACGTTGCGAGGTCAGGATGAATCTTGCTGACAGCGTGTTTCTCGCAGAGCACACGGAATGGTTCCTTGAGAAAGATATCTTCGCCGGTCAGGATTGGCGTGGGGCTTTGATCAGAAATTTCTTTTAACAGGTCGGTGTAAGTCCAGGGAATGACGTCTTCAATCCACTCAAGATTGAATTTCTCGTAGGCCTTGCCGAGACGAATGATTGATTTCACTCCGAGGTGGCCAAGGTGGTCCATGGAAAGAGGAATTTCCATGCCGACTGCGTCGCGCACGGCTGCAACATACTCCGACAGCATGGCGATGCCTTTTTCTGTGACTTCGTTGGCGATGAAGGGATGCTCGAGATTGTTCTCCTCCCATTGGCTGAGTTCGGAAGGGCCAGTGACTGTGCCGGGAGTATCGGAGACCATCTCGACACCGAGATCCATTTTGAGCCAGGTAAGGCCCATGACCTCTTTGCGCTCTTTCATACGCTGCGCATAGATCTTAGGATCCTTCGATTCGGTAGTGTCTGCGTAAACGCGAATCCTGTCGCGGAACTTTCCGCCGCCTACCATGGCGTACGCGGGCGCGTTATAAACTTTGCCGGCGATGTCCCACAGCGCCATCTCTATAGCGCAGACGCCGCCACCCTGACGGGCATGTCCGCCAAACTGTTTGATTTTGCGAAAGAGTTTGTCGAGCTGCAACGGGTTTTCGCCAACGAGTCTGCTCTTGAGAAAAAGCGCGTAGGTTGCACTGGCTCCGTCGCGAACCTCTCCGAGACCATAAACTCCCTGGTTCGTATCGAGGCGAATGATTGGGCACGGACTCGGTCCGGGTTTTACCACCGTGGCCACGCGCATATCGGTGATCTTCAACTGCGAAGGCGCGGAGTTGGTGTTTACCGCTTTAGGGTAAGCCTCAAGCGGTTCGCTCATCAGCAGACCGCCTCCCAAAGCAAGAGCGGAAGTCTTCATGACATCGCGGCGGTTCAAGCGCGTGCGGTTGTTCATTGCGTTTCTCCCGGTGATCCAAATGGCTTGCGAAATTCAGGGTTGGTCAGCAAGTCGCAAATTATACGCTGGCGTTCTCCGGCCAAAAATCGTTTTTTCTGTGGAAACCAATGTGCATGCCCGTTACAGGCGTCCGAATTTCTTGACCGCTTCTTCGATCGATTTCAGCTTTTCGATGTAGGCGTACATGGAATGTTCTTTGAAATCCATTTCTTGTGCGGTGGCGAGAACAGCCGCGGCATTGGCGCGCGGAACAATAACCACACCGTCTGAGTCGGCCGCAACGATATCTCCGGCAGCAACCGAGACGCCGTCGCAGACCACCGGAATATTCGCGCCCGCGAAGCGATAGTGTCCAACTGATGTTGACGGAACTTCGCCCAGAGCGAAAACAGGAAAGCCGATCTTTCGCAGATATGCGGTGTCGCGAACACCGCCATCAATCACTGCACCGGAATAATTACGCGCCTGCATGGCGGTGCCCATGAGTCCGCCCATGCCGGCGATGTCGGCGCCGTCTTCGACGACCATCACGTAAACCGAATTCGGCCCACCCTGATCGATCGCGGCCAGCATGCCGCTGAGCGCATCGGGGTCTTTGTTTTCTTCCTTCTTCAGTTTCACCGTGACGGCGAGGCCGGCGAACTTCGAGGTGAAGATCGGGTGCATGCGGTGCGAGAGATACATCCTGCGTCCGGTGAGCTTTTCGATCGCGTCTGATACCGACGCGACCTCAACGTGACGATAACCCTCGAGCAGATCGGCTGCGGACATTTGATCGGCGGGGCGGGAGAAGGCGCGAGGAGGAGTGAATACGACTATTCCAGTGATTAATAAAAAAAGGCCAACAAGCGCCAATGCGGCGCGAAGAAAGAGCTTAGTCATATTGCGCTCCCGATGTTCTGAATGTGAGGTTAGAATTTCCGCTCAGTTGCGCGAGACCGCGGTCCACATCTACGCCGAGCCACAACAGCGCGCCGATCGCACACAGTCCAGCTGCAACAAAGAACGATGTTTCCCAGCCAAAGTGCTTCGCGATAACCGGCGTCAAAGAAGCAGTGACCGCGCCGCCGATCTGGTTGCCCATATTCATGACGCCTGAAACCGAACCGGCCGAGGTACCCGCCATTTCCGATGTCACCGACCAGAACGAACTCTGCGAAAGGTACAAAGCTCCGGCGCCTCCCGCAAGAACGACGCTGGCGAGGCGAACATCGGCGGCATAGCTCCCCATTGCAAGAAAAATTGTGCACAACAGCATTCCCGCGCAGGCGACGCCGCAACGTCCAATTCTTTTGCTGATGGTTCTGGTGAGAATGTCGCTGATCCAGCCGCCGAGCGTCGAGCAAATGGCCATCGCGATAAACGGCAGCATCGAATAATAGGAACTGGTCTTCAGGTTCAGACCGCGGACCTGGCTCAGGTAGATGAAGAACCACGAGAAAAAAATATAAGCCACGTAGCCGTAGCAGAAATAACTGAATGTGACGGCCAGGACGTCTCGGCTGGCAAAAATCTTGCCCCACGCCAGCGGCTTTCTTTCTGCCACCGCTGTGGGCAGTCCGGCACGGATGTGCGTCGCTTCTTCCGGCTTGACCCACGGATGATCCTCCGGCCTATCGCGCGCAATGAGAAACCAGACGACGCCGGCTGCTAGTCCAATGATTGCGCTGGCCCAGAATGACCAGCGCCAGCCATAGTGCAACAAGATGTAGGTGATCAATGGCGGAGTTACGCCGGCACCTGCTCCTACCCCGGCGAAGATAAGACCGTTCGCGATGCCGCGCTCTTGTGAGGGAATCCAACTGGCCACGAGGCGATTGCTCGAGGGATAGACGACTGCCTCACCCACACCAAGCAGAAATCGCATCCCCATTAACGAAACCAGAGCGCCTGCCAACTTCGCGGGAACTGACGCAGTCAGTGAGGTGAAGACGGCCCACCAGATTGTACCCAGGGCAAGAATTCGGCGCGGTCCGAAGCGATCGGCCAGCCGGCCTCCGGGCGCTTGTGAGATTGCGTAGCCAATCAGAAAGGCGCTCAAAGCCCATCCCAGATGAACATGATCGAGACCAAATTCTTTTTCGATGAAGGCGCCCGCGATGGAAATGTTGACGCGATCGAGATAAGCGACCGCACTGATGACGAACATCCAGAAGATCAGGACCCAGCGCATAGAAGGGATTCGTTGAAAGCGAAATAAGGATTGTAAGCTGAGAATAACGTTTTGCGATTGA
>QHZW01000207.1 GCA_003224815.1 Acidobacteriota bacterium | reverse complement strand
TATATTGCGCCTATCGAGCGGAAGCAACTGGCGATCATTCTTGAGCAAGACAATGCTTTCGCGGGCTGCATTCAGCGCGATTTCGTGATCTGGTCCGCTGTATTTGGAAAGGCTCGAATCGGTCTGTTCTCGATTCATCCATCCAAATCGTTCGGCCGTGTGCAAGATGTGTCGTATCTTGTCGTCAATCACCTGCTGCGACACTTGTCCATCTTGCACCGTCGGTGACAGGTTCTTTCGATTCATGAATTCCCCGGTGGGCATTTCCAGATCGAGGCCATTATTAGCGGCAGCAACTCCGTCATAGGTCGCCCGCCAATCGGACATGAGCACACCATCGAAGCCCCACTGCTTCCGGAGAATGTCGACATTGAAGTAGCCGTTTTGTGTCGCATGGGCACCGTTAATAAGGTTGTAGGAATCCATAACCGCGCCGACGTGCGCAAGAAAATGCTTGATCGTGGCGCTCACGCCTTGTTTCTGCATTCCGGAGATGTAGCCCACAGCCATTGCTGACGCGAGAAACGGGTCCTCTCCGAAATACTCAAAGTTTCTGCCGTTTCGTGGAGAACGACAAATGTTGACGCCTGGCCCAAGCATGAAATGGATGCCGCGCGCGCGAGCGTCACGTCCTATGCCTTCTCCGACTCGCTCGGCCAGATCCCGGTTCCAAGTTGCTGCCAGCCCGATGCCAGCAGCATAGACGGTTGAAGGAAATCGCGAATTGCTACGCACCCCTAACGGCCCATCGGACATTTCAAATGCCGGCAAATGTAAGTTGGGCATTGCTCGGATCGCGAAGCCAGTTCCGCCGATGTAGTCGATCTTTTCTTCAAGGGACATTTGGGAAAGAATTGAATCCACACGAGCTTCGGACTTAGTGGTGGATTGTGCCAGTGTGCCTACAGAAGCGCCGCAGAGAAAGAGAGTTAGGAGGAGTCGAGAAATCGACCGGGGAATCTGATTCATCCGATGAAAAATGGCAGTAATGACGTTTGGGCGTCAACACGTAACTGGCATTTCGCTATGACAAACTCGAATGCTGAGGCTCCCACGAAGAAATACGGGCGAATCGAATTGGAGCAGTGCTGTGATTGATGCGGATACCGTAAGAGGATCGCTGGTCGCGAGAATTCGATGCTCTCGGCAACTGTTCTGCTCTACGAAATGGTAGCGAATGTGCTGACCTGTGTCTTGGCCGAAGCTGAACGCTAAAGCACTACTGTGGCGCACTTTCCTCCAGTGTTTGCTTTGTAATCTCCTCTGGTGAGAAGAGTGGCTCGCTAGCTTGTTCCGGGACTGTTTTGTGCTCATGGAGTTCATGGAACTTCGCCAACGCTCGTTGTGCCTCTTCCGAATTGCCGAGTGTGCGTTCTAGCTGCGAAAGGCGATACCAGGTAACCTCGTTTTCCGAATTTAGAGAAGCTGCTTTTTGCAAGTGCGGTAACGCCAGTTGAGGCTTTCTCAAATATGTCAACGTTGCCGCCAGGCCCAGGTGAGCCTCTTCGAAATCGGGATAAATCTTAAGAGCGAGCTCGAAATAGTTTTGTGCGTCCTCAAATTCTCCAGCCCTTCGATGAATCTCGCCGATCTCGTAAGCTGCGCTGGCATTCAGAGGATCAATTTTGAGTTCCTGCTCAAATTCCTCAATGGCCGCGCCTCGGTCTTCGACAGAACTTGTTTCTCTGGAACGAGCCAGCAGCGTTCTCCCGAGCCGATAGTGGACGCCCGGACGTTGTGGTTGAATCGCTAGAACTTGGCGGTATTCGGTAATAGCGGAATTGTACGAACTCTGGCTCTCGTACGCCTCGGCAGCGGCTTGGTGCGTCCAAACCGACTCGGGAGCAACCCGGGACAATTGTTGTATGGATAGGAATGCAAAATTACCGAAGATCTTGCCGTTGTGGTATAGGACCTCCGGATCGTTGGGATAAAGCCGACTCAGTTGCAGGGCCACTTCGACGGCCTTGTTGTCGTTCTTCAGCGCACTGTATGCGCGCTCTAGTTGGAGGCCGCACATGCGCTTAATTTGCGAATCGGAAGAATGGAATCCCTTTTCCAAGCCGGGCACAGCCTCGGTGTAATGCCCAAGCTCCGAAAGCGACATCGCCAGCAA
Organism: Acidobacteriota bacterium; assembly: GCA_003224815.1. Classification (GTDB taxonomy): domain Bacteria; phylum Acidobacteriota; class Terriglobia; order Terriglobales; family Acidobacteriaceae; genus Gp1-AA145. The sequence goes on along the minus strand of QHZW01000207.1, from coordinate 4,397 downwards.
CGCTGCGGAGTTCGCAAGGCTAGGCTTCAATTTCAATGCCTGGCGTAACTCGGGAACGGCCTCCTCGAATTTCTTTTCCTGGAAGTAGATCAAGCCAAGGTTTGCATGAATCTCAGCTACTGCTGGATTGCTCTCTCGCAATTCTTTGAGAGCCTGCTCGGCATCGGAATATTTACCTTCAGCCAATGCCCGTTGAGCATCGGCGTATTGTTGTTCCAGATTGCCGGTCTGGGCACCCGCGCGGTGCGTTGCTGCAACGACAGCGATCAGAGCGAGTGCGTACAGGTAAATGATTGGCGGGAGTTTCACTTTCGCAAAGCTCATCTGACTCTAGTTTAGATTTACGTTGTGCAAAACAAAACCGCCGGACCTTGCGGCCCGGCGGGGCAGGAGTGTCGCGCAAATCAGAATACGATCTTGCCTCCAAGCTGCAGGATGCGACCTGGGCGCGCAGCCAGAACCTGGCCATAACCTGGATTATTCGGGTTGTTCCCCACCGGCGATCCAATAGCAGTGCTGGTGAAAGGATCATAACCATACTGGTGATGGTTGAAGACGTTAAACGCCTCAGTCCGGAACTGGAACGAGACTCTCTCCGTGAATTTGAAATCTTTGCCGATGCCCATATCGAAGTTGTTGATTCCAGGGCCGCGGAAAATGTTCCGCCCTGTGTTGCCGAACTGGCCATTAAGGGGTTGACAGAAAGCCACACCCGACAAATTAGCGGCGACGCAGCTCCCGGGAGCGTTTTGACCGTTAGGAGCTGGTCCAGAGGAGATCATATTGTTGAACCAGCGATTGAGATCCTTATGAAACCCACTCGGATCCGCATTGCCGATTTGGTTACAACGATTGTCGAAGCTGAACATCACGAGCAAGTTGTTGTTACAGACAACGGAGAATGGGAACCCGCGCTGGAAACTCGCGATGGTTGTGACTTGCCATCCGCCGAGCGCCAAATCCGCCGCCTTGTTCATGCCGCCTCCAAAGCGTTTGCCTCGGCCAAAGGGCAATTGGTATACCAAGCTCGTCACAAGTCGGTGGTCAACATCGAAATCCGAACGGCCATAGTCCAAACTCGGGTTAAGGTCATTCATATGTCCGGAGAAGCCACCACCATTTGAGCCGACTCCGGCGGCAGCTGACTTATCATCAAGGCTCTTCGCCCAGGTATAGACCGCGAGCAGAGCGAGCGAACTCGATCTGCGCTCCAGTTTCAGGTTTCCGGCGTGGTAATTGGAGTAGCCGTTATATTCACTGTCCAGAAAACCAAGAATACTGGTGAAATTCGTGTAGGGTCTTCTTTGAGAAAAGAGGCAATTTGCAGTGGTATTAGTCGGACCAGCTCCAGGCAATCCGCTGAGAGAATCGCAGGCAGCAGGATTGGGCGGTGGAGGTTCGGCACCTACATTGACACGGTTTAGCAAGTGCGTACCTTTGTTGCCCACGTAGTTTGCTTCAAAGGTCGTATTCCGTGCCAGCTCTCGCTGCACTGAAAATGACCACTGTTGAACATAGGGATTGTGGGGACGCTCGGAAATGATCACGGCGAAGAACTGGCCGCCGTCCACGTATTGACCAGTAACAGGGTCTTTAACTACCTGGTGCAGCGGAACTGCTGGGAAGATCTGATCCGTGACTTTGGGCAGTGAAGGGTCTGCGGTTGGCGTGTCATTCGCGCGGACCACGAACGGGTAAATGTCGCCTGAATCGTCAATCTCGCGAGTTTCAAACGAATCGAAGAAAATACCGTAGCCGCCACGCAGGACGGTTTTATCGCCAAGACGGTAGGCGAAGCCCACGCGCGGAGCGAAAGGTTTCTTCGAACCAGCGGCTGGATTTGGTCGTCCGCAGTAGCTGTAGAATCCATTGCCCAGGGGTGCAATGGGACCGCCAAGGCTCCCAACGGCCTGTGTGCCCAAAGCTTTATTGGCATAGCACAGTCCTCCAGCCGGGTTAGAGCGATCGAGCCAGAACATTTTATTATCTTTCTCGGTGGGCACCGAGCGGTAATCCCAACGCAAGCCCAGGTTCAGCGTCAGGCGGCTGGTCGCCTTCCAATCGTCCTGAATAAACGGCGCAAAATACATGAACTGGTATTGATTGAGATTGCCAGCGGATTTCGTCGGGTCCGACGCTGGAGGGCTGGGACCTGGCTGGAACGTAGTGGCGCCGCTATAGTAACCAAGCAGGAAATCCGCAATCGCATTACCCGTTCCGCAATGGCTCGATGCCGTCGTGCAACCATTGTCGTTGTTAGCAATGGTGTCATTCCCATAGGTGAAATCACCGAGGAAGTCAGCAGAGAGATCTCGTCGCTGCAACCACCGGCACCTGGCTGCCCATAACCTCACCCCCATTCCCGTACGGCGGTCCCAAATTGAGGGTTGGGAATAGACGCGCATAAGCAGGTAAATTTGGGTACACGCCCGTGATGCCCAAGGCTGACACCTGGGACGAGTTTATCGGTGTTCCTCCCTGGATGGAAATGGGCTCCAGGCGGCCGAAGCGGAAGTTGTTAATCATTCGCGAGCCGATGTTTTTGGTGTGAGAAATCATCCAGCTCTCGGACTTTTCATTGAAGACACCAATCCCGTATGGAAGGGTCACCGAACCGTTAATATTCGTGTTCTGGTACTTTGCTGTGGTATAGCGGAAAAACAATTTTCCTAACCGGCCCAATTCCTGATCTAAACGATAAGTCTCCTGGTCGGTGCTTTGCGGCAATGTGACTGCCAGGCGATAGTTGAAACCAGGGCCGGCACAGCCGATGCAATTGGGGGCCGGAAACGCATTGATACCGCCATTCAGGCCAAGTGACTGTTGGGCGAGAATCGAAAATCGAGTGGATGGAATTATGTTGCCGGGGAACGCGGCGCCAGTGAGCGGATCTATAGGCATGCAGGGGCTGGTCGGCGTTGGACTGCAAGGGCCGCCTGCTTGGCTGGGCAATTGTAATCCGGATGTGGAAAAGTCGCCGTTCAGCTGTGCAGGTTCTGGAACAGTGAAGGTGCTCTGGTCGAAGCCGTTTCGGATTCTCCATCCTTCGTAGTTCACCAGGAAAAAAGTCTTGTTGCGGCCGTCGTAAACCTTAGGGATGTAGACTGGACCTCCTACAACAAAGCCAAATTGATTCTGGCGCAATTCCGGAAGTGTTTGTTGGAACGGTGCTTTCGCATCGAAGGCGTCATTCCTTAGAAATTCGAATGCCGTCCCGTGCAGTTGGTTCGAACCACTCTTCGTGATGATGTTCACTTGGTTGGCGCTGAAGCCGTATTCTGCCGAGTAAGTCTCGCTCTGAATTTTGAATTCCTGAATAGCATCCTGAGACAGAATCACCGCCGGGGTGTTGAGAGCAGTATCAGTGTTGATCAGCCCGTCAAGAGTGTAGTTGTTCGAAGTTGGCCGGCCACCATTGATGCTGATCGCATTGCCTTCCCCCTGACGCATCTGTCCCTGCTCGCCGTTAGTCTGCACCGCACCGGCGCCGATGAATAACAGGCTTAGAAAATTGCGTCCATTCAGCGGCAATTGATCAACTTGCCTTTGAGTCACAATCTGCGAGATTGCCGAGCTGTCGGTATCGAGGCTGACCGCGCTAGCTTGGACCTCGACCGTCTCGGAAACTGCGCCGGGCTTCATGGCCACATTGACTCGCGCTTCCTGGCCTACAACCAAGGTGACGGAGTTCGTCACGGACTTCTGGAATCCCGGAGCTTCAACCGTGATCCGGTAGGTTCCAGGAGGCAAGAAGGGCAGAGTGAAATCGCCGGACGATGTTGTCTGCGTCTGGTTGGTGACGTTGGTTGCGATGTTCGTCACATCAACGCGAGCGTTGGAAAGGACCGCACCCGCGGGGTCCGTCACTGTGCCAAGGATGGTTCCATTGGCTCCGCCCTGAGCATGGAGCAAATTGGCGAAAGAAAGAATCAGCCCTATCAAAAAAAGGTTTCGCATGTTTGCAAGCATCGTTATTGCCTCCTCGTCGCAGAGGACGAATTCGACTTGGTTCAGCCATTCTTGGCAAAGTCGGAAAGAAAAGGCTGCCGCAAATCCCCACGAAGGTTCTGCGTGGGCGCGATGCTCACATCAGCGGAAGAACACTGTCAAGCTTCCTGGGAAAAAGACATTTGTTCTGCAATGAGAAACCATGTTCGGTTATGGTTCCCGAAGGGAAGACCGTGATATCAGGCAGGATTAATGTGTTTTGTATTCCTTGACCGGTGTACCCGCGAAGTAGCCATTCCATTTTGCAATGTGAACCGGTATTTCATGAGCCGCAGCTCTTTTCCCCGCTTACTGGGCAAGCTTTCGCAGACGAAGAGCACACGGGCAATTCGGTCAGAGGGTTTACTTAGGCTGAGGCGGCGCTAAGAGTCGTAAGCGTGGAGGCGGTC
>QHZW01000206.1 GCA_003224815.1 Acidobacteriota bacterium | reverse complement strand
CTGGGCAGTATGTGCGCGTAAGATCAATTTCACAATCCGACCCGCGATGCAGACAACGATTCAGCTTCTCTCATGCATCGCAACACACATCGTAGGCGGGAGGCCATCGAATGATCCGCATCGAAAAGACTTGTCTCCTATTATTTTGTGTAGCGATGTTCGGATGTGGGCGTACGTCATCCCCCAAGACAGCTACGGGTACTGACCCCAAATCCATACGCCAGATAGATCTGCGTCTTGTAACCGTCTTGCCGGGCAAATGAATTTCCCTGCACTGTTCCTAGATACCTGGCAAAAGAAAATTAGTAATTTGTTCCTGGAATGTTTGCTTGGCGCAAAATAGAGGTTTACACCGAAATTACGCTGCGCTTTCGCGCGACACTTACGGCTAGAGCGGGTTTTGTATGGGTTTACTCGCTAGCAAGCTCGCGCGGGAATGACGGCTCACCTGCTATGAGCTCTTTTACAATGTAGCCACGCTGCTACATTGAAGGACTGAAGATTATGGCCATTACAAAACTGTCGAGCCGAGACTTCAATCAGGACACTAGTAGGGCGAAGGGAGCCGCTAAACGCAGCCCGGTTTTCATCACCGATCGAGGGCGTCCGTCCCACGTACTGCTCACGGTGGAGGAGTATCAAAAGATTACTGGAGGGCAGAAGGGCAGTGCGGATTTATTGGCGATGTCGGCATGTCTTGTGGACTGATGATTACAGCAATCTGTTCCAGGTTCTTCGGTAGCCGAATACCTCAATTTGCAACTATGAGGGATACTGGACCCACTTTCCCGTTCTCCCTATTTCGCAAGCATCCGATCCGTTATAATTCCGCCTACTCACCTTGCTCACTACCGGGCTGAAACTCGGGCCGTACGAAATCCAAAACTCCCTGGGTGCAGGCGGCATGGGAGAAGTGTACCGCGCTCGTGACGCCAGACTCGATCGCACCGTTGCAATCAAGGTATTGCCGGCGTCTTTCTCTTCGGACCGCGACCGCTTGCAGCGTTTCATTCAGGAGGCCCGCGCTGCCGCCGGACTGAACCATCCCAACATTCTTTCCATCTTCGATATCGGGGAAGAGCAGGGCGCGCCTTACATCGTCTCAGAGCTGCTGGAGGGCGAAACGCTGCGTGACCGGCTGCGTATGGGGCCGATTCCCGTCCGCAAAGCGGTTGAATTTGCTCTACAGGCAGCGCGCGGGCTGGCGGCAGCGCATGAAAAGGGAATTGTCCATCGCGACCTGAAACCCGAGAATCTGTTTCTTACAGAAGACGGGCATTTGAAGATCCTCGACTTTGGACTGGCGAAGCTTACCCGGCCCGAAGGCGAGAGCGGCGCGGCAGACGCCGCAACCGTACAGGCCGTTACCGAACCTGGGCTGGTTATGGGCACGGTTGGTTATATGGCGCCGGAGCAGGTACGTGGCAAAGCCGCCGACGCCCGTTCCGACCTGTTCGCGTTTGGCGCGATTCTCTACGAGATGATCTCTGGCAAGCGCGCCTTCCACGGTGAAACCGCCGCGGACACCATGAGCGCGATCTTGAAAGAGGATCCGCCGGAGCTTTCCGAGACTTCCCGCAACGTTCCCCCCGGCCTGGAGCGCATCGTTCATCACTGTTTGGAGAAGAATCCGGCGCAGCGTTTCCAGTCTGCGCGTGACTTGGCATTTGACCTCGATGTGCTGACTGAGGTCTCCATCACACCGCGATCGGGTTCGCTACCCAGCGTCGTACAGCATGAAATCCGGGCAGGTTCGAGGCGCAAAATCGCGCAGATCGCAGGAGCTGTAGTCGGTGCTGTTGCGCTGGTTGGCCTCGGCTGGTGGCTGGGCCACAATAAAAGCGCGGGATCTCCCGCGGAATATCAGCAAATCACCTTTCGAACCGGCCACATTGGTCATGCGCGGTTCGCTCCGGACGGCACAATTGTTTACGACGCAGTCTGGGAGGACGGTAAACAGCAATTGTTTCTTGCCCGCACAGATGATAACGGTACGCGTCCGCTAGGAATCACTGCTGCGAATCTGCTAGCCGTTTCTAAAAATAGTGAGCTCGCCATCCGGCTGAATACGATCAACATGGGCGGATACGCTCGCATGGGAACACTCGCGAGGCTTCCTCTGAGTGGAGGCACGCCCCGCGAAGTGCTGGAAAACGTGGGCGATGCCGACTGGTCTAGTGATGGTGACAAGATGGCGGTCACGGTTTTTGTTCCTCAGACCAGACACTGGCGTCTTGAATATCCCATTGGCAAGGTCCTGTTTGACAGCATTAAGTGGATCAGCACCCCGAAAATTTCGCCAGATGGCAAGTGGGTCGCGATTGCCGATCACGAAAACCCGAACGGCGACGACCAGGGCACAGTCGCCATTATTGGGATGGACGGAAACGAGCGAAAGCTTTCCACGGGCTGGACTTCGATCGAGGGAATTATTTGGTCGGCCTCAAGCGATGAGGTCTGGTTCTCGGCATCCGATGCTGGCGCTTCCGATAATCTTCGGGGCGTGACGCTGGACGGCAAAGTGCGAACCATCGCCAATGTCCCGGGAGGCATGTGGACGGAGGATATCCGAGACGGCGTCGTGCTGGTCGTTTCGCAGCAACAGCGGGTTGGGATTTCCGGTGCTCCTCCAGGATCGAAAGACGAGCATGAGCTAGGTTGGCTGGGATGGTCAACGGACATGAGCATCAGTAATGACGGCAAGAAGGTGCTCTTTACAGAGGAAGCTGATGGTGGCGGGCCTAACTATACCGCTTTCGTTCGAGACACGGACGGTTCTCCTCCGGTACGTATCAGTGATGGCCAGGGCATGGCTATTTCGCCTGATAACAGGTGGGTCGTGACGCAGCCTGCAAAGGGCGGTCCTCTCAGCGTGGTTCCAGTCGGTGCGGGACAGGCAAGGCAGTTGACTCATGACAGCATCACGTACGCAGCGGCGGGGTTTATGCCTGATGGCAAGCACCTGCTGGCGTGGGGAATAGAGCCGGGACATGGTGGACGCGATTACCTGATCGACATAAATACGGGAGAATCGAAGCCGATTACGCCCGAAGGAACGGCGGGCGGTCCTGTTTTTTTGGACGGGCAAAAGATTATTGTGCGTGGACCGGACGGCCGGCAGGGGGTGTGGTCGATGGACGGCAACGCGCTACAGACGATCCCTGGGCTCGATCCACACTACGGCATCACGGGGTGGTTAGCCGATAATGTTTCCGTCTATGCGGCACAGGAAGTCGGGGTACAAAAAACGAGAAAGATTTATAAGTTGAATACAGCCACCGGAAAGATGGAATTCTGGAAGGAATTTGGCGGCGGACTATCTGGCGGTATCAGTGGAATCGCTCCGCCGCGTTTCTCTCGCGATGGAAGCGCCTATGCTTACATTTACGTGCGGCTCTTGTCGCAGGCCTATGTGGCGAAAGGGCTGAAGTAGCTTTTCGTTTTTGCTATCTGAAGCTTGCCGTATTCCGCAGCTGCCGCGCAATCCCTTCCAAAAAGTCATCATCCTTCTGCTCCGCAGGTTTCGTCATCCCTGCCTTTTGTGCCACCATGGCCACGATTCTCTGTGCTGTCGTGACCCGCACGACCTGATCCACCTCGTAGCGGCGGTTCAAGTAGGTTTCGATCAATACCAGATCATCGGCAGTGAGCTTGCGTAATTCAGAAGCTAGGGCTTCGGCGGAGGCCTGCTCTCCCCATGTCGGAGTCACCGAATCGAGAGCCTTGTCGTGGACGACTAACGTGCCGGCAACGAAATCGCCTAGCCGGCGATTCTGTTTGTTGCACAGCATAGTAATCAAGCCGACGCCGTACATCCCTGGCAGAATATCCACTCCTCGCATCAGGTTGCGTCCGATGCATTCGATTGAAGTCATGGGACGTCCGCTCTGGTGAATCACGCGAATTCCAGCGATCCGCTTGCCCGGAGTCCGCCCTTGCCAAAGGATTTCGAAGAACGCGAAGTAACCCCAGTACATACAGAATGGGACAAGAATGGTTACGAGCGCCCCGATTGTCTGCGAGAAAAACCGGCTCGAGCCAATCCGGTCAAAGACATTGGACCCGGCAGCCGCGAACGCGCCAATGATGAATATCGCTACAACAGCAAAAAATTGAAGTAAACTATCGGTCGCCAGAGCGAGCAATCGACTGCCAATCCCGGCGAGCGGCAGTTCCAGGGCGATCTGCTCCGGTGTTTCGATATCAAGCCGGTCAAGAGACTCCAAAGTGATCTCCACGCATTGGATTGAGAAGCGCAAACCGCACTGGCAGAAGCTGGCCGTGAAGATCCAAGCTCCGTGCACTTCGCGCGCTATCTCAACCAGTTGATGGCACGCGCACACAATATCATTTATGCGGGGCACCGTGCGAGTGCTTCTGGGATACTGAACTTCTTTCGCCGGGACTATCCACGTGTTTTTCGCCGCAACGCGAAATTTTGCGCTTTAGCCGTCGCGGTATTCGTGGCGGGTGGACTGGCCGGGGTTGCGCTTACCTTGCAGGACCCTGACTTCCAGCTGCAGGTGCTAGGACCACGCATGGTGCAGACCATTCAGCGGAAAGAGATGTGGACGCATTCCATCATCTCGGTCAAGCCCGTCGCTTCCAGCGCGATCATGACCAACAACATGACGGTCGGCTTTATGACCTATGCGACCGGCATTACAGCCGGTATTGGCACGCTTTACATGATGTTCTTCAACGGACTCCTCATGGGGGTAATAGGCACTGCATGCGCCCTCGCCGGGATGAGCCTGAGTCTGTGGAGTTTCGTGGCGCCCCACGGGGCGTTGGAGTTGCCGGCGATTTTCCTCGCGGGCGGCGCAGGGCTCAGAATTGCACACGGTTTGCTCTTTCCAGGACTCCTGCCGCGAAAAGATTCACTCGCGATTGCGGGTCGCGATGCAACCATGCTGGTGCTGGGAACCGTTCCCATCCTGATCATCGCGGGGACTATTGAGGCGTTCGTATCTCCTACGGGGCTTGCTATTCCACTCAAGTTCGCAATGTCAGCGGCGCTGCTGGCGCTGCTCGGAGCATATTTGTTCGGGGTTGGAAGAGAAGATCCGGCTACAGCAAACTCCTTTGCTTCACGTCCAGATAAGAATTCACCACCGTGACCGATGTCTTCGCCGAGCTGACTTCCACGGCCAGCGCTCCGCGCTGACGCAATTTCGCCAGCAACACTTCGCGCCGATGCAGCGTCTCTTGCGCCGCCGTACTCCGATACATGTCCGTAACTGATTCCGGCTTCGCTGCTGCCAGTCGCGCGAGGTCGGGCTGACCGATCACGACAAACAGCACGAGATGGCGAGACGCCGCCTCTGACGCCGCTTCGATTACTTCCGGTGTCATTGCCGTCTCGGGGAAATCCGTAATCCAGACGATCAGGCTGCGCCGCTTTTGCGTAGAAAGTAACGCGCTGAGCGCCAGCAGGTGATCGCCTTCGTGCGCTTCTTCCTTCACGTATGCGAGTTGCCTGATTAACTGTCGCAGATGCCCGCTTCCGCGATACGGCAGCACTCGCTTCTGCACCTGTCGCCCATAAGCGAGTAGGCCGACTCGATCTCCGGTGCCCAGCGCGACTTCGGCAAGACTCAATCCGGCGTTTGACTGCGCTCGATTTGAAATAGCCGCGTGACCAGCTTTCCGCGTCGCGCGGCGGCGGTCCAACAGATGTCGCGAAACTCATCGCCTTCCTGATATTCGCGCAAGCTTTCAAACTCGCGCCCGGCGCCGCGAAGCCGCGTGTGGCGCTTCTCCATCTCGATCTGTCGACTGCGAACCAGATAGACGGATTGCTGGCGCGCCTGCTCGAGATTGGGATGAACACAAACCGTTTGCTCAACCCGCGCGACTGCCCATCGCTCCGCGAGGCGCATCGGTGTTTGGTAGCGGATGTACACCGACCCGAGCAAAGAATCGCCCCTTCGCGTCGGGGCGATCTGATAAGAGCCCGCCGCCTCGCCTCGCGAACGACACTTTAGCTCAAGCTCCGGGGCGGCGGTTGAGAGTTCCTGCGGAACATTGTCGGTCAGAGCTGCAAGCACAGTTGATCGGCGAGCGTTCTCCAGGACAATTTCAATCGTTGCCGGAACCGAAAGGGCCGCAGCGGATTTCCAGCGGCGGGTGATCGTGAGATCGGACGGGCGCGGCAGTCCCGCCAAATCGATTGCCCAGGCAATAACGGCCAGCGCGTCCCACGCCGCGAGCGCATAGAAGAACTTCGCATTGTGAAAAGCCGCGCCGAGCCAGACCAGTCCAACTACGACCAGCAGGAAAAAGCGCGGTCCAAACGCTCCAGCAAAGCGTTTCATACGCTCTGTCTTAGCCGAGACGGGAGGCGGAATCAGCGTTTCTGAAGTGGAAGCTTCTCGCAATGTTGTCTCGCGTAATTGTGATCCGAAATGCCTACTTCGGCACTTCAACTGCCCGCAGCACATCGTTAATGATGAGATCTGGAGTCAGTCCTTCCAGATCGGCTTCCGGCTTGAGCACGACACGATGCCGCAGTACTGGCGATGCGGCTGACTTCACGTCGTCAGGAATCACGTAATCGCGGTTGTCCAAAGCTGCATTTGCCCGGGCAACAATCATCAAACTGATTGCGGCGCGCGGACTTGCACCCAGCGACAAAGACGGCCAATCCCTTGTCCGCCGGGCGATCTGCACGATGTAGTTGAAAAGTGCCGGCTCTACACGCACTGATTTCACTTCACGTTGCGCCTCGGTGAGCAGTCCAGCAGGCAAAGGTGTCAGACCCATGCTCTCCAGATCGCGGGCTTCGAAGCCGTTCTGGACATTCGTGAGGATTTGCACCTCATCGTTCGCGGTCGGATATCCAACCCGAATTTTCAGCAGAAATCGGTCAAGCTGCGCCTCCGGCAGCGGATACGTCCCTTCAAACTCGATTGGATTCTGCGTCGCGAAGACGCTGAACTCGTCGGGGAGTTGATAGCGCGTGCCGTCAATCGTAACCTGATACTCCTCCATGCACTCCAGCAGCGCCGCTTGTGTTCGCGGGGGCATGCGATTGACCTCATCCACCAGCAACAAGGCCGTGAAAACCGGGCCCTTGTGGAGATTGAAGCTGCTGGTTGCCATGTTGAGCACGTTCGTTCCAATGATGTCGGCAGGCATCAGATCCGACGTGCATTGAACGCGCTGGAACTCGAGTCCGAGCACGCGCGAGATGGCTTTCACCAGCAACGTTTTCGCCACTCCCGGAACGCCCTCAAGCAGCGCATGGCTGCGACAAAGTAATGTGACAAGCACCTGATCTCGAAACTCCTCCTGCCCAACCACAACTTTGCCGATCTGCTCGCGAAGTTGCTCAAGTAGCTGTGGAACCGCTTGCATCAAGAATTCTCCTTGGAAATCGAAAACAGCTTCAGCTGGGTGGCATAAGCATACAGGGACTGCACAATTGTTAATGCTTCGTTCTGAGAAAGATCAGGACGATAGCGGGCCGCAGCTGCGGCCTGAAGCGTCGGCAGAAAATCATTCTCGTCAAGTCCCCAGCGCTCGCGAACTGCGCGGTCCAGTTCTTCCGGAGATGCATTCGACGCAACGCCTAACCGCCGAGTAATCCAGTATTGAAAGCGGCTATAGTAAACGTCCACCGCAACCGACGCAGCATGCGCCTGCTGGTAAAGCCCACCCAAAGTTTCCACAAACTCAAGTGGAGCAAGGCGCGACTCCGGCCGTAATGGACGAATTGGTCCGCTGCGGCGAGAAAATGTAAGCAGGGCTGCGCACGCCAGCACTACACATTGCAGGAACAATGCCATCATGAGCGGGTGATTTCGTGTTGATGACGATCCGTTCTCTCCATACCCGTGAACGTATTCATCGAACAGCACGCGAGTTTGTGCCTTGTCGCCAATGGCGGCCAGAACAAAATCGAGATTGCCCGTCTGGGTGATGCCGGCGTTGCTGAAGGGAGTCGAAGAAGAGAGCCAAAGCACATCGCCTTTGCCGTGCGGAAAATGCGCGACCACTACTTTGCCATTCTTACCGTAGAGTGCCACGCTCGACTCCGCCGTCCAATAGGCGACCGAAGAGATCGTAATCTTCGGCGCGGCCCGGGTGATCGGTGAAGGCGCAACAGCTGGAAGCTCTGCCCACTTCTGACTCGGAGCGTCGTTGAACTCGCTCGAATCCTGCGGCAGAAAGCGGGCTCCGCCGACTCCAGTCACAATCAGCCGCCCTCCGCCAGCGACGAATTTCTCGATGGCGTCTTTCTGCGGCTGGTTCGGGATCATCGCAGGCGCCGCGATGATCAGTACCGTGTGCTCATCCGGTTTCAGAGACGTGGGCGCATGCTGCCAACGCTCTACGTGATAACCGGTTTCCTGGAGGAGAAGAAAAGCGGCTTTGGCCCCGTTTGAAGATGCGGAGTAGGTTGTACCTGAATTCGTATCACCGCTGCTGGCCGGAGCGAAAAGGAAGCCGAGAACAATGAGAAGCAGAAACGCAAGCCCGGCGATGATCAGGATGCGGCGGTCGCCTGCGCTTACTCCCGGCATCCGAGCTTCTCCAGGTGGGCAAGGGCTTCCGTGAAGGATTCAGGTCCGGCCGGGTGATATCCATACCATGTGACCTCGAGTTGTCGGGTGAGCGTCGAGAGCGCGGGACCCAGATCGCTGTTCGCCGGCATCAGCTTCAAATATTCCCGAGGCGTACGTGCCTGATCGGGCCGCCATGCGCCACCTGCTTCTAAAAATGAAATGCCGGCCCAGTAGGCAAGATGCACCGCATCGCGCCATTTTCCGCTCGCAGCGCACGCTCTGGCTTCGCTGAGCCACACGGTCCAGTTCTTCGCCGAAACTGGGACTATCTCAGGAATCAGTGCCTCGACGCGTGCGTTACGCTTAATCTCACGATAGACGAACCATGCCAGTGCGAGCACTGCCAGCCCGACCAGCACCCAAACTACGGATCTGCCGAACACTGGAATCGAGGATGAGCCTACAACTTTAGAAATCAATCGAAAGAGTCATTCCGAGATTTTGTACTGCAATCGATCCAGCCACGTTGGTCCATGGGCCTGGTGAAATTCAGGACGCGCCAGAATCTTTTCCAGCACGGCACGAGACGCGCTGTTATCGATCGCGGGCTGCTGGTATGCAATGGCGTCGACTTTCATTGCGGCGATTCGCTCGAGTATTTGCTTCTGCACGTCAGCGTTTGAGCCCGCTTGCAGTTTCTCGAACTGCGAAACCAACCAGCTCGTGCTGAAATCGAAACCGCCGTTATCGGTATTCAGCGTCCATCCGCCGCGAAGTTCTTGAATGGCACTCTCTGCCGCGCTGGAATCGTCAGCCGCCTTGTCCGCAAGAGACGAGAGATCGTCTAACTTTGCAATGTACTGTTCGAGTGAATAGACGTGACTCATTTCGCCGAACGCGTTCAGCGAAAGCCAGCACATCAGAACCAGTAGCAAGGAGGCGAGCCGGGTAGTTCTCATCACGCGGAAGAAGCCAGCGGATTCTGCAGCGCAGATTCGGCAGCAGACATCATAAGTTGCAGATCGAGTCCTTCGCGACGCACACGTTCATCGTAATAGATAAGAGTGATAGCGATCGTCAACAGCGCGCCAATCAGACTTGCGCTCAGAAAAGTCCCGCCCACCTGAATCAGCCGCGCCGTTTGATTCAGGAGCCATGGACTCCTCGAAGTTCGCAACCCGAGGATGATATAGAACGGCGTCTGGCAAACGATCTTCACGACCCAAGTGAGAGCCA
>QHZW01000205.1 GCA_003224815.1 Acidobacteriota bacterium | reverse complement strand
AGGTTAACAATCCCATCTACTATTTGATCATCTGTAAGTTCCAAATCCGCCATTTCAGTTCTCCATCCTTTGAGTTATCAGTTCTTCAATTTGTTACCCGCTTCAACTTGTTACCGGCGCAAGTTTCCAGTGCGCTTCAATGAACCATTCCGCCAGACAACGTTCAGGCTCACACTCGCGCAACCCTTGACCTGATAACCAAAACTTAGCTACTAGCCTTTAGCTCCTAGCTTGAATCTCTAGCTTCGCCGGTTCGGCTAACAGCTGAAAGCTGCTCTACACGCCCGCGGGCGCGTTATTCGCAAACTTCTCTTTCTCGACGCCTTGATTGATCACCACCGCCAGATCGCGGCCGATAGCATTCATCACGGTAACCAGGCGCTGCGCCGGAGCGTTCATCAGGAAGAGAAGCTTCGAGTAAATCTCTTCCTTCGACGGCATGGTCGCTAGCGCTTCGATCTCTTTAATCGAGATCACGCGGCCTTCGACCACGCCCGTCTTAAAGGTGAATTCCGGATTGTCCTTCGCATACTTCGAGAGCGCCTTCGCCAGAGCGACCGGATCCCCTTCGGTGTAAGCGATTGAAGTCACGCCTGCGAGATCCTTCAGGGCACCTTCGGCGTTGGTCCCCTTGGCTGCGCGCTCCGCCAGCGTGTTCTTTACGACCGCGTACTTCGCGCCCGAACTCCGCAGCTGCTTGCGCAACTCATAATCTTGCGCGACCGTTAGCCTGGTGTACGTGGTGACAATCACCGTGGACACGTTCTGCAGGTCTTTGCTTAGCTTGTCTACCTGCTCAGTTTTCTTAGCTCGAGTAACCGCCATATTCAATCCCTTTCGAACTCTTGATTGTCATCCTGAAGGCGATATGCTTTTCGTCGCCGAAGGACCTGAGCGCCGCTGCGCGATGCCTCGCATTTTTGCGACGCAGAAAACGCGCAATTTGGCGCGCATCCGAACTATGCCTTTGCTGCTGTCTCGATCGGTGTCGTATCCAGCGCAATACCGGGGCCCATGCTCGAACTCAGATAGCAGCCCTTGATGTATTTGCCCTTCGCAATTCAACTTTACCGGCCTTGACTTCCTGGACCGCGCGGCCCACGTCGAAAGTGACCGTGCCGGTTTTTGGATTCGGCATCAGGCCCTTCGGACCAAGCACTTTGCCGAGACGCCCGACCGATTTCATCATGTCAGGCGTGGCGATCAGTGCGTCGAAGTCGGTCCAGTTTTCCTTAGTGATCTTCTCGACCATGTCCTCGCCGCCGACAAAATCCGCGCCGGCCTGCTGCGCCTCGCGCAATTTATCGCCTGAGGTGATCACGAGAACTTTCTTCGACTTTCCCAGACCGTGCGGCAAGACTACCGTTCCGCGCACCATTTGATCGGCATGCTTGGGGTCGACCCCGAGACGCATCGTGACTTCAACCGTCTCGTCAAATTTTGCGAACTTCACTTTTTGAAGAAGAGGCACAGCATCAGCCAACACATACGGACGCTGCTCGACCTGCTTCCTCGCCTTCTCGATATTTTTTCCTGTTTTTCTCATTTGCTCTCCGTCTCCCACCGCTGAACATTGCTCTGATCAGCCGTGGTGAATTCGACAACCTCGAACTGTGTGGGGGCGGCGCCTCGCCCGTCCGGCGGAGCAAAGCTCCGCAGTTACCCGACTACATCAATCCCCATTGACCGCGCAGTGCCGCGCACGCTTCTGATGGCCGCATCCACCGACGCAGCATTCAGGTCCGGCATTTTTTGCTTGGCGATGTCCTCAACCTGCTTGAGCGTGACTTTGCCCACCTTATCTTTATTAGGCGCGCCCGAACCCTTGGCGATCCCCGCCGCCCGCTTGAGCAGAATCGCGGCCGGAGGCGTCTTGGTAATAAAAGTGAAAGAGCGGTCGCTGTAAACCGTGATCACCACCGGAATGATCAGCCCTTCGAGTTCCTTCTGGCTGGTACGCGCGTTGAACTGCTTACAAAACTCCATGATGTTGATCTGCGCTTGTCCGAGCGCGGGACCCACCGGAGGCGCGGGTGTAGCTTTGCCCGCCGCGATCTGCAACTTCACTGAACCTGTAGCTTTTTTCGCCATTACTGCGTAGCTCCTAGCTGCTAGCTCTTAGCTCCTAGCCAAAAATCTTCATCATCGCGCCGTGTTTAACGCTGGCATAACTGTCGGAATCAGTTTCTCCTGGACCGGATCTGCAGCCAGCCCAAGCCCTTCAATTGTGTGCACGCCTATCACTTCCATGTCAGTGCCTTCCGCCAAAACAATTATGTCGGGGGCCTTAAAATCGTTACTCGCCACCCAAACGGCGGCAGTCTCAAGTTCGATAATCGAGCCGTCAATTGCGCGGAAACCGATGCGCCGTAGCTTCTCAACCCCGAGCCGCTCTAGCCGCTCGCGATGGATCCACGAAAACGCAGCACCCGTATCAACCATGGCTTCGACTTCCTCGATCTTCTCGGGCGAAGCGGGATTCCAAACTCGCAACTTGGCGCTAAAGCTGCCCATTACGAAGCCTGCTTCTCCACCTGCTTGAATTCCAACTCCACCGGAGTCGAGCGTCCGAAAATTGTCACCATCACCTTCAGCGTCTCCCGGTCATCGTTCACGTCGTCAACGATGCCCGTAAATGTTGCAAACGGACCTTCAGTGATGCGCACGGTCTCATTCTTCTCGAATTTGACCTTGAGTTTCGGCTTGTCCTTCGACTCACCGGCCTTATAAACGATATGTTGGACTTCTTCTTCCGAAAGAGGCGTGGGTTGTTGCCCGGTGCCAACAAACCCCGTCACGCGCGGCGTGGATTTCACCACATGCCATACGTGATCGTCCATGTCCATTTCGACCAGCACGTAGCCGGGATAAAACATGCGCTCAATGGTGTACTTCTTGCCACCGCGAACTTCCGTTACCGATTCGGTCGGGATCAGCACGCGTCCGATCTTGTCTTCGAGCCCAAAGGCGTGCACCCGCGATTCGAGCGACTCCTTCACTTTGCGCTCGAATCCCGAGTAGGAGTGGATGATGTACCACTTCATGTTGGGATTGCGCGGCTTCTCCGCAACCGCGGCAACGGCGTCCTGCACCGCGGCGGACTCGTTAGTGACTTCGTTTTCGTTTTTGGGTTCGTCCTGCATAGAAACCTTTATTTGAACGTCCGGAAGAGCAGGTCCACGCCCCGTCCGATAACGTTATCAACCACAAAGAAATAAACTCCGAACAGAAACACGGTGACAATCACGACCGCAGTCGTGGCTTGCACCTCTTTGCGCGAAGGCGATGTGACCTTACGCATCTCAGTGCGCACGTCATTGTAGAAAGCCTTGGTCCGCTCGGGAAACGATTTGACCCGTCCGCCAAAGCTGTCGTCATTTGCCGCGGCAACTGTGTTTGCCATTTTCTTCGTCCCTACTCCCATCACTGCACCTGACTCTCTCTGCTCAATAATCTGGCGCTCGACCCATTCCAAAACTCTGGCAGGGGCGGAGGGATTCGAACCCCCAAGTTCGGTTTTGGAGACCGACAGTTTAACCGTTGAGCTTACGCCCCTGTGTTGATTTACAAATTGAGGGACTTTGGAATTTACGAATTGAAATTCGACAATTCTCAAATCCGACAATCCGCAAATTACTTCACTTCTTTATGCGGCGTATGCTTGCGGCACCGGCGGCAGAACTTCTTCAATTCCAACCGATCCGGAGTCGTCTTGCGGTTCTTCGTCTTCGAATAATTCCGCTCTTTGCAATCACCGCACTGCATTGTAATGATGTCTCGGGGCATACAAACCAGCTCCTAGCTTCTAGCTCTTAGCTCAAACCCAAACCTTGTGTCATTCCGAACCGCTTTAGCGGTGAGGAACCTGCTTTGCCTGTGTGGCGCGGGCGCCCTCGCCCGCGACCTTTGCAGAGTTTCGCTCTGCCGGACGGCCGAGGGCGGCCGTCTCCACATGACCACTGCTACTGCACTATCTCGCTGATCGTGCCCGCGCCCACCGTGTGTCCGCCTTCGCGGATGGCAAAGCGCAACCCTTTCTCCATCGCCACCGGCGTGATCAGCTCAATCACCAACTGCACGTTGTCCCCCGGCATCACCATCTCGGTTCCGCTCGGCAGTTCCGCTACTCCGGTCACGTCGGTCGTGCGCAGATAAAACTGCGGACGATAGCCCTTAAAGAACGGTGTATGCCTTCCACCTTCTTCTTTGGTCAGAATGTAAACCTCTGCCTTGAACTTCGTATGCGGCGTGATCGATCCGCCTTTGGCCAGCACCATGCCGCGCTCGACATCGTCCTTGCCGATGCCGCGCAGCAAGAGGCCAGCATTGTCGCCCGCCATGCCTTCATCGAGCTGCTTCTTGAACATCTCGACGCCGGTCACCACCGTTTTGCGGGTGTCGCGGAAGCCCACGATTTCAACTTCCTCGCCGACCTTCACCTTGCCACGCTCGATTCTTCCGGTCACCACCGTGCCGCGTCCCGAGATCGAGAAGATATCTTCAATCGGCATCAGGAACGGCTTATCGAGTTCACGCGCCGGCTGCGGAACAGACTTGTCCACCGCTTCCATCAGCGCGTCAATCTGCTTTTCCCACTTCTCTTCGCCATTCAATGCGCCGAGCGCAGACAGACGAATCACCGGAACGTCGTCGCCAGGGAACTGATAGGTCTTCAAGAGCTCTCTGACTTCGAGTTCCACCAGGTCGAGCAGCTCGGGATCATCCACCGCGTCGCACTTATTGAGCGCCACCACAATGTAAGGCACTCCGACCTGCCGCGCCAAGAGCACGTGCTCGCGCGTTTGCGGCATCGGGCCATCAGTCGCTGCTACAACCAGAATTGCGCCATCCATCTGCGCCGCGCCGGTGATCATGTTCTTTATGTAGTCGGCGTGGCCCGGGCAATCCACGTGCGCATAGTGGCGATTGGCGGTCTCATACTCGACGTGCGCCGTCGCAATGGTAATTCCGCGGGCTTTCTCTTCCGGGGCGTTGTCAATGCTGTCGAAAGACCGGAACACAATCTTCGGATTGTGCT
>QHZW01000204.1:3697-7996 GCA_003224815.1 Acidobacteriota bacterium | reverse complement strand
CATGCATGGGAAACATCGCTTCGGCGCCATTACTGAGTTGGAGTGGAGCCCTCCTCGTCGGGGTGACGGGGCCTGTGCTTGCATTGGCGTGGATTGCCGCCGCAGGCGGAGCGGTCGCCCAGGGCGGACTGGTGTTTGCTCCAGCTGCATTGATGCCACAGTTCGGGCGGCTGAATCCAGGAAAACGCGCCCAGCAGTTGTTTTCGTTGACTGCCTTGTCGCGCTTTCTGCGGGCGGTGTTGCCTGCTTGCGTTGTCGCTTATCTCGCGACGGTGACGCTGGGCCGCGATTGGGCGGCACTGACGAGCGCCGTGCGGCTGACCTCCCGCGGAATCACGTCGTTAGTTCTGGGTCGTGCCTTTGAGCTTGGATGGAAAGCGGCGCTAGTTCTGCTGGCGTGGGCGATTGCGGACTTTTTCTTCGAACGGAAGCATCTGGCGGGCGAGCTGCGTATGACGCGGCAGGAACTCAAAGACGATTACAAGGAGACGGAAGGCAATCCGCTGATCAAGGGACGCATCCGCCGTCTACGCCGCCAAACATTGCGGCGGCGCATGCTCGAAGATGCCAAGCGCGCTTCGGTAGTGATCACCAACCCAAACGAGTTTGCCATCGCGCTCGAATATAAGCCCGCGATGGCTGCACCCATGGTGATTGCCAAGGGGCGCAATCTGCTCGCCCAGCAAATCAAACAGGTAGCGCGCTGGCACGGTATTCCGATGATAGAGAATCCTCCGCTGGCGCACGCGCTTTATCGTGCCACCGAAATCGGTCAATACATTCCACCCAAACTTTATCGCGCACTGGCTGCAATCCTAGCGGCAATTCATCGCGCTGAGCAGCGTTCACAAAGCGGGATGGGGGTTAGCCGTGGCTGAGACGTCCAAGACGCCATTTGCACGCACGCCGGTGGTCGAATGGGCCGTGCCGGTGGCAGCGGTCGGGTTGGTTTTCGTAATGCTGGTGCCACTGCCGTCGTTCCTGCTGGATATTCTGCTGGCGGCGAGCATCACGGCTTCTGTACTAGTGCTGCTATCAGCAATGCACGTTCTGCGTCCGGCGCAGTTCTCGGTCTTTCCCAGCCTGCTCCTCCTGCTCACCCTATTTCGGCTGTCGCTGAATCTTGCCTCCAGCCGCCGCATTCTACTGCACGGCAATGAAGGCGCGGCAGCGGCCGGACATGTTATTCAGGCCTTTGGGCAATTCGTGGTTGGAGGGAATTACGTAGTCGGCTTCGTTCTGTTTTGCTGCGCTGATTGCGATCCAGTACATCGTGGTCAGCCACGGTGCAGTGCGAACGGCTGAGGTAACGGCACGCTTTACTCTCGATGCATTGCCCGGCAAGCAGATGGCGATTGACGCGGACCTGAATGCCGGAATCATCGACGAGTCGCAGGCGCGCGCACGAGGCGGAATTTTACGGCGCGATGGACGGCGCGGCCCGTTTCAACCAGCGCGATGCGCTGGCTACAGTGCTGATTACCGCTGTCAATATCATTGCCGGATTTCTGATCGGCGTATTTCAACTCGGCATTCCGTTTCGCGAGGCATTGCAGACGTACACCGTGCTGACCGTGGGCGATGGCCTGGTGACCATGATCCCGTCGCTGCTGGTTTCGATGGCCGGCGGCATTGTAGTGACACGCGCCTCTTCAGGCAGCACCCTTTCCACGGATCTTGGCAAACAGCTTTTCTCCGGGCGGCGTCCGTTGTTCATTGCGTCGGGAATCATGTTGGCGCTGGCGGCGATTCCGGGGCTGCCCAAATTCTCCTTCTTTCTCCTGGCGGGTCTAGTCGGAGCTTTGGCATGGCGCACGCCTCCGGCGGCGGCACAGGCAGCTCAGGAAGAGAATGAAAAACAGAAAGACAAGAAGCCGACGCAGGAAGTTGAAGACCTCTTAAAACTCGACGAACTCGCGCTTGAAGTGGGGTACGGGCTGGTCTCGGTCGTGGACGCGCAGCGCGGTGGACAACTGCTAGCCAGGGTCAAGGCATTACGCAGCAATCTGGCGGTACAACTCGGATTCATCGTTCCGCCGGTGCACATCACCGACAATGCCAAGCTTGCGCCGCGCGAGTACGTGATCTATTTGCGCGGGGTGGAAGTCGCGCGCTGGGAGCTGCACGAAGCCGACCTGCTGGCCATCAGTTCCGACGCCACACCGCCGCCGGTACCGGGAACCCCTACGCGAGAGCCGGCATTTGGAGTCGCCGCCACGTGGATTATTCCCGCCCTACAGAATGATGCGCTGGCCAAAGGCTACGCGGTGGTGGACCAGACGTCGGTGCTGGCGACACATCTCGCTGAAATCATAAAAAAGTATGCACCCGAGCTTCTGACGCGCAACGAAACCAAGCGCCTGCTTGACCGTCTGGCAGAAAGCCAGCCGAAGCTGGTTGAAGAATTGACTCCGAAGCTGCTCAGCCTGGCCGAAGTTCAGAAGGTAATGCAGCAACTCTTGCGCGAAGCGGTTTCGATCCGCGATCTCTCGACAATTCTTGAAGCGCTCTTCGATTCAGCCGCGCTCACCAAAAGCCCGGTGATGCTGGTGGAAGCGGCTCGGCAGGCTTTGGCGCGCGCGCTGGTGCGGCCGCTGTCTTTGCCATCCTCGGGCGAGATCACGCGTAGGCTGCCGATTTCCAGCGAACTGATTTCACCCAAAAGCTTTTGCAGATCGGTCAAGGTAACGCCCAGCTCGTTGGCCAACTCCGGCTCCGTCGGAGTTCTTCCGAGATCAAGCCGCAGTTTGTCATGCGCCTCTTCGACGCGTCGTGCTTGCCGCCGCAGGTCGCGCGGACTCCAGTCCATTTCGCGCAAGCTGTCGAGGATTGCGCCGCGAATGCGAAACTTGGCGTAAGAGCCGAACTGTACCTGCTTCTTGCTTACGCCGGAGGGAAATTTACGCGTACTGGAACAAAGCGAAATTGATGCGATGGTGCGGGCGGCACGCGGAGGCGCGCCGAAAGTAGAAGTTGTCGTGTCGCGCTTCGACTATCGCGAGATTGGCATGGCGCGCGAGCAACTGGAGGCGATCAGCGCCATCCGTGGCGCTTGATCCGGCAATATGAAGGCTTTGCGCGCAACGTGACCAACTCGATTGGGGCGTATCTTCGCATTGGATTTCAGGCAGGGCTGGCCTCAGCCGAGCACGTGAGTTACCGCGAATTCATTGGCGCTGTGCCGGAAAAAAGCTATCTCGGGTCGGTGAAGATTGAGCCAATCGGGGCAGCGGCGCTCATTCAAATGGACATGGCCCTGGCTTTTCCCTTAATTGACGTTCTGCTGGGAGGCGAGGGCGTGGGACAGCCGCCGTCGCGCGAGATAACGGAGATTGAAGAGCAGATTCTGGAAACCATCATGCGGATTATTTGCCGTGAGTTGCAGAACGTCTGGCAGGCGCTGGGCGTGCAATTTGTTTTCGAACAGCGCCAGCAACCGGGCCGCGTGCAGCACCTGCTTCCAGTGGAGGAAAAAACTTTGGGATTGAGTTTCGAGCTATCCATGAAGAACTGCCGCGGCCTGATGAGCATTGCGGTGCCGGCAGTGGTCTCGGGTGCGCTCCTACGAAAAATTTCGGCGGGGAGGCCGCGCTCGCAAACGCAAATGGGGAGCGAGGAGGCCGCGGAACGGCTGCGGCAACGGCTCCTGACCTGTCCCTTTCATCTGGATTTGCAACTGGATCTGCTCACTTCCTCCGCCAAGGACCTGGCCGACTTGGTTCCCGGACGAATGCTCATCTTGAAACATCGGGCGGACGGCATCGCAGAGCTGGTATCGGAAGAGCGAACGATTTTTCAGGCGAAGGTCGCGCGAGTTGGAAACAGCCGCGCGGCGCAGGTAATGGCCGCAGCCAAGAACAATTCCAGTTGGAGGAATACGATGGCAAGCCCTGCTGAACCAAGGCCGAATCCGGCGCATAAATTTATGCAGCTTTGGGCGGAAAGCCTGTCCCTGGTATTGGGACAGATTGCGGGTGTGCCATTTCCTATGATGCCCGCCGAAGCCACTCCGGAAAAACCCGCTGTAGCGGAAACCGATGTGTTACTGACGGCGACCATCGCAGGTCCGGCGCCAGGGGAGTTGAGCTTCCGTGTTCCGCTGGTACGCGCACTCATCCTTGCCAAGCTGTTCATGCAGGAAGAGTCCGCGCCTGCGGAACTCACTGCCGATGGTCGTTCCGCGCTGGAAGAATTGTTCCGGCAAGTTGCGGGTTACGTGGCGACATCGGGGCGCGCAACCCTGCCCGGCATTGCCGTAACTGTTGCATTAGGTGAAACACCGACGTGGGCGCCAGCTTC
>QHZW01000204.1:0-3579 GCA_003224815.1 Acidobacteriota bacterium | reverse complement strand
TGTTGCTCAAAGACGTTCTGGAACTCGGGCCAGGATCGGTTCTTGAACTCGACCGCGAAGTGCAAGACCCGGCCGACCTGCTGCTGGATGGAAAACTGATCGCGCGTGGGGAAGTGGTGATGGTAAACGGAAATTATGGGTTGCGAGTTTCCGAAGTATTCACTGCTCCTCGCGCAGCGGCGCAAATCAGACATGTTCGCCTTGCAGAAAAAGCTTGCACCCACTCTGCAGCAATGGAATGAGCATTTGTCATGCGCCAATACAACGTGCGCTGTAGCCGGACGGATGTGGAAGCGCGTCTCGGGCCGCAGTCCGAGTATTCGACTACACAACGCTAAATATTGTTTCCCCGTCTGCTTTGAGGAGGAGCTACGACGGCGCTTCGAGAAACTAAATACGAACTCAATTGCCAAGCCGCGTAGGCCCCATCGCATGCCTCTCGGTCTTTTAATGCTTTCGCGCGGGGACATTGATAACGCGCAGTTGCGAGCGGTCATCACGCGCCACCGTGAGCAGAGCACGAGCCGTATTGGCGAATGCATGCAGCAAATGGGATTCGTGGGCGAACGCCAAGTGACGACGGCACTCGGAGCGCAGTGGGCATGTCCGGTATTGGCCGAAAACGTTACCGCCCTTCCTTGCGAGTGTCCCGTTCCATACCCACTGCTGCACGCATTTCGGATGGTGCCAGTCAGTTATGTGGCAGCCACTCGGATCATGCTTGTCGCTTTTTCCGACGAGATCAATTATTCAGCCTTGCTAGCGATTGAGCAGGCGCTCGGGTGCGGGACTGAAGCGTGCGTTGCAGTTCGAGGGAAATGAATGTGCTGTTGGATAAGCTGGAAGAAAGGTTTCAGCGGTCGAATCGGGTGTTTGATTCAGGCATGGTGCTAACTGAGATGGTCCGCATCAGTTCGGAATAGGCAGCCACGCTGTCGGCGCGCAACGTGCGGCTTGCCGCCTGCGGCGAACGGATCTGGGTGCGAGTAGAGGCGAAGGAAGAGTCAGTGAACCTGCTCTTTTCTGGTGGCGAGAACAGCGCTTTGGCAGGTTAGAGCAACATTGGTATTCCGAAAGAGCAAACGGTAACTGCAAAGAACACCCTTCGACTTCGCTGAGGGCAGGCTTCGGTACACGAAGAAAGGCTTAATCGTGCCCTCGTGTTCGACAGAATTAAGCCGGCAGCAACATGCCCTTCTCCAGATGTCTCGTCGCGTGCGCGTACGATGCCGCATGTGGATCGTGCGTCACCATCACGACAGTCTTGTGAAAGTCTTCATTCAGACGCTTGAGGATTTCCAGCACTTCAGTGGCTGACTGGCTGTCGAGATCGCCGGTAGGCTCGTCGGCGAGTAGCAAAGTCGGGTCGCTAACAATGGCCCGAGCGATAGCGACACGTTGTTCCTGTCCGCCGGAAAGCTGCTTTGGCAAGTGATGCACACGCTCTTCCAGGCCCACCAGCTTCAATGCTGTCATGACGTGCTCACGGCGCTGTTGGGAATTGAGCTTGGTCAGCAGCAGCGGCAGTTCAACGTTTTCGAATGCAGTCAGCACTGGGATGAGATTGAACGTCTGGAACACGTAGCCGATGTGCTCGTTGCGCCACTTCGCCGATTGCCCGTCGTTGAAGGTAAAAATATTCTGGCCGAGCACGAGCAGCTCGCCGGCAGTTGGCCGGTCGATGGCTGCAATCATGTTCAGGAGCGTAGTCTTTCCAGATCCAGACGGTCCCATGAGCGCCATAAATTCTCCGCCGGCAATCTCAATGGATACGTTGTCGAGCGCCTTCACTTCAAAAGCGTCGCGCTTGAAAATCTTGCTGACGTTCCGTGCCTGAACGACCTGCGTTCCGGTAGCGACCTTATTCACTATAGCTGTGCTCATGATTGTCCCTTAATCTTGATTTTGTCTCCGTCTTTCAAGTTCTGAGGAGCAGTGGTGATCACATCTTCTCCGCCGTTAAGGCCATCCACCAGAACGCCACCACTCCTTTGCGCTCTTACGCGTACTTCCCGCCGCAAGGCTTTGCCATTAAATGCGATGAAAACGACTTTCTTGCCGTCATGGTCGCGAAGTGCATTCGAAGGAACATAGATTCCAGGTTTTTCGGAGTTGGAGGCGGCGCCCTTTGGCTCATCCGCGAGAAACTTGACAGTGGCATTCATCTCGGGACGCAGGAACTCATCAGGGTCGAGGATTTGCACCTTGACCTGCACCGTGGCCTTTTGACGATTGGCTTCGGGAGATATTTCTGCGATCTCGCCTTTGTATTTGCGGTCTGGGAAAGCATCGAGTGTAACCTCGCCGTTCTGCTTCTGGCCGAGCTTGGCAAAATCATCCTGAGCGATATCCAGCTCTACCTGAATATCCCTTAGATTGGCAATCGAGAACACAGGGCGCGCTGCACTTGCGAACTGCCCGGTGAGCAATTCGCCCTTCTCCACGCTGCGATCAAGGATGGTGCCGCTGATGGGAGCGCGGATGACGGTTGCGTCCAATTGCGACTTCGCATAGGCAGTCTGGCCTTCTGCTTGGATCAGAGCGCCTTGTGCGCGGGCAATCTCTTCCGATCGCGGACCAAGTTTTGCTAATTCGTAGGTCTGCTCAAGTGAATGTACGCGTTGCTGGCTGGCTTCATATTTCGCAGTTGCATCATCCAAAGCCTGCTGGGAAAGCACCCCTTGCGCAACGAGGGTTCTTGTGCGTTCGAGCGTGAGCTTGTCGTTGGCAGCGGTAGCACGGGCCTCGCTCAGATTGTGTTCCGTCTGCTGAATTTCCTCCGGCCGGGAGCCGTGCTGCAGTTGCTCAAGTTGGGCGCGGGCGCTGTCCGCCGCTCCGCGTTGCTGATCGTACTGAGCGCGAAATTCCTGGTCTTCTAATC
Organism: Acidobacteriota bacterium; assembly: GCA_003224815.1. GTDB lineage: Bacteria > Acidobacteriota > Terriglobia > Terriglobales > Acidobacteriaceae > Gp1-AA145. The sequence continues at coordinate 698 of QHZW01000204.1, read as the reverse complement.
GGACCAGCACTTGGCCCTCTTTGACTTTGTCACCTTTCTCTACGCCAATCCAAGCAACTCGCCCGGTGACCTTGGAGTTGGCCTCGATTTTGTGGTGGGCGACAATGTATCCGGTGGCGGAAAGCACAACCGCGCCAGCAGGATTATTGCTGCTCTCAGCGGTGGCGCGCGCTACCTCCACCTCAGAGACGTCCCCTGCAAACAGCCGATAAGCGACGGCCGCAAGACTCAGCAGCACAACTACGGAAATCCCAACAATGATGTAGCGGCGGGCCCAGGACGACGGCTGACCACCTTCGCCGCGATCCGACCGATCAATGCGGAGGCCTTGCAGTTCACTATGTTTGGTGTCTATTGCCATATCTAAAGGCTATCTCTGTTCGAACACGGCCACCTAGATCTCTGTCTATTAGTCTCTCAAGGCCGCCAGAATTTCGCGGCGCGAGGCGTGCCAGGCGGGAAAAATTCCGCCGAACAATCCCATAACCATGGCGAACAAGATCGCGGTGATGATCACCATAGGGGTCATCTGCAAACTGAACACTACTTCGCTGAACGTAGTCTGGTTGGAGGTGCCAGTCGTCATGCCATTGAAGGGCAGCATGAGCACTATCCCTACCAGCGCACCGATTAGAGACAGCAGTACCGCCTCGAAAACAAACGAAGTCAAAATGCTGGGACGCGAAAATCCGATTACA
>QHZW01000091.1 GCA_003224815.1 Acidobacteriota bacterium | reverse complement strand
TGATAAGCCTTTTCCAAAACGAACAATCGGATAGGGCGTGGGCGCGCCCGGGGAACCCTGATCACTTATGAAGGTGCGACCCACTGTTATTGCGACTTCGTTTTTGGTGGCTTCCTGAGCAGCCGCCAAAGCAATCGCGGCCAATAAAAGGAAAGCAGCCGCGAGAAATTTCCGCATTTCTCCTCCAACGCGAACGAGATTAAACGAGCGTAGCATGCGCGAACTGCGCCCGGGTTGGCTTGATTGGTGCCGACAGTGGGTGAACTGGCGGTGCTGGCGGCGAAGTTTACCGGATGCCGGCGCGTAGGATTTGAAGCGTCATCACCAGCATGTTAGGCTCATAAGTTTGCTACCGGCGGCCCAGCTACCGTCGGTGATCGAGGCATCTTGACTCCTGTCGAAACCGCACCTGCAATTCGCAAGACTGCGCTCAACGCCGTACACCGGCAACTCGGCGCCAAGATGGTCGAGTTCAACGGTTGGGACATGCCGGTTGAATATCCCGCATCAATCGGCTGCGGCATCATCGCGGAACATATGGCGGTGCGCACCGGCGTCGGCATCTTCGATGTCAGTCACATGGGCGACATCCGCTTGGCAGGACGTGAAGCACTTGCTTCGGTGCAGCACATCTCCATGAACGATGCCTCGCGGCTGGCGATTGGACAGGCGCAATATTCAGCTCTTCTGTATCCACAGGGCACATTCGTGGACGACGTAATCGTTCATCGGCTCGGAGACGAGGAATATCTGCTGGTCATCAACGCCGGCACGCGCGAAAAGGACTTCAACTGGGTGCGAGATAATACGCGCGACTTCGATTGTGCGGTCGACAATTTATCAGACGACTATACGCAGATTGCGATTCAGGGCCCCAAAGCGATCGACCTGATGTGCAAGCTGAGCCAGTCGCCCCTCAGGATGGAAGGCACCGCTGGCGATTCGTTCTCTTTTCGCTCAATTTCGTTTCCCGATGTGAGCGCACTTAAGTTCTACTGGTTTACACCCGGCCAGATTAAAACCACAAACGGCGGTCACAAGCAAAACTCTGAATTCATGGTTGCCCGCACCGGCTACACCGGGGAAGATGGCTTCGAAATTTACGTTCCCAGTGACGAAACCACCAGCGCCCGAGTATGGAATGAGGTGCTTGATGTCGGCAAGGAGTTCGGCGCCGTCCCTTGTGGCCTGGGCGCTCGGAACACGTTACGGCTCGAGGCGAAGCTGCCACTCTATGGTCACGAAATTTCCGATACGATCAACGTTTGGGAAGCCCGACTTGACCGCTTCTGCAAGACGGAAAAGCCGGGGTTTATCGGCCGCGAGGCCCTGGAAAAGGCGCGGGCTGCCGGAATCACGCGCACTCTGGTCGGTTTGGAGATGGTCGAGCGCGGAATCGCGCGGGATGGTTATCGCATCTTGAATATAGATGGCCGGGAAGTTGGATATGTGACCAGCGGATCTCCCGCACCATTTCTCAAGAAAAATATTGCGCTGGCGTATGTGCCCATTGAGATGGGCGGTAACGGAACAGAATTGTTGGTTGAGATTCGCGGCCAGGGCATCCGAGCAAAGATTGTGCCCACACCGTTTTATAAGAAGCCGAAAAGAACCTGATGGCTTTCCTTGTGTACCTTAGTGTCCTTCGTGGTTAAAGATTTTCGACCGAGCTAGGAGCTGACTTTCGATGTCATATCCCGCAGACTTCAAATACACCAAAGAGCACGAGTGGATCAAGGTCGAAGGGAACACCGCCACGATCGGCATTACCACCTACGCGCAGGACTCGCTCGGAGACATAGTCTTCGTTGAACTTCCCAAGGTTGGCGCAGAACTGGCCGCTGGCAAAACGTTCGGCAGCGTCGAGTCTGTGAAAGCCGTATCAGATCTTTATGCTCCGGCCTCAGGAACTGTAACCGAAGTAAATCCCGAGCTCGCCACCGCTCCCGAGAAAATCAATAAAGACGCGCACTCGGCGTGGATGCTGAAGATGAGCCTCAAGAATCCCGGCGAACTGAACTCGCTGCTGTCCGCCGCGGACTACGAAAAATTTGTAGCAGAGGAAGGCGGACACTGAGATATCTTCCGAAATCCCCGGCTGATCGCAAAGCCATGCTCAAAGCGATCGGCGTAAATTCCATTGATGATCTATTTGCGCCAATTCCGGCCGAGTATCGCCTCAATCGCGATCTAAAAGTTCCGCGGCAGATGGCGGAGTCGGAAATCGTTGACTGGTTCCGCGAGCGATCGCGCGAGAATGGCGACGGCCATTCCACATTTCTGGGGGCCGGCGTTTACTACCACTATCGTCCGGTCATCATTGACTCGCTCATTTCGCGCGGCGAATTTCTGACCGCATACACCCCGTATCAGGCGGAAATTTCTCAAGGTACGCTGCAATCGATTTTTGAATTCCAGACGATGATCTGTGAACTGACCGGCATGGAAGTGGCAAACGCTTCCATGTACGACGGTTCCACTGCGGCTGCCGAAGCGGTAATGATGGCGGTTCGTCTGTCCGGGCGCCGCAATGTGGCGGTGGCGCGCAGCGTCCATCCGGAATATCGCGAGGTACTCTCGACCTATGCATTTCATCAAGGAATGCCACTGGCGACGGTGCCGTTCGAAGACAGTGGACGAGTGAATCTGCGCGAGATTGAGAGGGCTGTTACAACCGACACTGCATGCGTCCTGGTGCAATCCCCGAATTTCTTCGGCACAATTGAAGACGTCGAAGCGGTTGCTGAAATTGCGCATGCAAAAGGCGCGATGGTCGTAGTCGCGATTGCTGAGACAGTTTCGCTCGGCATCATCGAACCGCCGCGCTCGGCAGACATCATCGCCATGGAAGCGCAGTCCTTCGGCGTGCCGCCGGGATTTGGGGGGCCGTATTGCGGCGTGATTGCAACTCGCGAGTCGAATGTGCGGCAGATGCCCGGGCGACTCGTCGGTCAAACCACGGATCGCAATGGAAAACGCGGCTTTGTTTTGACACTAGCCACGCGCGAGCAGCACATCCGGCGGGAGAAGGCGACGTCGAACATCTGCACTAACCAGGCGTTGGTCGCGCTGATGGTGAACATCTTCATGACTGTCTATGGGAAAGTTGGGCTGAAGGAACTGGCGCGGCATAATCTCGCAAAGGCAGCCTATGCGGCCCAACGCTTTGCCAAAAGTGCCAGTGTGCTGTTCGCCGGCGTGCCACGTTTCAATGAATTCGTCGTGCGGACAAGTGAAGATCCCTACGCGATCAACTCCCGGTTGCTCGGCCACAAAGTCGTGGGCGGTCTTCCGCTGAAGAAGTTTTATCCCGAACTCGGGAATGCTTCACTGTGGTGCTGCACCGAGCTGACCTCCCGCAGCATGATCGATACTGCAGTTGGCCTGGTAGGGGAGAGCGAGCGATCGGTACGAAGCGCGAAGGAAGAAACGGCGGAAGAGGTGGCGCGATGAAGCACATGACCCGCAAAGCTACGCGCCATGTCAACCAAAACGAGGGCCTGATCTTTGAAAAGTCAGGCAGCGGCAAAGCAGCATGGAAACTCGCTCCGCTCGATGTGCCCGAAGTAGATACGCAAGCATTGCTAGGTGCGGCAGAGAGAAGCGATCTGGGCAATATGCCCGAGGTGAGCGAGATCGAAATCATCCGCCACTTCACGCGCCTTTCCACCTGGAATTATGCGATTGATCTCGGCATGTACCCCCTGGGGTCCTGCACGATGAAATACAACCCACGCGTCAATGAACTGGTTTCGCGCCTCGACGGCATAGCCAATGCGCATCCTTATCAGCCGGAGAAGATTTCTCAAGGCGCTCTGCGCATCATCAAGACGCTAAGCGACTGCCTCCTCGAAATAACCGGCATGGACGCAATCACCTTGCAGCCCGCAGCTGGCGCGCACGGAGAACTCACAGGCCTGCTTCTTATACGCGCCTATCATGACTCAAAAGGCGCTCCGCGCAAGAAAGTTTTGATTCCAGATTCGGCGCACGGTACAAATCCTGCGACGGCGGCCATGGTCGGCTACGCGGTTGAGAACCTGAAATCAAATGCGAACGGCATGGTGGACGTCGCGGCTTTGGAAGCCCAGATGAATGAAGATGTCGCCGCGCTCATGCTTACGAATCCCAATACGCTGGGCGTATTCGAGCAGGAGATTCACAAGATCGCCGACATTCTCCACGCCAAGGGCGGCCTTCTGTACATGGATGGTGCTAACATGAACGCGCTGGTCGGCAAAGTCCGGCCTGGCGACTTTGGCGTGGATGTCATGCACCTGAACCTGCATAAGACTTTCTCCACGCCGCACGGCGGTGGCGGCCCGGGATCAGGGCCAGTGGCCATCCGGAAACAACTGGAGCCGTTTCTTCCACGTCCGATGCTGATTTCGAAGTCGGACGGAACGCTGGCGTTCGACTATGATCGTCCACGGTCAATCGGCCGTGTGCGCTCGTTTTACGGAAACTTCGGCATGTTTGTGCGCGCGCTAGCGTACATCCTGGCGAACGGCCCCGATGGTTTGCGGCAGACCACGGAAGACGCTGTTCTTAACGCCAACTACATCCGAAAGGGCCTCGAAGGCACTTACGACCTGCCGTACTCAAGCGCCAGCATGCACGAGGTGGTTTTCAGCGACAAGGTGCAGGCGAAAAAAGGCGTCCGTACCATGGACATCGCGAAGCGCTTGATCGATTACGGATTCCACCCATACACGACTGCGTTCCCGTTGATTGTTCCTGGTGCATTGATGATTGAGCCAACCGAGAGCGAGCCTAAGGAAGAGCTCGATCTTTTTCTTGAGGCCATGCGCTCGATCGCGCAGGAAATCGAGGAAGACGCCGAACTCGTACGCACAGCACCGCATTCGACACGTGTCTCACGACTCGATGAAACGGCTGCCGCTCGAAAACCGGTTCTTCGCTGGAAGCCCAATTCAGAGAATCACAAATCTGAAGTGTGAATCTGGGCTCTTCAGGCGCTCTTCTTCGAAGTTACTGCATAGAACGCCGCCGCCGCTTGTTGTACGTGTATGCCGCCGCAGTGTGGGCACCGGATCTTCTTCCCATCATGTTCCTGCAGGGTAAGCGTTTGTTCAAAGGATTTGTCGCAATCATTACAGACGTAGTCGTACACGGCCATGGAACACCTCCCGGAACCTTTTCGAGGAGATTTTAGCGCCGAACGATGCCCGCCAGAGCTGTGATTATTTCTTTTCGGCGAAGGTCACCGATGCCTGCGTGTTCTCCCAACTCATCTGCAGAGTGCAGCTTCCGCCATTCTGGCCATAGTTGATCGTGAAGTTCTCAACTGGGCCGGATGTGCTCGAGGCCTGCATGGGCACACGCGCTAACTCATCCGACTGGTATTTGTAAGGTATGCCCCATTCACCTGTCTTCTTGTTGATGATCAGCGTCCACTTATCTTGCGCGGGGACGGTGAAAATGGTGTAGCTGCCTGCTGGCACGTCTTTCCCTTCGACGGTCAGGTTTGCAGTGGTTACGAAGGTCGTTGCGTCATTTGCGCCCGTGCGCCAAACTTCGCCGTAGGGAACCAAACCCCCAAAGATTTTTCTGCCCTTTGCCCGCGGGCTCGAGTAATCAGTCGTGATGGTTTTGCCGTCGCTGAATTTGCATTGCGCCTGCGCCGAAGGACTGGGGCGCTGATTCTTGTCTTGTTGGGCAGAAGAAATGAAGGTCATTGAAAAGACGAACAGGACTGCGATGGCGATTTTCTTCAGCATGGGAGGCTCCTCCACAAACAATCTTTATTCCTGATTCCTGCACTCAACATTCTAGTTCATGGCCGGTTCGGCTTGTCTCGGCACTTCACGTGTGCAGGTACGACCGTTAGACTATCTCCGCTGCGCGAATGTTAGCAATACGGCGTCAGGTCCGCTGCTGGCTCGATGTTCTTCGTGGTTTTTTCTGGTTGAAGGCTAAGCACCTAGCCTCGCTGCAAATGCCAGCACAAGCGCACCGACGATGATCCGATAGATCGCAAAGGGCGCGAATCCCCGCTTTCGAACCCATGCCATAAACCACGCGACTGCAGCATAGGCGACCAGGAACGATACGACGAAGCCGAGGGCGAGAACCACCCACCCGTGCGCATCGATCTGCGAGACTCCGATCGGATTCGCGCCTTTGCCCCGCAACGACTTCAGCAGGTCATAGCAGGTTGCAACCACCATGGTCGGAATCGAAAGAAAGAAAGAGAATTCAAGCGCAGAAGCTCGCGACATTCCGGCAATCTGCCCCGCCGCGATGGTGGACATCGAACGCGACGTGCCAGGAAAAACTGCGGACAGGATCTGGCATGCCCCGATCCAGACCGCCTGCGACAGGCTAATTTCTTCCATACGCCAGGTATGAATGCGGCTTCCCGGAGCGCCGGGGCCGAGCTTCTCGGAACGTGCGTTCATCGCGTCCACAATCCACATAATGATGCCGCCAATCATGAGCGAGGCGCCCATAATATGCAGGCTCTCAAGATGTTTGCCAATAATCTTCGTCAGAAGAAACGCTGGAATTGCGGTAACGACAAAGGCGATGATCGTAAGACCGAGCGGATGTGTCAGCACAGTGCGGTCTCCGCGTTCGCCTTGCGGAAACGTGCTGAGAAACTTCCCGATTCGCCCTCGGAAGTAAATGGGCAGACACAGAATTGCGCCCAGTTGGATGACGATGGTGTACATCTTCCAGTAGCCATCGCCCAGGCTTATATGGAAGAGCGATTCCGCGATGCGCAAATGCGCGGTTGAACTGACTGGAAGAAACTCAGTAACGCCTTCGATGATGCCTAGAACAAGCGATAGCCAGTAGTCGTTCAATCATCCTCCGCGAGGCTGGATATATGAATCACGCCGTCTCTCCGCGAGCGCTTGCAACCGAGGCTGGTACGGCGCGCTGCTTCGCCCACGAGCGCAGGGCGTCAATCTCTTCGGCGCGAGTTATCGAAAGTGGCACTGTTCGCGCGAGCACATCCAGGAAAGTTTGGGTCGTGAGGGGTTGTTTCGAACTGTATGCAGCGTATAGGGCGCTTTGCACCGCAGCATCAATTTCCGCGCCGGAAAAGCCTCGCGCCGCAGTCGCGATACGATCCAGGTCAAAATCGGCCGCATTGCGCTTCCGTTTCGCCAACTGGATCTCGAAGATCTGTCTACGCTCGTTATGGCTGGGTAGGTCAACGAAAAACAGTTCGTCAAAGCGTCCTTTGCGGATCAGTTCCGGGGGGAGCACAGTCACGTTGTTGCAAGTTGCGGCCACGAACACCGGCGCTTTGCGGTCTTGCATCCAGGACAGAAACGATGCCAGAATGCGCGACGAAACGCCGGCATCAACCGACGCCGAATCCGGTCCACTGCCGGCGAATACCTTTTCCAGTTCGTCAATCCAGAGGACGCATGGCGCGAGTCCCTCGGCCACTTTGAAGACTTTTAGAATGCGCTTTTCGGTTTCGCCGATGTACTTATCGAAAACGGCGGAAGTATCGAACTTGACCAGTGGCAAGTTCCATTCGCCGGCGATCGCGCGTGCACAAAGAGATTTCCCGCAGCCCTGCACGCCGAGAATGATCACGCCTTTCGCAGGTTCCAGTCCGAACTGGCGCGCCGAAGCCTCCCATGAACCCTGTCGCTGTGCCAGCCACGACTTAAGGTTTTCGAGACCGCCAACGCCGGCGAGGCTTTCGGACGCATCGACAAACTCGAGCATTCCGGAATGCCGCAGCAACGACTTCTTTGCTTCCAGAACGTCAGTTACAGTTTCGGGAACCAGGCCGTAGCGCGTGACGATCGCTTGCGAAATAGCGCGATCGGCTTCTTCTTCCGTGAGTCCGCGCAGATTGTTTACCATGCGGTCGATTCCGGCCGGGTCGAGTGTTCGCTTCAGCGTACGCGTCTGTCCCATGCGCTGCACGGATTCGTCGATGAGTTGCCGCAGCCGCACATTGTCGGGCAGGGGAAGTTCAACGAACTCGACGAGGCTACCCAGCTCCGGAGGAATGCTGACCAGCGGCCCGGTAATAACGACGGTCCGTCGGTTGGTCGAAAACTTCTGGCCGACATCGCGCAACCGCCTCACGACAACGGGATCATCCATATGCCGGTGAAAATCTTTGAGAATGAAAACAGCTTCGATAGAGATTGCTTCAAGGTTGCTGAGCGCTTGCGCGGGCTCCTGGCTATGGTAGATGGCAGGCGCGCTCAGGTCGCCTGCGTTTTGCAGATTAGCGCGCGCCGCTCCAGGAAATATTGATTCGTGAGCCGCAGCCGCTTCAGCACCGCAACGTACCAGTCCGCTAGCGATGCTCCATTCAAAGGCGACTAGGCGCAGGCTGGATGACGCTTCGCGCACCAGTCGCACGGCACGCATTTCTTCGACAGTTTCCATTACAACGATGGGAGTCGAAGAATCAATCAGGATTTTCAGGCGCTCGAGAACGTCGGCCATTGCGTGATTACGACGAGGATACAGCTACGAAAATAACTCATTGCGAGCAAATGGGGACGAGTTTTCCGAAAAACGACAGGCCATTGAACCAGCGTGCAAACTACGTCAGGTACATGCGCCCGTTGGATACCTTGTGTTGCAGCATGGCCGCGAGTTGATCAACGTCTGCCGGAGCGAGATTGCCCGCAGAGCGGTCTTCGAGGAAAGAAACCCGGTTGCCGCCCACTGAATCGCGGCGAATCTGGACCAGTAAAGCCTGAACAGCGGACGGGTCAAGCTTCTGCGGCGTGATGCGCACGATTTCATGCAGCGTTGCGCCTAGGGAAATCGGTTCACGATATGGCCGCTTGCTGATCATTGCATCCAGAGTGTCGGCCAGGCCGACGATCCGCACCTGCATAGGAACTTCGTCATTCAAAAGTCCGTCAGGATAACCAGAACCGTCGGCGCGTTCGTGATGCCATCGCACAATCTCCGGAATGCGTGGCCAGGGAAATTGCACGCCGGTTACGATCTGGTGCCCAACTGTCGTGTGATCGGCCATTTCACGGAACTCTTCCGGATCCAGCGTCGTCGGCTTCCCAAACAGGCGCTTGTCTACCGAAACTTTTCCGATATCGTGCAGGTATCCTGCGGAGCGCAGCGCAGCGACATCGTTGTTGTCCATGCCCATGGCCTCGCCAATTGCAGCGGAGTAACGCCCTACACGCAGTGAGTGGCCATGAATATTAACGTGCTTCACATCGATTGCTGCGGCGAAGGCTTCAAGCGCATGGTCGTAAAAGCCGTGCAGAGACGCCATCAATCGCAGGTTTTCCCCTACTCGTTGCGCGAGGGTCTGTGTAAGCGCGTGGTTCTGTACCGCCAGGGCCACATAGTGGCAAAGCAAATCGAGTGATTGCAGTCCCTCTTCGTCGTAGAGGGAGTCTTCCAGCCTTCGTCCGAGAGCGACTGCGCCGACAAGTTTTCCCGCAACCCGAAGCGGAGCCAGACACCGGAACAACTCAGGAGCGACATTGCCATTCGCACTAAGGAAAGTGTCGTATGAGGAATTCGAAAGCAGCACTGCGCCTTGCGTAGTACTGAGTGAGTGCACGTGCCGCGGCAAAAGCGGAATGATCGACGGTTCTGGAATGAGACTGAAACCCTGCGCTGCAACCGAGTTGAGCATCGAAGGCTTTTCGATTAAAACAAACAACACGCCTTCGCTCGCGCCGGCGGCATGCATCAGCGCGGAAAGCATGGTCTGCGCGGTCTGAGAGAAATCGCGCTCCGCCGTCATCTCAGGGCCGAGATCGGAGAGCGTCTCTACCGTGCGCAACAGCCGTCTAAAGTTCTCTTTTTGGTCGGTCACCCCTTCGCGGGAGCAACACACACCAGAGCAGTTTGAGATTACCATGCGTCTAAGTAATCAGATATTCGAGGTTTGTTGGTTACTTTGGTGCATAAAAGCAGGCTTAACCGTGTGACTGGGCTGTCACAACCGGTTCCTTGATCCATTCGTGTGCCCGTCGGCGCAAAGCTGGAATTTAGAATCTTTACTCAACATGCTGAGACCTACGGCAGTTCTGGTGCTGCTCTTAAGTTTCTATGTACCTTCGTTCGGATGGGGACCGAAGGGGCACCGCGTAGTCGCAGATGTTGCAACCCATCACTTGAGTGCCGCCGTCAGACGACAGGTCACACTGCTGCTCGGCTCAGACGATCTGGCATCAATCTCTACATGGGCGGACGAGATCAGGAATGAGCGCCCGGAAACATTCGGTTGGCACTTTGTGGATATTCCCTGGAATGCCGCCGGGTTTTCCGAAACACGCGACTGCGACGCGCCTGAGGGACAGCGCCACAGAATTCCAAATCGCCACAATTGCGTGGTGGATCAAATCGCGATCTTCGAACAGATCCTGTCCGACCGGCATGCCAGCGAGTCAGCACGTCTGGAAGCGCTGAAGTTCCTCGTCCATTTCGTCGCCGACGTTCATCAGCCGATGCATGCGATTAGCGAAGCTCGCGGTGGCAACGATATTCAGATTTCCGAATTTGGAAATACTACGTGTGGAAGCCGGCCGTGCAATTTACATTCCTTGTGGGACGTGGGATTGATCGATCACACACGGCGGTCAGAGTCGCCATACGTCGAGCATCTTGAACAATTGATTGTTCAAGATCATCTGCAATCGGAGTCGCACGGAACTCCGGCGGAGTGGGCGAATGAATCCTTCCGCTTGGTGCATCGGGTCTGGCTCACAAACGGCGAAGCTGCGGACGAAAATTATTACCGTCACAACATTGGCCTGCTTGATCGGCAACTTGCGCTGGCGGGGCTTCGCCTGGCTATGGTCCTAAATCAGGCGCTGGACTGCGACTATCCCGTGAAAATGCGGTACAGCATGAAGTAGATGACCACCCCGGTGACGGAGACGTAAAGCCATAGCGGGTAGGTCCAGCGTGCGATGGCCCGATGACGATCGAAGCGTTCACGCAAAGCGCGGCTGAGGGTAATGATGACGAGCGGCACGATGGTGACGGCCAGAATCGTATGCGAGGTCAAAATTGTGAAGTAAAGCGGCCTCGACCAGCCATGCCCTCGAAAATGATACGAACCGACGTGCGCGTGGTAGTAGAGGTAGGAAATCAGAAATAAAGTCGAGGTCGCGACCGCGGCAAGCATCAACGCACGATGAGCGTTCAAGCGGCCGCGCTTGATCATGCCGTGAGCGGCCACCAGTAGTACTGCGCTGGCTCCATTGAGTGAAGCATTAATAGTGGGAAAAATGGAATAATCCGTCACGCGGCGGGCTTCGTTGTCCTTCTATTGACCATCAGGAACGCTAAGCCGAACATGAAGAGCGAAAACAGGATCAGCGTTGACATGGAAGCGAGCAGCGAAAATTCTCCCTGGCCCGCCGGATAAAGAAGATCGCGCAAAGCTTCCACTCCGTACGTGAGTGGGTTAATCCTCATCAGTGCGCGCAGCCACCACGAAGCACCGGAGAGTGGGAAGAGAGCGCCTGAAAGCAGCCAAAGCGGAATCAGAAAAAGATTGATGATGGCGTGAAAGGCCTGGGTCGAATCCATTGGCCATGCAATGGCAAAGCCTAACGCAGTAAGCGCGAATGAAATTAGAAACACTGTAATTGTCACTAGCAACAAACTGCCCGCGCCGATGTGTACGCCGACCAATGGCGCGAAGACCAAAAAGATCAGCCCCTGCAAGGTAGCGAGCGTCGTCCCGCCTAGCACCTTACCCAAGACGATCGCGAATCGCGAAACCGGCGCGACCAAAACCGAAAGCAGAAAACCTTCCTTCCTGTCTTCGATTACCGACATCATCGTGAAAATGGAAGTGAATAGCACGATCATGATCAGCGCGCCGGGATAGAAGTAATCCAGATAGTGCTGGCTTGTGCCTAACCCGCCGGAGCGAAATGACGAACCGAAACCGGAACCGATCACCAGCCAGAACACAACTGGCGATGCGATCACCCCAACCACCCTCGTCTTCTGCCGGTAAAAACGCACCACTTCGCGCCACCACAGAGTGAACGCGGGAAGAAGTAGTTCATCCCCATTTTTCGCGGCAACTCTCGTCAAGGCTACAGTGCCACCCGCCATTTAGATTTCCTTCGTGTACCTTTGCGTCCTTCGTAGTTGAGATTCTTCTTACGTCAGCGTCTTTCTGCGCCGTCGGTGGCTGACCTCTGCTCGCTCCAGAAACGGTGTCCCGTTCTACGAATAAAAACGTCTTCAAGGCTTGGCTTGGCCACCGAAACTGCATCAATCTCGCCCGGAAACGCTTCGACCAAATCCGTGACGAAACGGTGGCCCTGGCACTTCTCGATACGAACCTGCTTGCCAACAACACGCACTTCGATTTTGAAGCGAGCGCGTATGCGTGAAGCGAGGTTTTCCGGTTCACCGGTCTCAAGCACGATTACGTCTCCGCCAATTTCCTGCTTTAATTCTGCCGGCGTGCCCAGCGCAACCAGCTTGCCTTCGCTAAGAATTGCCAGTCGGTCGCAGCGCTCGGCTTCTTCCATCAGGTGAGTCGTCACCAGCACTGTGACACGTTCCTCATCGCGAAGAATGCGCAGGTACTGCCACAAGTCGCGGCGTGCTCCCGGATCAAGACCGGTTGTAGGCTCGTCCAACAGCAAAACCTGGGGATGGTGCAACAGGCCTTTCGCGAGTTCCAGACGCCGCTGCATGCCTCCAGAGAAGGTTTCAGCTTTTTCTCTCGCGCGGTCGGCTAAGCCAACTCGTTCAAGCATCTCTTCTATGCGTGTCCTCAGCGCCCCTCCGCGCAGGCCGTAGAGGTGTCCCTGGTGGCGAAGATTTTCGGCTCGTTTCCACCCCGAGGTACCATCAACGTCGAAAGAATGCGGAACATCGTGGTCTTGCCGCTCCCGTTGGGCCCGAGTAGGCCAAACAGTTCGGCCGGGCGGACATCGAACGATACTCCGTTCAGCGCAGTGCGATCCTCATAACGATGCGCCAGTTCACGCACTGCAATCACACTGGAGTTGGCGAGATCAGGCCGAGCTAAGGGATCGGCTAAAACGGTGGCAGACATTTCTGAGGTCAAACTGTATTTTACGCTGCCTTTAAGCTTCGTGATTTTGGCTGAAGCATAATGCTGGGAATCGCGCTTGCCATCGTGCCGCTTGTTTATTCCTTTTCTCCTCGCCAGTCTCACGCGTACATTAATGTCGAATGGAAATAGCAGCGAAACCCGTGCCAGCAGATTCGTCGGAAACACAAAGTGCTGTCCATTGGCCCCCGAAATCTTTGGGTCTGATCGCCCTGTGGCTCTGGTTCGCAATCGTTACAGGTTTGGTGGAAGCAGCAGGCCTCGAATTATTTCAAAAGATCAACTGGGCCAACTGGGCACACACGACGCACGTTTCGCCTAAGATTTTTTGGGTCGCCCCACTGTGGGACATCATTCTATTTGCCCCGCTTACATTGCTGCTGATCGTGGTGGGGCGGTTAATGCGCAACCCGCTGGTCATTCGAGTATCGGTATTCTTGTTTGCGCTACTCATGTTCTACGATTGGCTTGCTCTTCCCGAGCGGCTCGTGCATCGCAGTGCGTTCATTCTCGCCGCTGGACTCGCGACTGTTACGTTCCGTACATTCACTAAGCACGAATCTCTGCTGCTCAGATTCGTGAATAGAACCCTGCCGTTCCTAGTAGCTGCCGTTCTGGTCCTTGGTGCTGGAATTGAAGTCAGTGCCTGGATGCTGGAGAAGTCCGCGCTAAGCAAACTCCCACGGGCCAGCGCTGGCGCGACCAATGTGGTTGTGATTGTGGTGGACACCTTACGCGCCGATCACCTCACCGCGTACGGATACGAAAAGCCGACCAGCCCAAATATTGCGGAAATCGCAAAAGAGGGTGTTCTGTTTGAAAACGCAATCTCGACTTCTTCTTGGACATTGCCTAGCCACGCGTCTCTGCTCTCGGGCCGTTACTCATACGAGCATGGTGCGACTGATGTCAAGCCAGGAGGCGTTGCCCTCGATAACCGTTATCCCTCGTTGTCAGAGGCGTTCGCTCAACATGGCTATCGCACCGGCGCGTTCTCCGGAAATTATCTCTATTTCTCGAGCAATCTCGGGTTTGGTCGGGGATTTATCCATTTCGAAGATTACTTCCATTCCGCTTTCGACGGCTTCACGCGGACACTCTATGGCCGGGAACTTGCGCGACTCTTTTTTAACCGCGAAAAGATTCGAACGCTCCTGATCCGGCTCGGGATTCCTTCCATTGATGAACTGCAGCCCAGCGGCCCTTCGAGTTGGATGTTTCGCGAGCGCGCCGCTGAAGTCAACCATGAGGCGTTGAACTGGATCGACCGCGATTCGCGGCCATTTTTCGTCTTCATGAACTACTTCGATGTTCATCGGCCGTACACCACCCCGCCCGGCTATCCCAGGAAATTCGCTCGTCTGAGCACTCACGGCTTGTATTTGCAGGAGTTCAATTCGGCGACACCCGAAAGCCGTTTGGTCGCCTACGACGAATGCATCGGCTACGTAGATGATCAGATCAAAGCCTTTCTGGACGAACTCAAGCGGCGAGGTCTCGACAAGCGGACGTTACTTGTCATCACTTCCGACCATGGCGACATGATGGGCGAACACGGGCTATATGCGCATCGCAATGCGCTGTACCGCCAACTGATTCACGTGCCTCTGATCTTCTGGCAACCTGAGCGCATACCTATCGGAGTGAGAATTAAGACACCTGCCAGTATTGCCTCGATCGCGAGTACGGTGGGAGATATGCTTGGGTTCGGTGAGAAGGAAGAATTTCCCAGCCCGTCACTCATTCCTTTGTGGACGGCCAAACAGCCGATCGATTCATGGCCGCACCCGCTGTCCGAAATTGCGCATCTTCCGCATGAGTCACGCAATTCCCCTTCTCGTTACGGTGCGATGACGTCCCTGGTGACGCCTCAGTATCACTACATATTTCACGAGAAGTTCGGTGCTGAACTATTCGACTGGATACGTGATCCCGACGAGAAAACCTCGCTGCTGAAGACCCGCGAGGGCCAGATCGCCGCGGCTGCGCTAGCCAACGAGATCAAGGTCAGAATGTCGCCTCCGCAGTAGCGTCAACAGAACCGGAACAGCGCAGTCCTACTCTGGTCTTTTCTCTCCCCCAAGCGTATGATCGAGTCCGTTTTTCGCCAGCCGCAAGAAAGGAAGACCCTATGGTTCTGGGTATGTCCCTCGCTAGCTACACTGCCGTTCACGTCGCCATTAGCCTGATTGCCATTGCGTCAGGGCTCGTGGTTTTGTACGGACTGCTCAAAGCGAAACCTCTAAATGGAACAACAGCGTTGTTCCTCGCCACCACCGTTCTGACCAGTGTTACGGGTTTTGGGTTCCCGTTTATGGGCATCACGCCAGCAATCAAGGTGGGAATTATCTCGCTCGTACTTCTCGCAGTTGCAGTCATTGCCCGTTACCCGCTGCGCATGTCCGGAATCTGGCGTAAGACGTACGTCATTTTCGCTCTCATGGCTCTTTACTTGAACGTGTTCGTTTTGGTCGTGCAATCGTTTGAGAAAGTCCCCGCATTAAAGGCTGTGGCGCCCACCCAAAAGGAAGCGCCATTCGTGGTTGCACAGCTTGCAGTGCTTGCGGCATTTGTTGTGTTGACGTATCTTACCGCGAAGCGCTTTCGCGCGGAGCCTATCACGCTAGCGAAGTCGGTCGGCAGAGCCGCTTGAATAAAAATCGCGAGGTTTGCAAATGCGGCGCCTTACGTCGACCCCGCATCTTTGACACCCAGAATCGTGCGCTGCTAACATCGAATTCGAGGTTGAAGCGGTCACGGTCCGACGAGTTGCCCTTCGGACCGCGCTTTGTTTTCTTTGTGGCAATCTTGGAAGATCAAACTGAGTGCCGATTCGGCGGCACTAGAAAGCTCGACTGCCGACAATTCAGCCTGCGACTACGCCATCCAAGTGTCCCCGTCGTCTAGCCTGGCCTAGGACATCGCCCTTTCACGGCGGTAACACGGGTTCAAATCCCGTCGGGGACGCCAAATCTAATCAATGAGTTACCGGAATTTCCCCAGAAACTCGCGGTACAACGACGGTACAGCTTGGTTTTGGCCTGATCATGCCGACTACTTTGCTCTGCGCCGCGCGCTTCTGCGGACTGAGAGCCTGCGTGTAAGTATCCAGGGTCATCTTGGCCGTCGAGTGCCTCAATAGTTCCTGCACAACTTTGACGTCTTCCCCATTTCCCTTGAGCAGCGTCGAGAAGGTGTGACGAAACGTATGCCACGACACCTTCTTGTTGATCCCCACTCTTCGGGCTGCGGGTTGGATGTAATCGCGCATTACCGTGCTCAGCCAAACTGGCTGTTTCCCACGATTGGCTCCAGCGCGGTTAGCATCAGTGGCCCACACACAATCGGACGGCTTCTTGTATGAGGTCACTGCATACCACGCTAAGAGGTCGCGAGCGACGTACTCGTCGATCGGCATCAGCTTTCGTGATGCCTCCGTTTTGACAGGGCCCACGTGCTGGTCAACTAGTGACCGAGTCACGCTTACATGGAGGTTCCTGAAATCGAAATCCTCCCATTTCAGTCCGGCGAGTTCGCCGCGGCGCAGTCCCGACGGCATGTCGAGAAACACCATGGCTCTTTCCCGAACTCCCAGCACTCCGAAGAGCAGGTGCATCTCTGAGACTTCGAGAACGTCAGGTGTCCGTTCCCGCTTTGCCGAGACCCGAACGCCTGAGCCCCTACCGGCGCCTGTGATCGGATTGCGATCCGTGAACTCCCACCGAATCGCATGATTGAAAACGCTACTCATCGCGTCCCGGATCTTCTCTCTGGTGCCGCCTGCAAGAGGCTTCGGCTCCCCGAACTTCGTTGTGACTAGTGTCTTCAGCCATTGCTCAACGGCGACGGTTTTGATGGCTCGGAGTTCAACTTTGCCCCAATGAGGAAGAACCCAGCGGTTCAAGACTAGCGTCTTCCGGTTGCGAGTCGAATATGCTTTGCCATCTCGGCCGTAATCCGCAAGCTCATGAATCTTGTAGTGCGCCACGGCCTCGCTCATATTGACGCAGGTCAATTCTGTCGGGCCATCAGTGTTGATGTTTAGCCGCAGCCCAGCAATCAAATCCTGCAGCTTCTTACTGTTTTCGGGATACTCCTTGACCCGTCCGATGGTTTTCTTGCGTTCGCGTGAAATCCCGTCCGCACCTTTTTGCAGCCAGCGAAACTGCCATCTTTCGACTCCATCTTTCCGGGTTATTTTTTGCAAACAACCGTTCTGGTAACGCGCCAGCATTCATTCGCTCCTTGAATTCTGGCAGCGGTCGCACTCTGAATCTACTCTAGGGCTACCCGAAGCGTCCATATGAGGCAGGCTGATTCTTTGGCCCGGGTATATCTGGGTTGTGGGCCAGAGCAGCTGCATTAACTTGCCATCTTGTGCTCAAGCCATTCGTTCAGAACTGACGCACGAAAACGCCAGAGTCTACCGACCTGGACCCCGGCGATCTCGCCGTTGCGGGCCATTTTCTGGAGAGTCTTGGGGTGAATTTTCAAGAGAGCTGCTGCTTCATCACTGTCGAGCAGCTGTTCGAAAGTCAATTCACGAATTTGCGGCTTGCGAGCTGGATTGAAAGAAAGATCGGTCATTACGATCTCCGAACGTTTGTTTGAGCAGCCAGGGGCTGCCAGAGCTGCATGAGGTTAATTTCAGGGCCGACAGAAAGTCCAATTCATTTTCGGTCACTGCT
>QHZW01000090.1 GCA_003224815.1 Acidobacteriota bacterium | reverse complement strand
GAGCCGAATTGCGAAGCCGACGAGGTGCGCGGGCGTGTCATTCTCCGCGCTATGCGCAAAATTGCTGCAGGTGAGGAATTGGCTTACGACTACAACCTTTACGATGGAGATCTGGACGATCCAGCGATATGCCTGTGCGGTGCCAAGAAATGCCGCGGCAGCATGTATGCGCCCAAGGAACTACGGCGAAGAAAACGGCTGGAAATGAAACGCCAAAAGACAAAAAGCCTTTAAGCAATCCGCTGATCCGGCGCGCCGGACGAGGCAATCAAAGCAAGATCGGTATCTTCGCCATAGGAATCGCGCCGTGATTGCTGGGCTTCCTTCACAGATGGCTGCACGGTGAGTGCAGCGTTCAGAAACGACTCAGCCCAGACTTGAACATTATTGGCGCGAATAACCTCGCGCAGGAGGTGCATGCGGGAACGTTTTTCCTCTACGGGCATGACGCAAGTCGCTGATGACCACTACACCTGTTTCATCTACCTGGGCGGCACAGAATTCCTTGGCGACGAGGTTCATTCCGTCTTTAAGTGAAGTCACCAGTGCGATGTCAGCGGCACGGTAATAGGTGACGAGCTGTCTGCGAGTGAGATTGCGGTGCATGTAGTGGATAGGCACCCAGCCGCTTTCGGTGAATTCGCCGTTGATCTGGCTCACCAGCAGTTCCACTTCGCGACGGAGTTCTTTGTAATTCGGGATTTCCTCCCGGCTGGGCACGACCACCTGCAGCAAAGTAACCCGGTGGCGCAACTCTGGGAAACGCCGCAGCAGGATTCTAAACGCCTTCAGACGCTCAGGAATTCCCTTGGTGTAATCCATGCGGTCAACGCCCAAAACCAGGAACTTGTTTCCCAGCTCATGCCGAAACTGATTCGCGGCGAGTTCGACTTCACGGCTGGCGGCGTGATTGGCGAATTCTTCGAAGCCGATGCTGATTGGAAAGGTGCCGACGCGAGTGCGGCGATCTTCCAATTCGATTGTGTTAAACGGATCGTCACGGGTGCTGATAGCCTCAGGAACAATTCGTTCCAGGCAGCTCACAAAGTTGTAGCGATCACGGTCCGTCTGGAAGCCGAGTAGATCGTAATGCAAAAGGGCGCGAAGGATCTGCTTGCGCCATGGCAGCTTTTCGAAGATGTCGGGCGCGGGGAACGGAATATGGAGGAAGAAGCCGGCGCGACCGGAGCTGCTGGCTTCCCGTAAGTAGCGCCCCATCAGCATAAGGTGATAATCGTGGACCCAGACCAGGTCCTTGCCATTTGCTGCCTCAGCGGCTGCCTGCGCGAACCTTCGATTTACGCGCTGATAGACCTCCCAGTATTCGGGGTCAAAATTGCAACGCGAAGGCATGTCGTGAAACAGGGGCCAAATAATCTCGTTAGCGAATCCGGAATAGAACTTCGAAATCTCGTCGCGTGAAAGAGGCACCGGCTTGAAGCTATAAGAATGTCCGCGTGTCGCCTTCTGTAAAACGCCATTGGCGGCAGGGGAATCCGCGGCGCCGCCCCATCCGATCCACACACCGTGACTGTAACGCCAGATGCTGTCGAGCGCAGTGGCAAGTCCGCCCGCACTCCGAGACAGCCGCGGGCTTCCACCGCGGGTCTTGACCTCAACCGGGAGGCGGTTCGAAACGGTAATCAGCCGGCCTTCGAGAACTTTCATTTTTCTTCTCCGCAGGCAGCAAGCCATTCACGTAAAAAGTGAATGAGTTCATCCGGCGGGTGCAACCACACATCCGCCATGGTCGGGCGAGGTTCGGTACGAACAAGAACTGCCAGTCCGTGACCTTTGATGGCACGAAAGGCGTTCTCGTCTGTCTGATCATCACCTAAATACGCGGCCGCAACGCCCTTTCCGGCCTCGGCGAGGATAGCGTTAACGGCATCGCCCTTATTTCTAGCGATGCCTCGAATTTCGAGTCCCCCATCGAAGGGCAGAAGCTGCAGTTCATACTGTTCAATGATCGGGCCGGCGAGGTGACGAAGTTTCTGCTCAATCCGGGTACGTTCGTCTTGGGCTAGGCCGCGCCAGTGAACAGCTATAGCTCCCGGCTTATTTTCCATGCGAGCAGCGAGTCCTGCCGACTGTAATGCGTCATCCGCCTTCTGCAAACCTGTGCGCTGTCTGGGCTCGGGCGATTCGACCTCGTAGCTTCCGTCGGAATACAACCTTTCCGCGCCATGGCTACCCCAAATTTCCGGATGCGGGTGAATGCTGCTCAAAAAAAGCAATTCGGTAGCCGGACGCCCGCTGATCAAGACCACTCGAGTGTTGCACCTCATGATTTTTGAAACAGTGGCGGGAATCTCACGATAGGGATATGCGCGGGTACGATCGGGAGTAAACGGCGCCAGGGTCCCATCGTAATCGAGCATCAATACACGCGTCTGCGCCCGGCGCAATTGCACAAAGAACGGGGAGCGCACGTCGATATGTTCAGCAAGTTTCAACAAGACAGCTCTGTGTTTTAGAAAAGTCGGGCCAGCAGCCCGTAGCAATTCGGCCAGTGAAATACCTGTGCGAAGAAGCAGTGCCTTCCACGAACCTGACGCTTGCACAGCCGCGCGAGCCTAATGGCAGGGTGAAACACGAAGTCGCGGCAGACGAACACGGCGACCCCTTATCGCCGTGATCACGAGTCGGAGTCTAGCACGTATAAAAGAGGAAAGCTCAACTGAAAGTACACTTCGAGTTGTGCGTAAACCAGCCGAAAACTTGAACGGCTGTAACAGGAAGCGTTCCATTGTTGTCCATTTTGACGCTGGCGAAAGCAGTGAGGAGGTTGGTTGCTGATGGCTCGTTCCTGGTTGCCCGATTAACTCCAGCGGAACCAGCGAAGAGCGAGCGCGAAAGAAATCCCGCCCCATAATGCCAAGACCAGCAGTCTTCCACCTTGGGAAGCGAGGCTTGAGCCTTCGAGGATGGTGGCGCGCAGAGCATCGTTCAGCGCAGTCAACGGCAGGGCTTTAATAAAGACCTGCGCGGAGGCGGGAAACCGCTCGTAGGAAAAGAATACGCCGGAGAAGATCCACATCGGCATCATGACGATGTTGATCAATCCGCTTACACTCTCAATTTTGCGGGCGCGGCTGGCGGTAAGCAGTCCCAAGCCGCCAAACGAAACCGCACCAATCGCGCCGATGAGCAAAATTGCCAGGACCGATCCAACGACGCGAATGTGAAATATCAGAGCGCCAAAACTGAGGAGAAGGCCAACTTCAATGACCATCAGGATCAGACGGCTGCTGGCGAGGGCCATTAGAAAATCACTGCGGCGCAACGGCGTTGCGACAAATCGTTTCAGCAGCTTTCGCTGACGCATATCGACAAGCGCAAACCCGATGCCCCACATGCCGGAGTTCATCAGATTCATACCTAGCAGGCCAGGGATCAAGAAATCGATATAGCGGGAACCCGGTTCGCTCGACGTGAATGGACCCGTCCGGGTGCGAGTGGCTCGATGACCAAGTCAAACTTGCCAAGTCGAAGTCCATCTTTCGCTCGCGCCTGATCCACAATCTCAGCCCGAATTGACGCATGCGCGGCTGAATTCTGCATCAGCGATAGGGTATTCTGCGCTTCCGGTCCGGCGGCGATGGCAATGGTCGTCCTGTCCGCCGGCTTGTTACGAAACGCGAACCCCAGACCCAAAGCCAGGAGCAGCGGAAAAACGAATATCCAGAAGATGATTTCTCTTTCCCGTGCCATTTCAAGCATGCGGGCACTGAGCAGGTGCCGGAAGCCGGACCAGCGGCCGTTATGGGGCGCTGCCGATGGAGTCGGTGCCGATTGAGGCGGCCCTTTGAATGGGGTCTGTTGGGCGATGCTCATGGTTTCGAACTACTCCTCGCGCAAATGCCGGCCAGTCAAATTCACGAACACATCCTCAAGACTCGCCTGGCGCGTCGTGAGATGTTCCAGTTGCGCGGAAAATCGATCAACTTGTTCGAGCAGCGCCGGAATAGTCCGGTGCGGCTCGCGGACGCTGAGGCACACTCTCCCATCTTCATCGCGCACGGACTCAACTCCAGGGAGTGATCGCCACGCCGTACTGTCACCATGCGAATTGCCCGATAGCGCGAATTCAACCATGTGATGTCCCCCGAGTTTCTCAATCAACTCGGCAGGTGTTCCCTCGGCAATAATTTGCCCGTTATCAACAATCGCAATTCGATCACAAAGACGCTCGGCCTCGTCCATGTAGTGCGTTGTTAGCAGGACAGTGCCGCCGCCCTGCTGAAACTTGCGAATTATTTCCCAAAGTTGACGGCGACTCTGCGGATCGAGGCCGGTCGTTGGTTCATCGAGAAACAGGATTTTTGGCGAGGCGACTAGCGCCGTTGCCACCGCCAGACGTTGTTTCTGTCCTCCAGAAAGGTCTCCCACCTGCGCATTGCTTTTTTCGGTGAGCTGCAATGCTGCCAGCACTTCTTCCGCCGGCTGCGGCTGGCGGTAAAAGCTAGCGAAAAGTTCAATTGTCTCCCTGACTGTCAATTTCTCGGAGAGCCTCGTCTCCTGTAATGAGATGCCGATCTGCTCGCGAATTGCGCGGGCATTCGTTTTCCAGGAGCAGCCAAGAATGGTTACCTCGCCGGAAGTTGGTTCAAGCAGGCCCTCAAGAATTTCGATGGTCGTGGTTTTGCCTGCGCCATTTGGCCCAAGTAAGCCGAAACATTCCCCGGCGCGAATCTCCAGACTCAGCCCTCGAACCGCTTCAACCTTGACCTTGCCTTCGTACGTCTTGCGCAAGTCACGGCATTGGACCACGACAGACATTCGGTCATTCTAATGGAAGGAAGCGCAAGATAAGCGTCGGTTCGACTAAGTTCGTCACGTCCATGATAGGTTCCCGAATCCTAAGTGAATACGCGATAATCTATCTTCGAGATGCGAGGGGTATCGCACGGCTTCACTTGAACCGACTCTCCTGAGCACCATGTGTGGTCACCAACCGCAACCACTCAGACAGGAGAAAGACAATGCTGCGCAAGTTTGCACTCGCTGCTATTTTTGGCCTAAGTACTCTCGCCTCGGCACAGAGTATTCGACACTTCACTTTTCATTACGCCTTCACGATTAAAGATGTCCCGACCGGTGAGCACGTGCGCGTGTGGTTCCCGCAAGCCCATTCTGATCCTTATCAGGAAATTCGCGTTGTCTCGGCCAAAGGTGACTTGGATTTGAAGAAGACGCGTGAATCGCGTTTCGGTAACGAGATGTACTACGCCGAAACCAGCAAAGCGAAGGCGAGCGATCTGCATTTCGAACTCGTGTACGACGTCGTGCGACACGAACATCTCACGCTCGGAATCAGTCGTCCGCGCCTTCAAGATGTTTCCTTGAGCGGGAAGGAGAGCAAGGAGTTTCTCGGACCCGACAAGTTGGTCCCGATCAGCGGACTGCCTGCGGAGTTGGCTGCGAAAATTACTGCGGGAAAATCCTCAACCCTGGATAAAGCACGTGCCCTTTACGACTATGTTTTTGACAATATGAAATACGACAAGAGCGGGACCGGTTGGGGACGCGGTGATGTGCTGTACGCCTGCGATGCTAAGAAGGGCAACTGCACTGATTTCCATTCGCTCTTCATCTCGATGGCACGCTCGGAAAAAATTCCGGCACGGTTCGAAATAGGATTTCCGTTACCGGCCAACAAAGCCTCGTCCGATATCGCTGGATATCACTGTTGGGCAGAATTCTTCGATCCTCAGCACGGATGGATTCCCGTCGATATCTCCGAGGCATGGAAAAATCCAGTCAAGAAGGACTACTTCTTCGGCGCGCACGATGCCGATCGCATTCAGTTCACTGTGGGTCGAGACTTGAAACTGAGTCCGGCGCAGCAAGGCGATCTGCTCAACTACTTCATTTATCCCTACGTTGAAGTTGGGGGGAAACCGTATCCCAATGTTTCCAACGCGTTCTCATTCGCAGAGAGCTCCGAGCGCGTAGCGAATGTGACACCTTAAACATTTTCGCTAATTCGTTCATTTACAAGGAGCAACCATGTCTTTCGTTACAGAATCTAACTGCTCTCGATGGATTGTTAACACAGTGTTACAATCACCGTGACTCGAGCACGAAGACAACTTCATTCTCGGCTACTGCTGTCTCCCACACTGTTACTGATGAGAACAACTGACCCACAGCAACTCTCAAACCGCGCTGCTGTTCAACCGCAAGTCCGTCTAGTGTTTGATCGTTTGACACGCCAGATCACCCGAGTGTCGAAGGATGCCAAGCCCGAAAATGTGCACCGGTTCCGTACGAATAGCCGACGCGTGGAAGTCCTAGCTGCAAATTTGTCACCGCAAAATGGCAACACTCGCAAGCTGCTGAAACTGCTTTCGAAACTTCGCAGGAAAGCCGGGGAAGTCCGAGATCTAGATGTGCAAATCGCGTTCCTTAAAGAACTGAAGATTCCGGACCGGCAAAACCATCGGGCACTGTTGCTGGAGACGCTTACGGGCGAACAACAGAAGCAGTCCAAGAAATTCGCCAGGAGCTTGGATCGGGCCGTCATGCGTAAGTTGCGCAAGCGTCTGCGCAAGGCTAAGGCGGAGACGAACCTCGCTGAAGTTGACCCTTTGAAGCTGGCGTTCTCGCGTTTGCCGAAACTGGGACAGGGCGCGCTGAACGAGAAAACTCTTCATGCACACCGAACTTCTGCCAAGCACGCACGATACCTCGCTGAGCTTTCTTCCGACTCGCAAGATGCGGAGTTTTTTGTTGAGGAATTGAAGAAAGCGCAGGATGAAATCGGGCGATGGCATGACGTGTTGAAGCTGACTGAGCGTGCGCAGAGGTTGTTCGGCGGAGTCCACGACTCATCCCTGGTTTCTGCATTGGAAAATATTAATCACGCAAGATTTCGTCGCGCAGGAAGCGCCCTGCAAAATGCCCTCAAGGCACTATCTGAACTCGATCAGCGGGCTCTTGCGCCTCTTGAACCAAAGCCACAATCAGCACCAGCGAGCGTTCACGTCGCCGCAGCTTGATCTCAACTCTTCCATCGCCCCTGTAAACTGTCTGCTACATGCCCACCTTCGCCGCCGTTGACATTGGATCGAACTCTGTTCGCCTAAAGATCTCCCGCCTGGTGGCACACCGACTAGTTGAAATGCACGAAGACCGTGAAGTGACGCGCCTGGGAGAGTCTGTTTTCCGGAGCGGATTTCTGTCGCCTGAAGCCATCGCACTGACTGTGAAGGTTCTGCGGCGTTTTCATCGGGCTGCGCAGCGGGCCGGCGCGGATTCGGTACGTGTGGTTGCGACCAGTGCGTTGCGTGACGCACGCAATTCGCGTGCATTTCTCGAGTGGGTTCGGTCAGCGACCGGTTGGAGTGTTGAGATCATTTCAGGTGTCGAAGAGGCCCGTTTGATTCATCTTGGCCTCACTTCGACGCTGCGTGTTCGTTCTTCTCCGGTACTGATGATCGATCTGGGGGGCGGAAGCTGCGAGCTGACTATATCCAAGAAAGGACATATTCAGGAGACCGTCAGTCTTCCGCTGGGTGCCGTGCGTTTGACCAACGATTTCCTGCATCATGATCCGCCACGAAAATCTGAGTTGAGGCAACTGCGCAGCCTCATTGATCGCGAAATACGGCGAAGTGCCGAGCGTATCAGCCACGCCAAACCGAACATAATCATCGCCACATCCGGCACAGCCGAGGCGCTGGCTGCCGTCGCTCATGCGATGTATCGGACGAAGAGCCAGCGCGCCATGACGGTGACACATGTGCAAATGCGCCGGATCGCGAAGATGCTCAGCCGTCTTGGATTGGAAGACCGCAAACAAATAACCGGCATTGGTCCCCGGCGGGCCGAGATTGTCATTGCTGGAGCTGCGGTTTTTGCCGGCCTGCTTGATCGCTGCAAACTGGGCGGATTCCGTTATTCTCCACTCGGACTCCGCGATGGACTGCTTGCGCAAATGTCCGCCGAGTATGACCGCGCAACGCGCTCAGGGCGGCAGATCGAATCGGAACGGCAGGACTCGATTCTCTCGGCAGTGGCGCACTATCGCGTGAATCTGGATCACGCAATTCGCGTGCGCGACTCAGCGCTCCAGTTGTTCGCGGACTTGCGCCGCATTCATCGCTTGCCTCCGGAATACAAAGAATGGATTGCGGCCGCAGCGATGCTGTGCGAAGTGGGAGATTACGTGAATCGTACGGGTAGGCACCGGCACGCCTACTACATCATTTCGCACTCAGAAGTCCTGGGCTACACACTCCAACAAAGAAAGCTGATTGCAGCCATCGCACGATACCTGGGAAAGTCGAGACCGTCGGCCGGGGACGCTCCGATCAAATCGCTCCCACCTTCTGACCAGAAGCACATTGCCAAGGCTTCCCTGCTGCTGCGGCTTGCCTGGGCGCTCAACCTGGGACGGAGTGGCGCCCTAAAAACGATTCGGGTGCGCATCCACGATACCTCGGTAGACATCGTCCTGGTTCCGAAACATCCGATGAGCGTGGATTTGGAGCTGTGGGCGGTCGAAAAGGAGAAAGCTTATTTCCGCGCCGTCTTCGGCTGCGATCTTTCGGCAGAGGCCGCGGCAGCGGCCTGAATTGCGCGGGCCATTTTCGGCGTCAGAAACCAATTCAATCGGGCAGCATGACGGATAGTTTCGACGCGCGCGACAGCGCCCTTCTTGAATTCAATCAGTGCCTCGCTTCCGGACTTGGTGATGATGCGCGCCAGGAATTCGGTGATGCTGGGATTATGGCCCACCACCATTATTGCTTCTTGCCTTGAGTATTTTTCCAGCATCCGGCGAAAATCGGCGAAGGGCGCTTCCGGCCGCATAGCAGGATCCAGTTGCAGCTTGCCTTCGAAACCCAGTTCGTTCCCGATCAATGAAGCGGTTTGGGTTGCTCGCTTGAGCGGGCTGGAGATGATTGCTTCCGGCTGTACATTGAGTGCGGCCAAAGCGCGTCCGATGATTCCGCACTGCTCGATGCCGTCAGCGTCGAGCGGACGCTTTTCATCTTTTTTCGGATTGCTCATGCTCTCTCCGGCGCTCGCGTGGCGGACCATGTACAGGATCATGAGACTTTACGTTCCTTTCGTGCGGCGATACGGCGCGGTTTGGGCTCGGGTACACCCGGGATAGCTTCGATGGTCTGCTTCCCTTCGGCGAGCGCAACGAGAAAGTCCTGCGCGCTGAATCCGGGAACAGGTATTTTCCTTTTCCCGGCAGCCTGCCAGGCGCGTACATACGAACCATCCTTGCGCAGCACCCGCGCTTTGACGGTATCAGCAAGGTACGCATCGAGAATCTCGTGCCGAACCCGGTTGCGTAACATGGGGTCCTTCACCGGGAACATCACTTCGACACGTTCATAAAGATTGCGCGGCATCCAGTCGGCGCTGGCCAAATAAACTTCTTCATCTCCGCCATTCGCAAAATAAAATATGCGGCTATGCTCGAGAAATCTGCCGACGATGCTGCGCACGCGAATGCGGTCGCTGATTCCTCTAACACCCGGACGCAAGGCGCACATGCCGCGCACAAGCAGGTCAATTTCAACTCCCGCCTGCGATGCGCGGTACAACGCGGCAATCACGTTCTTGTCGAGCAGCGCGTTCATCTTCGCGATAATATGCGCCGGTCTGCCCAAGCGTGCGTGATCGGCCTCGCGGGCGATCAAATCGAGGCTGTGCTCGGCAATGTTTACCGGCGAAACCATCAGCGGACCGTAGTCGGAGTGCTCAGCATATGCGGTGAGAAAACTGAAGACATCATGCACGGCACCGGTGATCTGCGGGTCTGCCGTCATCAAACTCAGATCCGTATAGATGCGGGCAGTGGTCGCGTTATAGTTTCCCGTGCCTAAATGGGCATAACGCCGCGAGACTCCATCGGGATCTCTACGCACAAGAAGCGACAATTTGCAGTGTGTTTTCAAGCCGACGAGTCCATGGAAGACCTGCACGCCTGCGTCTTCGAGAGCGCGCGCCCAGCGGATGTTTGAAGCTTCGTCAAAGCGCGCCTTTAATTCCACGACGGCGGTGACCTCTTTCTTTGCCGCCGCATCGATAAGAGCCCGCACGATGGCCGAATTTTCGCTGGTACGGTAGAGCGTCTGTTTGATCGATAACACATTTGGATCTTCTGCTGCGGACTCGATGAACGAAACCACCGCGTCGAACGAATCAAACGGATGGTGCAGTAGAACATCGTGGCGCCGGAGTTCTTCGAATAAGTCCTGAGATTTCGCGGTAAGCCGCAGTTCGCGCGGTGCAAAAGACTTGTACTTTAGATCAGGGCGATCGGCTTGCTCGTAAATATTGAAAAGCCGGGAGAGGTTAACCGGGCCATCCATGCGGAAAACCTGCCACGGTTCCAGACCGAAGTTGCTGCGCAGGCGTTCGATGATTTCCGGATCAGCGTCGGCTTCGATCTCCATGCGCACGGCATCGCCCTTGCGGCGGTTGTGCAGTTCAGTACGCACCGACTCAAGCAGGTTGCGCGACTCTTCTTCCGCGAGATAAAGATTGCTGTTTCGCGTGACGCGAAATGCGGCGGAGGAAATGATGTCATAACCGTTGTACATGCGCGAGGCATGAAAGGCGACGAGATCGGCAAGAAAAATAAAATCCGTAGTGCCTTCAGACGGTAGGCGAACCAATCGCGGCAACGATCGAGGAACGGTCACCACTCCGGTGTAGGTAAGCGACGAGCGGCGGCGGCGGCGCAGCAAAAACGCCACGCACAAAGCTTTGTTGATCACTCGCGGAAACGGATGCGCCGGATCAACAGTAACTGGCGTGAGCAGCAGATCGAGTTCGCGCTCACAATAATCCTGCACAAAGGCGCGGGCGTTATCGTCCAGTTCATGGAGTCCGAGAACACGAATGCTCTTTTCTGAGAGTTGCGGGCGCAGCTGTTCGTTCCAGCAGCGGTATTGATCACCGACAAATTGATGAAGTTCGTCAGAGACGAGGTCGCGCTCCTCGACGAGCGTCAGCCCATCGGGACCAGCTTCCGTGTAGCCATCCTCAATCTGCTGGACCAGCCCGGCAACGCGTACCTCAAAAAATTCGTCGAGATTGCTGGCGCTGATGGAAAGAAATTTCAGCCGTTCGAGAACGGGGTTAGCTTCATCCTGCGCCTCTTCGAGCACACGGCGGTTGAATTGCAGCCACGAAAGCTCGCGATTGATGTAGTAGGCCGGATTGTCAACCGTAGCGCGGGCCATGATGGAAATCGAAGGAGATGCGGCAGAGTTGGCAAGCGTTGACCGCACCGGGCGGCGCTGCCGAACACCAGTATAAAGCAGATGCTTCGCTCGAATCTCAGACCGAATCTAGCGCGAAATTGTTAAAGGAGTATGAAAATCGGCAGCAGGCGTCAGGGCTTTAGGATTCTGAGTCAGAGTCAATACAGCTCCCAGAAGCTGAAGCAGACTTTCTAGTGGACGGCATCCAGCTTTGCAATTTCCTGGGCGAATAGGGGATTCGCGGGAAACTCATCGCGCAAAGACGCCAGCAACTCGCGGGCATGTTTCTTGTCGTGGTCGCGGACATAAGCAATTGCCAGCAGAATATTGGCAAAAGGCGCGAGATAATGCCCGCGATCGGCGACCAGCTTCAGCTCTTTCACGCCCTCCTGCTTGTCGCCCGCAACTCCACCTAGGCGCACCAACCAGCGAATCGGCGCCGCCATGCTGCCTACCAGATACTTACTGATGCCGCCCGCGATGTGGGCATCGTAGCATTGAGGATTGACGGCCAGGGTCTGGTCCGCCCACCCACTAGCCTCTTTGGTATAGTGCAGCGAGGCGAGATTACGTTTCTCAATCAATGCAGCGTAGTCCGCTTGCAGACCGTTGACCAGAGTCAGTGAAAAAAGCGCGGGCTCATCCTTTGAATTCTTGGCCAGCCGCACCCGCGCGATTTTTTCAGCGAGACCAATCGCCGCCTGAAAACGTGCACGCACTTGGGGATCTGGACTCAGCTTTGGCCGGTTCTCAAATCGCTTGTCAAGTTCGAAAAACTGCGACTCCAGCACCCCTAGCCGGTGAAATTCAGAAAACAGCAACCCGGCGGCGTCGGCGGTCGGTCCCATCGGATCATCAGGGTGGTTCTGCTCCCATTGCGCGAAGATGTTGTGCGCGTGATCGAAATCGAGGTTGTAGAGAAGCTGGAAGCCGCGATCGAGAGGAGGCACCGAAAACGCAAGATCGGATGCGAATGCTCCTGCGGGCAAGATCGCGCAGATAATGGTAGGAACGACGGCTTTTGCAATTCGCCGGAATGTCGATTGCAAGCGCATTGAGGGCCGTACAAGTATAGATGCGTTCTGCCGTGTTCCTCCGTCCAATTCTCGTAAAAGAGTTGTAAAGCAGGTGCAGGCAACAGTTCCCTGGACGAGGGCTCGCGTGGTGCACTACCACAGGTTTGACCGGGTTCTCGGGCCTCTGCTAAGGTCAAACGTTTCCTTGCACGTTGCCATGTGGGTCGGACATTCTTGTCCGACCGCGTTTGCAATCAGCTGATCAAATTGCGTGGAAGTGCGCGGACAAGAATGTCCGCGCCACACGAGTACCGGAAACAGAAACGAGCTTTTCTAATGGCCCTCAAATTCCGCGGCGTAGATTTCATTGAGTTCGACACTCTGCTCAATGACGACGAGCGGCTGGTCCGCGACACCGCTCGCAAATTCATCGAAGACAATCTCATTCCGATAATTGAAGAGTGCAATCGCGCCGGACGATTTCCACGCGAACTGGTTAAGCCGATGGGCGAACTGGGATTCTTCGGTGCCAGCCTGAAGGGCTACGGCTGCGCTGGCATGTCGAACGTGGAGTATGGCTTGGTCACGCAGGAACTAGAGCGCGGCGACTCCGGCGTGCGGTCGTTTGTCAGCGTGCAGTCGGCGCTGGTGATGTATCCCATTCATGCCTTTGGCAGCGACGAGCAGAAAAACACCTGGCTTCCGGCGATGCAAAAGGGCGAGAAGCTCGGCTGCTTCGGGTTGACTGAGCCCGACTTCGGCTCAAACCCCGGCGGTATGAGAACTCGCGCGCGGAAAGTTGGTAACGAGTATGTGCTCAATGGCGAGAAGATGTGGATCACGTCAGGCTCGATTGCCGATGTCGCCGTGATTTGGGCAAAGACGGATGACTCCGGCGACCCCAACGACGCCAGCAGCATTCGCGGATTTCTGGTCGAAACCGACCGTCCCGGCTTCCGCGCCGAAGATATCCACGGCAAGTGGTCCCTGCGGGCGTCTGTGACATCTTCCCTTTCGCTGCAAGACGTTCATGTGCCCGCGTCGAACCTGCTGCCGAAGTCAGGCGGCCTGAAATCTCCCTTGATGTGTCTGAACCAAGCACGGTATGGAATTGCGTGGGGGGCCGTGGGCGCGGCGATGGCCTGCTACGACTGTGCTCTGCAGTATTCGCAATTCCGCAAGCAATTCCACGATCAGCCGATTGCCTCGCGACAACTTGTCCAGGAAAAGCTAGCTTGGATGATCTCCGAGATCACCAAGGCGCAACTGCTGGTGCTGCAGGTTGGCCGACTGAAGGACGAAGACAAACTCAAACACCAGCACATCTCAATGGCCAAACGAAACAACGTCTGGATGGCGCTCGAATGCGCCCGGATGTCGCGCGACATACTGGGCGCGAACGGCGTGGCCGACGAATACCCCATCTTTCGCCACATGGCGAACCTAGAGTCCGTGAAAACCTACGAGGGCACCCATGACATCCACACGCTGATCATTGGACAGAGCGTAACCGGAATTGATGCGTTTTGAAAAAGGAAGCATCTGTGTGGTGTCCCTGCCAGAAGTCCTTGTGCTCTCACCCAGCTGGCGCTTCGTGCGGCTCTCAACTTGCGTCCCTCGGGGCTTGGCCTGTTGCGAATTTGCTTCTAGGCCCAAGTTGCTTTCTTCAGAATCAGATACCGATATCCTCGAGGTTTGAACACTCGGTTCAAGTACTCGCCTTTTGAATCGGCTGCCATGAACTCTCTGTACTCTTCAGTACAGTGCCGCTGGGATTTTCTGCGAGTAACCTTGAACTCTTGCCTATATTTACTTTGTGGAGCGGTGGACGGATGACATCTCCCGGCTCGATCCGCTTCGCGATCGCTACCTAATCTTGTTCTTCTCTTCGGAAGGCAAACTCACGCGGATGTTCTCCAACGTTGTTGGAATCCGCCAGTATTTCCAGGTAAAAGTGCTTGGATGAGGCTAATATGCCCCGAGTGCAAGGCTGAGTGAAATCCGGATATTAGAGAACACCGGGAGAGCTGTGGGTTTCAACTAGCTAATCTCCTCCACTTGACCTGACCAGGAATCCGTTTGCCTCTTCCCCGAGCGCCACAATCCCCTCCGGCAAACTGCCGCGGTTATATTCCGCCATTCTGTTCTTCCACTTGAGAAAATCGGTAATCGACTGCGGCTCGATTCGAACCTCGACGCGTCGCAAACTTGCGAGTAGAAGGTTCATTTCGTAGCGGAAGCCTCGCGCTGAACGCATCTTCTCCTGTGCCGGGAATACCCGCTGCACTTCCCTTCCTCGCAATTCCAGCAAGCCCCACCCAGAAGGCAATTCGTCTGGCTTTAATAACTCTGCCAAAGTCAGATAATAGCGTTCGCAGCCCATACCAATTTCCGGCTTTCGACGGAAGGGCTTCTCGCGATCCGCTAAAAAATCGGCCCGCGAGATCTTGCATTCAACAATCACCGAATGACTGGCGCGCTTCCAGCCGATCGCGTCTGGAGTTTCGCCGCTAGAACAACTTTGTTCCGAAAGAACGACGCCACATCCATAGCCGCGTAGCCACGCCACTGCGCGCGCGACCAGTTTTTCGTGAGTCATGCAATTAGCTTCGCGTGACAATTGAAACCCGAGAAGTAACTTGGGAGTGTCTGGCCTATAGTGGAGTCCCAGCACGGTTGTACCTGTGGCACACTGGTACGTTGAACGTCCTCGAATTTACATTTCTGCTCTGGATCGGATCCATGTTCGGTGGGTTCTTAGGCTCGCTCACCGGACTTGGGGGTGGCGTTGTCCTCGTGCCATTGCTGACGATCTTTTTCAAAGTTGATCTGCGTTACGCAATCGGAGCATCGCTGGTGTCGGTAATTGCGACTTCCTCGGGATCTGCCGCCGCCTACCTCAAAGAAGGCTTCTCCAACATTCGGATCGGCATGTTTCTGGAGATCGCAACCACACTAGGCGCATTGTTAGGTGCATATTTGACTGCGAAAATCCCGCCTAGTGCAATCGCAATCGTTTTCGGACTGATGCTGATCTACTCGGCATACGTTTCAAGGCGCACACGCCCGCGCAGCGAGATCGAGATGCCTCCTGACCCGCTGGCGACCAAATTGAAAATGAACAGCACCTTCCCCGATACCGCTGGCCTGCGCAGCTATAACGTATATCGC
The DNA here is from genome assembly GCA_003224815.1 of Acidobacteriota bacterium. Taxonomy (GTDB): domain Bacteria; phylum Acidobacteriota; class Terriglobia; order Terriglobales; family Acidobacteriaceae; genus Gp1-AA145. The sequence goes on along the minus strand of QHZW01000090.1, from coordinate 6,338 downwards.
GTGCCAGCGGGACTTGGAATCATGTTTGGGGCCGGCGCCCTTTCGGGCCTGCTTGGAATCGGCTCAGGCGCGCTAAAAGTCGTTGCCATGGACCAGGCGATGAAGATCCCGTTCAAAGTTTCTACTACTACCAGCAATTTCATGATCGGAGTTACAGCGGCCGCGAGCGCTGGCGTTTATCTAAGCCGGGGATATATCGATCCCGCTCTCGCCATGCCAGTGATGTTGGGCGTTCTGATCGGATCGCTCATGGGCACACGCGTCCTGGTCAAGACGAAAACCAAAAGCCTGCGGCTAGTATTCAGCCTCGTAATCGTGCTGCTCGGCATAGAAATGCTGCTGAAAGGAATTGGCGGAAAATTCTGATGCTTGTGCCGAACAATCATACGCGCCCGTTGACAACTGCGGAGTGGTACGAAGAGCAGGTGGAAAACACGATTGCGCAATTGCTTCGTGGCGGGGTACTGCTCTCAGCCTGTGTCGTGATCATTGGGGCTGTGCTGTATTTGGGGTCTTCGCCAATGGCACACGTGAGCTATCGCACATTTAACGGCGAACCCGAGCAACTCAAGACTGTACACGGAATTGTCCGCTGGGCATTCTCCGGGCATTCTCGCGGCATTATGCAGCTTGGCCTGCTACTACTGATAGCGACCCCGATTGCGCGCGTGATTTTTTCGATCTTTGCTTTCGCGATCGAGGGTGATCGCATGTATGTGACTTTCACGCTGATTGTGCTGGCAGTGCTCTTGTACAGCCTGTTCGGATCGTTCCTCGTCGCTTGATCGTCAGGACTTTCGAGCGCGCAATGTTATGAGAGTGACTTCCGGGCGGCAATTGATTCGGATCGGCGCACGGATGGTTCCGATGCCGATGTTCGTATAGAGAGTCAGATTCCCGATCTTGTTCAAACCTCGTGGATAGCGGCGGGCCATCGGAGGCAGCCACGGCGCGCCGATGCCCGGAATCCAGATCTGGCCTCCATGCGAATGTCCTGACAGCTGCAAGTCAACGCCTCTCAGCAAGTCATCAATACCGGCGAGCCAGATGCGGTCTCGCCCGCGTTCAACAGGAACCGATTGGTTTCGCAGAACCGGAATTTTGACTTGGTTCAGCGCGTGAATGATGCGTCCAGGATAAGATGCAGCGTCGTGATTGCCGAGGATCGCGTAGTTAGGCCCTGCGATTCCACTCAAGATGCTGGCACAGGGTTCGCAACTCGCAACGACCTCACGCACCGACAAGGCTCGATCAAAAAGTGGGACGGTAACGAAATCACCAGTCAGAACCGTGAGATCGGGGCGAAGACTATTAACGATTGCGATCGACTGCCTAATGGGAACCGCAGAGTAATGGTCCTCGTAGTGAAAATCACTTAATTGTACAAGCCGGAATCCATCAAACGATTCGGGCAACCGGGCAAGTGGGATCTCGATCTCCACCAGGTGAGGATGGTTAGATTCCACAAATCCATCGGCGCCGAGAACTGCAGCGCCGACGACAGCGGCGGCGCCTGTGTATAGAAATTTTCTTCTGCTGAGATTTGGCACTTTTGGGGTGGCCCGAAAACGACTCTCTAGATTCTAACGGGTTACTCTCCCCGGGCGGCCCTCAACTTCTCCTTATTCGGTAGATAGATTCGCAGGTAGAACATGAATAGAACAATCGCCACGTTCACAACAAAGATACTGGCATGAAATAGCGATAGCCGATGCGCCAGCAGCTTGATTTCGATTGGCAGGTAAATCGCGCCGGAGACTAAGGCAATCCACTCCGCCCAGGGCCGAGCCCGCCACAGCCCGTAAGACTCGGCGAAACGCAGGCCGGAATAGCAGCTCGCGCCCGCAATCACCTGCCATTCCTTAATGTCGCTTAGCCTGTCGGCAAACGCGAAAAGCAGGCGCGCAAAGTGATGATCGGGACTTATGTGAACGAAATTGAGGAATGCTTCCGTAACATCGGAAGGATCAAGCCAGTACAGGCTTATCGCTGCGGCCAAAACAATGGCGCCTTTGATGAATTCGATTAATGCGACGCTACGCAGCGCCTCCAGGCGAACGCGCTCCTTGGGACTAGCGGCATGAATCGAGGTTTGGTCGGTAATCATCCGAGCTTTAGACGGACTTGCGAACACTGGCACGGAGTTCCTCAACTATCTCCCGCGCAGCCTTGCGTGCAGCAGCTTGCTGGGTAACGTCGAAAGAAATCGCGCCCACGCGCGCGTGGCCACCGCCCCCGTAACGTTCGCACACTTTAGCCAGATTCACCTGAGGCGGTGAGGGCGCCCAGGGATTGGAGCCCACGGACACCTTAACGCGAAAGCTGCTCTTGCTCAAGCCCACGCTGTAAATTGACTCGGGATGCAGGTAGTAAGGGACAAACTTGTTGTATCCCTCGAGTTCGCGATCGGTCACATCGAAGAACAGCGTAGCGTCTTTGCATTCGGTGCGTTCGCGCAACAGCGCAAGCGATTCCTGATGCCGCGCGAGCAGCGGCGGTAGCAATGTTGCAACGAATGGCGTGCGCACAACCTCTTCTAACGAGTTGTTTGCAAGTAACGGGATGAGCTTCGGCAGGAATTCCGGATCCTGTGTGGACTCGATGATCATCGTCAGCTGCATGGCCGGGGCTTTCATTTCGACAGCGGTCTTTGCGTCCGGATACAAAGCGCCATCGATAATGTCAGTCCAGCGTACTAATTCAGCAACTGGCTCCACATTGAATCCGAAACGCTGCTCCGCAGTCATCGCGATGAAACTAGTGCAGGATTTAAAACTTGAAGTCGACAATGGCGTTTTCGTCGCCGTTAAAATCAGCTTCGTTGAACAGGGAACCGGCGCGATGAAGCAACCCCGAGTAGATAAACTGGCAATCGTGTCTGATCCGCTCGGAATAAAAGCGCGAAAACAGCGCAGCGGAACATGCGCCATCGAAACAGCGGTCATGATAGAAAACTTTTACTTTCAAGAGCTCCCTTTCTGGCCAGGCACATTCCCCAATGCGACCGGGGCCACTCGGGTAAAAGCAAATAGGAATGACATCTTCAGTGGCATTGTGTCAAGCGCAGCGATCAGTACGAGGTTTCACATCCACCCGATTTGCTGTTTTTATTTCGTCAGATTTGCTGCAAGATGCCCCAGCCAGGGAACCTCATATGCCTCTCCTTGGACCGCCTTTGCGACTAACACCAGCCATAAGAAAACAAGCGCAAGAAACACCAGACCACTGGCAAGCACCCCAAGCAGAAACCCACTTCCCGGAAAGAGCGAGAAGAATGCGAACAGTCCCCGCATGCAAACAGCAAGAATGACCGCTGTAGTGCCGAATAGTATCGACTGCCAAGAATGAAAGCGAACAAACCTGCTTGCTTTAACAGAAGGCAACGCGAGAAAAATAATGGCCGGGACGAGTGCAACATAAGCCAGGGCTCCCAACAGGACGTCACGCGTGCTGGTTGCATGCAACTCCGGCAGACCAACATCGCCACTTTCTTGCACGGAACGGCCACAACCGGGGCAGAAGGCGCTAATCTCGGGCATTTCGACGAAACAGTGCGGGCAGATCATGCGGGCTTCTGGAATGATACTTGGGATTAGGGTATGCGCCAAATACGGATGCATCGACTTCACCGGTTCGAGATGCGCAAGATGAATTTCTTTGTTGTCATAGGCCGTTGTCATCAGCGGCCGTGAGACCTACAATCTACTGTCTTTCATGAACACATATACGGTTGCAAATAAAAGCCTGACAGGTTCACCATCAAAGGTGTGGCGCGTTGTTGGATTGTGGGCGCTCGGTATCGGCGTTGTCCTAGCCGCTGCTGTCGCGTGGTTCTTGACGACCGCGCGATCTGCGCTGCCGGAGTTGGATGGAACTGTATCGGCACCCGGCTTGTCCGCCCCCGTCAGCGTAACTCGCGACGGGCACGGAGTTCCGACGATCGAGGCGGCCAATCTCGACGATCTGTTTTTCGCGCAGGGTTACGTGACGGCACAAGACCGCCTGTTTCAGATGGACCTGATGAGGCGGGCCGCAGCGGGCGAACTCTCTGAAGTGGTTGGCGACTTAGCCCTGAAACACGATCGCCAGCAAAGAATCCTCGGCATTCGCGCAGCGGCAGAAATCAATCTGGCACAGCTCGGTCCGGAAGACCGACAGCAATTCGAGGCATATGCAAGAGGGGTGAATGCCTATATGGCAGCGCGGCGAGAGAAGTTACCCATCGAGTTCCGGCTTCTGCATTATTCGCCGCGCCAGTGGGAAATAAAGGACTCGATGATCATCGCATATCAAATGGTCCAGACTCTTAGCACTTCACCACGCGCCGCCTTGGTTCGCGAGCAAGTTCTGGCAAAGCTTGGGCCGGAGTTGACGTCTGATCTGTACGTGAACACTTCCTGGCGAGATCATCCACCGGGAAGTGAACAGACACAAAAACAATCTTCGGGCACGTCCGCCCAGAGAATAGCGAGTGCGGCCAAAATGAACATCGCGGCGGGCCAAAACGACCAGCTCTGGCACACGTGGCTCGAACCGTTTTTTCAGGATGAAGTGTTTCCTGTTGGCTCAAACAACTGGGTAGTCTCGGGCGCGCATACGGTATCAGGCAAGCCGCTCCTCTCGAACGACATGCATCTTGGCCATCAAATGCCGAATTTGTGGTATGAGGCACACCTGAGATCAGGCAGTTTCGATGTCGTGGGAGTAACGCTGCCCGGCTATCCGTATGTGATCGCCGGGCACAACCAACGCGTTGCGTGGGGATTAACGAATGTTGCGCCCACCGTCGAAGACGCGTACATCGAGAAATTCAACGATACCGGCCAGTACCTGACGCCTCAGGGCTGGAAGCAGCCCGAGGTCCGGCGAGAATTGATTCACATAAAAGGAAAAAACGACGTTGCTCTTGACGTCGGGATAACTCGTCACGGTCCGATCGTCACTGAACTGCGTCCCGGAGAAATGCGCAAAATCGCGCTGCGCTGGACTTTATACGACGGCATTCGCGGTCCATTTTTCCGCATTGATTCCGCTCAAAATTGGGAGCAGTTCCGGCAGGCATGTACACAGTTCGACGCGCCCGGCCAGAATATTGTTTACGCGGATGTGGACGGCAATATTGGATATCAGACGACCGGCAAGATTCCAATTCGTGCTTCTGGCGATGGCGCGCTGCCGGTGGATGGAAGTGACAATAGCCACGACTGGACTGGCTACATCCCCTTTGACAAGCTGCCCAGCGTGTTCAATCCTCCTTTAGGGATAATCGCAACCGCCAATGGGCGCATCACGCCCGACAAATACCCATACTCGATCAGCGTCGAATGGGAATCACCATGGCGTACGGACCGGATTTTTCGCGTGCTGCAGACCGAAAAGAAGCTTTCGGCAGCGGACATGCTTTCGCTGCAAAACGACACCTACTCTGAACTCGATCGGTTTGTCGCCGATAGGATTGTGACCGCAGTCGATCATGCGAAGGACCCTTCGCCGCAACTGCGCAAAGCCGGCGATCTTTTGCGCAACTGGGATGGGCGGATGAGCGCTGATTCTGCCGCTCCCACCATTGCGACGTCAACGCGAGACGAATTGAAGCATTTGCTGCTCGAACCGAAGTTGGGACCAGCTACTGATGACGCAGCCACGGACAACGATGCTGCGCAGCTCGGTTGGAAGAGCTATCAATGGATGCAGGAAACAACCTGGTTCGAAAATGTGCTGACAAATCAGCCGGCGCGCTGGCTGCCTTCCGGAATTTCCACCTACGATGAGTTGATCGCCAAGGCAGCTGAGCAGGCGTTAAAGAGTGCGCCCGGTGATCTTGAGTCGTGGCGTTGGGGAGTGGAGAACTCCATCGCCATTCAGAATCCGATTCTCGGCAAAGTGCCCATCCTGCGGCGCTGGACTGGGACAGGAACGAACGTGCAATCAGGCAGCGTTTATTGCGTAAGAGCAGTCGGGCGGGCACATGGGCCGTCGGAGAGGTACACGGCTGACCTGTCCAACTGGGACGCCACCACACTCAACACCGTGACCGGACAATCAGGGAACTTCCTCAGTCCTCATTACATGGACCAATGGCAGGCGTGGTACCGCGGCTATACGTTTTCGCTTCCTTTTTCAAAGACAGCGGTGGTGAATGCTGCAGCACACCGGCTGATACTGGAACCGAAGTAGCAGCTGGTTGGTTCTAGAAGTCCACTTGTTTAACATCCACCGCCTGGCCGATGACATTGGGCTGCTCCGGTTTCGTTTCCAGCGCATCCGTTGTTGTGTCGTAGATCCGCAGTCTGCCGCCTTCGCAAACGTAAACCACGGTTCGATTAGTGATCGCTTCA
>QHZW01000083.1 GCA_003224815.1 Acidobacteriota bacterium | reverse complement strand
GTGCCCCTGTCATTGATCGGGACATTCGCTGTGATGTGGGTATGCGGATACAGTCTCGACAATTTGTCACTGATGGCGCTCGCGGTTTCGACAGGCTTCGTGGTCGATGACGCGATTGTGGTGCTGGAAAATATCATGCGGCACATCGAGGATGGCATTCCTCCTGTGCCCGCAGCATTTCGCGGCGCACGCGAGATCGGCTTCACCGTGCTGTCAATGAGCACGTCTCTAGTCGCGGTTTTCATTCCGATTCTGATGATGGGCGGGATTGTAGGACGGTTGTTCCGGGAATTTGCGGTGGTGCTGAGCGCGGCCATTGGAGTGTCATTGCTGGTTTCGCTCAGCACGACCCCGATGATGTGCGCGCAAATTTTGAAAGCTCCCAAAGAGGAGCACCACAACTGGCTGTATCGCTCGTTTGAGTGGGTATTTGATTCTCTTCTCAAGATTTATCGGGCGGTACTGATCCGGGTGTTGCGGCACCAACCGCTCACACTCGGGATAACCATCCTGACTGCCGCCTTGACCATTGTCTTGTATACCAAGGTGCCGACTGGCTTCTTTCCGCAGCAGGATACTGGGCGCGTGGTGGGGTCGGTCCAGGCGGACCAGGACATTTCGTTCGCGGCGATGAAACAGAAGATGGAGCAGTTTGTCGGCATCGTCATGAAGGACACGAATGTTCAGACCATCGTCGGTTTTGCGGGCGGCAACACCGCGAAGAACCAGGGGCGCATGTTCATCACTCTGAAAAACAAAGGAAAGGAAAGGACGATTACAGCTGACCAGTTCATCGGCGAAATGCGGCGCAAGCTGGCGGCCGTGCCCGGCGCAACCCTGTTCATGCAGTCAGCACAAGATTTGACTATCGGCGGCAGGCAAAGCCAAGCGCAGTATCAGTACACGTTGCAGGGAGAGGATCTCAAAGAACTGAGCGACTGGGCGCCGCGCCTGGTGCAGAAACTGCGCACAGTCAGAGAACTGCGCGACGTCAATACCGACCAGCAGGACAGAGGACTAGATGCAGAAGTCACTATTGACCGGGATACGGCATCGCGGCTGGGCATCTCGCCGCTGAGCATCGATAACTCTCTCTACGACGCCTTCGGACAGCGACAGGTATCGACCATCTACCGGCAACTGAACCAGTATCACGTAGTGATGGAAGTGGACCCGAAATATCAGATGACGCCGGAGGCGCTGGAAACAGTTTACGTAGCTTCTTCAAGCGGGCAGATGGTACCGCTATCGGCGATTGCAAAGTTCGGTCCGGCGAATACTGCGTTGGCGGTAAGCCACCAAGGACAGTTCCCGTCCACCACGATTTCATTCAATCTCGCGCCAAACATCTCCCTGGGACAAGCCACGCAAACGATAGATGCTGCCAAACGCGAGATTCAGTTTCCTGCGACGATTCACGCCAATTTCCAGGGGACTGCGGCGGCTTACCAACAGGCGCTCGCAAATCAGCCGGTGTTAATCGCAACCGCCCTGCTTACGGTTTATATCGTGCTGGGAATTCTTTATGAGAGTTACATTCATCCCATAACTATTCTTTCAACGCTGCCGTCGGCGGGCTTGGGGGCTCTGCTGGCGCTTCTTATCACTCATAAGGAACTCAATGTTATGGGCTTCATCGGCATCATCCTGTTGATCGGCATCGTGAAAAAGAACGCCATCATGATGATTGACTTCGCACTTGACGCCGAACGACAACGAGGCAAGTCTCCGCAGGATGCGATTTTTGAAGCGTGCATGTTGCGCTTTCGCCCGATCATGATGACGACCATGGCGGCACTGCTCGGCGGCTTGCCGCTGGCGGTCGGCACAGGCGTGGGATCGGAGCTGCGCCAACCGCTGGGTATCACAATCGTTGGGGGACTGATCCTAAGCCAGGCACTCACTCTATTCACCACGCCAGTCGTTTACCTTTACATGGACCGGCTACGGCTGGCGTTCTCGCGCAAAGAGCGCAGGGCTGGGCAGATCAGCCCTGCAGGGAGCCATGCGGACTGATGTGGAATTTTCGAATTTGAGGATTTACGAATTGACGAATTAACGAATTTGGAACTTGGAACGATCCCACAGCACATAAACTCCCTAATCTCCTGTTATTCAGCAACTTACAAATACTCGCGACTTACGTTCTCCGCATGTGCAATGACCTCCGTAACATGCATGGAGGTGCCCAGAGGCTTAGGCTAAAAGCGGGCTGTTTTTAGGGGAGCGCTTTATTCCGAGCACAAGCACACGAACGAGCAAGACGGCGAATACGTCTGCCCGGCCATTTCTGCATAGCCTGAATATTCTGGTGAAATACGTGCGCCTGTATGGGTTTGAACACAAGCGCACGGAATCACAATTTCAAGTGGCGTGGGCCGAACTGCGCTCGGCAGTTCCGAGGCACTCTGCCAGCCTGGTGCTCGGCGTTTCTGAAGACAGGCTGTTGCTGGATGGCGTAGCAGTCGAAACCGGACAGGCGGAGAAAACGTTCGCGCAACTGTTAAATGCGGCTGGGGTAGCCAGCATTCAATTTTCCAGCGAAGTTACAGTGAGCGAGTTCGAAGACCTGGTGCGGGCGCTCTCACTGGGCGGCTCAAAGGCGCAGGATTTTGCCAGCCAGATCAAGGCGGCATTCCCGGACAACTCGGGGCACATTCGGATTAATGAGATCAAGTTTATTGCGTCTGATCCGGCAACAGCCAATGTGACCGCAGCTGCGCAGCTCGCTGCGCAGTCGCTCTCGCCTGAAGTGAGGCAGTGGTTGGGAGATCCGACCAAGTTAGTCCAACTCATCGCTGCGGCGGATGGAGCAAAGGGAGCCCTGGCAGCGGGCGGAACGGCGCTGGGCGATCTTCAGCTCTCGTTTAATTTGGCGGGTGACGGTACGGGTTGGGCAAGAGGGCCGGCGGAAACGCCGTTCACCCTCAACGAGAAGCAAACCTTTGACGCGTTACAGCTGCTTACAAAATTTGGGGAGTTCGGGGCGCAACGCTCGCCGAAACCAGAACTGATAGGACTTGAGCTTCACCGCACGGAAGAGGACATCCGGAAAACAGTCCTGAGCATGCTGGAGGAGTTGTCGAAATCGCAGGAAAGCGATTCGAAAACGCCTTTGCTGATGCGGGTGGCCGAGCAGATGGCGATCCGGTATGCGCTGGAACGGTTTCAATCGGGCGATCTGAAGGTCGATGCGGTCCATGAACTGCTTGAAGACATGGGCAAGCAGATGGGCAACCTGCGGCGAATCCTATCGTTGCAGGAAGACAAGATGAGCAGAGCGGGCATGCTAGTGGAGTCTCATGCCGACCTGCTTGACCGAATGTTCTGGGCAGAGCTCCCCGAGCACAGCAAGAAGTCGGCCCTGCTGTCAGAGGATGCCGCGTGTGTTCCGGCGCGTAACGTGAGGCAGTTTGCGGAATTACTGTTGCACCGCGGAGACCGCGAAGGAGCGACTGCGGTGCTCCGCAACTATGCGAACCAGGTGACTTCAACCGACCGCGATTATCGCGCGAAGGTTGCCATTGGCTTAACGCAGCTTGCAGATTTGTTGACGGAAGTCGGCGGAAGCCTGCTGGGAGAGACTTCGCAGAAAGTTGGCGACGCGCTGGCGAAGGAATCTGACCCTGAACTGGAGTCCCTGTTGGGCGCGGCCTTCGTGCGATTGAATTCGGAAGGCAACCAGCGCAAACAGTATCGCGCCATCGCACAGGCATGCGAGACGATGGATTATCTGGCGAACCGCAGGCCGGCGCTGGAAAAAGAATTGCGATCGCGCATTGGAGTTGAAGGACGAATTCCTGAATTTATTGAAGACGCGCTGAACCAACAGCGTGTGCCGCAAGATCTTCTTTCGGTGCTGCACAAGAATTCGCAAGCCGCGACGGAACATTTGGCGGAACGGTTCTTCCGCTCCATGCGTCGAGAAGAGTGCGACACAATTGTTGACCTGGTACAGCAGCTGGGCCCCTCAGCGAACGACTACCTGAGCGAGATGCTACGCAGCGGGCCGCAACGCCAGGCAGTATCGTCGGTGGGACTACTAAGCCGGCTAGATGTTCCGGCGCTGCTGGAGTTGCTTCCAACGCGGCTACCGACGTGGAACCGTTTCTATCATGATGTGATCGTGCGCCAGATTGCCTACGGCGCGGCTTCGGGCGCACGGTCGCTCGCCGCTGTTGCAGCTGAAAGCAATCGAGGCGCTGGGTCGCTTGCGCGAGCCAGACGCCGTACCGGTACTGCGAAACCTGTTTGAGTCGAAGAGAATGCTGAAGTGGCAGCACCATCGCGAGCTGCGGATTGCGGCGGCACAGGCGCTGGCGAAGATCGATCCGCGATATGCGACGCAGATCATGGCGGACAGCGGACTGGAGCCGGGCGAGTTGGCGATCGGTCCTCTGGATGCCGCGCCGGCATGCCCCTGGGTGCGGCAGCGCCGTTATGAACGTATTGTGCTGCGGAAATCCGTGACAGCAACGGTCAGCAGTTCGTGGGGCAAATCAACTTTAAACGTGCGCGAGGTGAGTCTGGGCGGTGGTATGGGGACCAAGGCAGACACGCTGAGAATTGGATCGGACGCCGATCTGGATATTGCGGTCGGGATGCGACACATCCGCGCGCAAGTGTTGCTGCGGCGCGCTCATGTCAATGATGTTGGTTTTGAATTTGTGACGACAGACCTGGAAAGTCGGCACCGGCTGCGGCATCTGATGATGGACTCACTTGAACACGCGCCTGAAGGCCGCGCCAGCGGCCGATGGAATTACGGCCGGAAGCCGTAATCCAGCGGCGATCTTCCAATCAATAAAAAATGTCATTCCGAACCGCTTCAGCGGTGAGGAACCTGCTGCTCAATCAAGCTAACCAAATCCCTGCCTGGCGAATAGCCACTCGGAATGACACTCAATATCAAAAGCCGATCTTTTACTTCACTTTCGCAAAGATGATGACCAGAGTGTACAGCGCGAGGGACTCAATCAGCGCCAGACCAAGAATCAGCGCGAACTGAATTCCGGCGCGGGCAGAAGGATTGCGGGCCAGCGCTTCGGTGGCTGAAGCAGTGGCTTTGCCTTGGCCAATGCCGCATCCGGCGGATGCAATGGCCATTGAAAATCCGGCTGCGATTGCGACCCAGTTGGTAGCGCTGCTTTCTCCGCCCTGCGCAAACGCAGGAAGGGCGAAGCAGAGGGCCGACAGGGCCATGAACATGTTGCTTAGTACTCTTCT
>QHZW01000089.1:917-33189 GCA_003224815.1 Acidobacteriota bacterium | reverse complement strand
TCTCCACTCCTCTCCGTGAGAGCTTAGTGCGGTAACTTGCATCCAGGCCCACTCCCTTCTCAGAGGGGTTTTGGTTTTTCCGCTTTGGATCGCCGCATAGTTCAGCAGTGATGCCAATCCCAGTTGATTCTCCTCACTGAATGGTTTCATGAAACAGTGGCGCTCGACGCCATTGGGTTCCGAAGCTACGCAAGCCTAGCGTTGGCTTTAAGTGCCAACCATCATCCTATGTGAGACTCGAGGCCTATGGCTTTTTTGGGTTATCCGAGGGGGCATAGGATTGACCCGGAGACTGGGTGCTGAGTTGCAGCACACGAAACGCCTAATGAGCGCTTGGATACTCTCCCTCGAACCCGAGCATCGCACGAACCGATTGGCCACCACCGAGGCAGGAAGACCTGGGAGATCACCTTGGGTTCTGTGAGACGCTCAAGCTGCTTGCGCTTTCAGTTGTTCTGCGTCGAAGCGTTCCTCCTTCTTCCAAAGTGTCAAAGTAATGGCCGCCATCTTGCGCGCCAACGTCAGACGCGCCATCTCTGGCTTCATCCCCTTGGCCAGCAAGGCGACATAGAAATTGCGCAAGGGCCCCACCCCACAACTGGCTCGGGTGGCGGCTCCTTTGAAGATCTCTTTCATCGCGTGGTTGTGATTCCGATTCAGACCACGAATCTGCTGCGGTTTTTTCGAACGTTGCAGTTGTCCACGCACGTAACGGTACTGCGCACTATCGTGCGTCTCGATGCCCAGCCCACTATAGGTCCACAGTTGTCGCTTGCTACGGAACCGATGCGGGGTCTGCATCAGCGCGAGCAAGCGCGCGGCTCGAATCGGACCGATGCAGGGAATCTGTCGCAGCAGTTTCGCGGCCTTATGTTTCCGGCTCTCCGCCAACAACTCGGGCCGCAGGTTTCGCCGCAAGCCCTGCAACCCATCCAACTGTTCATAGAGCAGCTCGGCGCGCCGACGCACGCCCGCGTGCGGGATCTTGTTTAACCATTCCTCTCGAGAGTGCAAGGCATACACCTGGGTGCCCGCACAGGGTATGCCCCAACCGCGATAGAGAGCCTTGAGTCGATTCATCACCCGGTTCAGATCTTGGCTGATGGTCTGGTAACTGCGCCCCAACTCGCGCAGCGTCCGCAGCCCATGTTCTCCGTGGTAGACCGGTCGCAGCATGCCGGTGCGCAACAGGTCAGCGAGCTTGCGTGCGTCCACCTTGTCGTTCTTGCTGCCTTCCTTTAATAAGGCATTGCGGCGTGGATTGCAGACCAGAACTTGGTGCACGTGCGGCTGCAGCAGATCGTGCAGCCAGGCTGCCCAGGTCCCTTCTTCCCACGTCACATGCAACTCGCCCCGGAGTCCGTGCACAAACTGCAGAATGCTGCTGGTTTTGGTTTCGACGATGGACTCCATTACCAACTTGCCACTGCCATTGAGGACGGCGATCACAATCGCTTCCTTGTGCACGTCCATGCCGATATACTTGATGTCGCCACTCATTCAGTTGCCTCCTTGAGGGAAAGGTCATTCCCGTCCACGGGTATCTTTCCCTCAAGGTAAAGTGCCATTCTTTAGCGGACTCGCCTATCCTCTAGTCCGGTTCTTGCGAAGCAGGCAAACTCCTCTTGCTTTCTTGTGCCGACGTAGCGGAGCGAAGCCCTGCTGAGCGCAGCGCAGCGAGGCGGCGCACTCTGTCTAAAGCGGGCCGCTCTTTCATAATGCATTGACCTTACGCCGAATCGCGAAGAGTGCGATCTGTGCGACCAGTCCTGCAGTGCTGTCGAGGATCACATCACGCAGAGCGCCAGTCCGCGAAAGTAAAAACTCTGATGCCACTCATCGAGGATCGCTACAAGTGACGTGCTGAGTAGTGCCACCGTCGCCCATTGCGGGGACCATCGCGGTCAGTTGCCCTCACGCGACAAATGAGCCCATCAATTACAATCCTCACCGGGGGCATCAATGGCCAATTTGAAAGGGCTGTCAGCGATAGTGGCAGAACTGAGAGTAGAAAGAACGAATCTAGTAAATCAGCTACAGCACGTTGACGCAGCGCTTGCAGTTTTGGGGAAGTTGGATGGTGGTAGTAATTACACTGAACCGAGACGCAGAATGTCAGCTTCCGCTCGCAGGCGCATCAGCCTCGCACAGAAGGCCCGGTGGGCGAAGCGATCAGCGAAAACGGCGGGCTCGGCTCCCGCGAAGCGGACCATGTCGGCATCAGCCCGCCGGAAAATTGCAGCAGCACAGCGGGCGCGGTGGGCGAAGGTGAAGGCAGGGAAGAAGGCGGGGAGCTGATTCGCATCGCGGCCTCCCGACTGTCTAACCCTCATTCGCGCCGTTCTTAACCGTTTTTCAAGTCACCCACGAGCGCCGACGAAACACCGCATCCGCAACCTCCCTATGCGAGTACGCTCCACGAATTCGACTTCGCAGTGCGTACGTGGACTCCCATCCGGATCAAGAGAAGAATATCGCGAGAACTTGATACCAACCTACCCTAAAAGAGACTAATCGTGACTAACCAAAGTACGCAGCATGGTGAAGATTGCGATCTGTGCGACCAGTCCTGCAGTGCTGTCGAGGATCACGTCACGGAAGGCGCCCGTCCGCGAGAGTAAAAAAGTCTGATGCCACTCATCGAGGATCGCTACGAGTGATGTGCTGAGTAATAGGCCGCAAAACTCGCCAAATCCATTCCGAACACAAAATGAAAGATCGGATACAGAATCCGCCCAGTATGTTCGGCAGAGCCCGAGGTTGGTGGATTCGAGGGCTATAACCGCCAGCCAGGTGACAGACGGGAACCACACCCTCAAGACTCGTTTGGTGGATGAAGTCAATTGCCGATTCTAGCAATACCGTGTCGGTGAAGAGTTCGTTGCCGTACACCTGGATAGAAAAGGACGGCCCGATCGGAACCCGCAGCGTGGTGTCCATTTGGTGTCCTGTATCCAGCGGAATTGAGGATAAAGGAGGGCAAATGACTGGATCGCCTGAGAAGGCAGTCCAAGTCAGAATGTTTATGTTAATCAGTCATATACAGCTGAAGCCCTGCAACGGCTCGGCTTTCAGAAATGTGCGCGTCTCGAATCCCTCTCTCTCCGCCACTCAATCTGTATCGCAGAGAAAATTCGCCGATCTTTCTTCGAAATATGCGGAAGATGCCCGTATTCCGTGATAATTCCCCGAGAGCCTCGTAATCGGAGGACCTGAGCATTTGAAACCCGGGGGAGCTGTCGACGACTGCTGCTCCGCGAAATCTAACTTGCGCTCGTTTGGCTTTCTTGCGGTGTAGCTACTCGCTCATCCAGATCTTCCTTGAGTGCGCGTACAAGCTGGGAATAGGTAAAGTATTCCTGGTCCGCCAGCCAGTCCATCACCGAGCGGCGCTCAAGACCGGGCACAATATCAGCGCAATGCCAAAGTTGTTCGATGATCCAATGCGCGGGTCTCAACGGTGAAGCCTTGTCCCACCACCGCTGATCCGAATCACGGAGGAAATCCATTTCAAGGTTTTTCCACCAATCCGCCTGTATGTCGAGTGCATTCAACAGACATTCCCGGATGTGCCCAGGAGCGTGTCCTGTCTTAACGAAATGACGAGAACGTTGGGGTGCTGTCATTTTGCATTTCTCCTATATTGTCGCAATTATTTTTCGCTCGGGTGCATACATGTTCACGAGGTGCAATTACTAGGTGCAATTACTCCGCAGGCCTTGATTTCCGACGTGTTCCCACGTGTTCCCATGTAGCCCACCAGGCACACTAATCGCGCAACCGGCGGATGCCAAGCCTCAAAAATCGACGAAATTTTGCGCGATTTTATGCAGATGTCAACAACGAATTTCTCGGCAGCTGGCCAGCCTTTACAACGCGAAGCGAATCTGGGTTCTGCTCGGGGCTACGCGACGAGACTGAAACCTCATATGGGAATCGATTTGCAGTAAATTTGCAGTAAAGGGAATTTTGGTGGCCCTGAAAGCATTACGACGGTCGACTCAAGGCCGCAGAAACACAGGAGAAAGAAATGGTAGGCACGTGGGGACTCGAACCCCAGACCTCTACCGTGTCAAGGTAGCGCTCTAACCAACTGAGCTACGCGCCTGTGATCGACCAGACTGGAAATAATTTTATCATGCGAAGAGCCAGGGTCCTGATCGCGGGTACGCAGTATTCGGAGCGCGGGAGCGCTCTAAACCGCGGCAAATTCCATGCCATCTGAGATGCCTCGCGGTTGCCAACCGCGCTCGACGCGGCGACAATCTCTTCGTGGCTGAGACTGCCAATTCCGTGCACGATCCCAAGGCAACGGCGATCAGAATCTCGCAAATTCTTACTGCGCCCAATCAGCTCACGCTGGCACGCCTTGCGTTTCTGCCTTTCATTGTTATCAAACTACTTGATCATCACTACCAAGGCGCACTCATTTTGTTTGTGCTGGCGGGGCTAAGCGACGGACTCGATGGACTGCTGGCGCGGCGACTGCATCAGCAGACACTTCTGGGCCAGTACCTGGATCCAATCGCTGACAAGATGCTGCTGAGCACCGTGTTTCTCATTCTTTCCATCGTTCATCAGATACCGTGGAAATTTACCGTGATGGTTTTCAGCCGGGACATCTGCATCCTGCTCGTCAGCGGCGTTCTTTACACGATTGCTGGGCTGCGTGATTTCCGTCCCAGCATCTTTGGTAAAGCCAATACTTTTTCGCAGCTTGCGGCTGTGGTCTTCGTGATTCTGCTGCAGATCGATCACTCCAGATGGGTGTGGATTGCGCGCACTGTGGCCCTGCGAGCCACTTTCATGTTTACCATCGTTTCAGGATTGCATTACGTTTACCTGGTTGGCCAACGGCTGCACACTCCCGAAGCGCATTCCAATTCGTAATGAGGTGGCCGAAACTGCTTCGGCAAAGATCACATCGGACGTGTACGAAATCTGTGCAAAATTCTTGTCAAGCCCCCCGCGGCGACCGAGTTGACTTAACTCGCACAAAGCAAAACAAAAATAAACGGAATTATCACCTTCACAAACCATACTCGTTAAAACTTTGGTGGCGGGCGCGGAAAGAATGCCCGCCAGCGCATCATTCCTCAAACGGCAGATACGGAGTATCGCCGTACCTCGGCAATGATTTGTCTAGCATCCTCTTGAACTGCTCCCACGTGTCGGATGCCTTCATAAGGGTTGTGACCGATGCGAGATGCTCCTGTAGTTTTGCAAAAACAGGC
Source organism: Acidobacteriota bacterium (assembly GCA_003224815.1). Lineage (GTDB taxonomy): Bacteria > Acidobacteriota > Terriglobia > Terriglobales > Acidobacteriaceae > Gp1-AA145. Next base: position 27,955 of record QHZW01000089.1, on the reverse strand, counting down.
TAAGGTAAAAGTAGCCGAGACGCGACGACTAGAAAATGGAACAGAAGTCAAAATCTTAGTTGGCACTCTCCCGCTTTTCCCCCACGGAGAGAGGCCTACATGGTATCCACTCGTTATCCTCCCCGGACAAGAAGCCATCGATATGCGCGAAGTGGAGTCGATACTGCGGCATTTTTGGAACGCCCAAATCCACCTGACGCCAACTAAGGCTACGAAGCATAGCAAAGCCAGCCTCAAGCGCAAGTAATCGAAATACCCCACTTTAGTGGTCTCGCCGACCTGCCCAACCCTCAATATCATTTACTTTGCGGTGGGGTGTTCGCACGACCACACTCGCCGTTGAGCCGCCAGCGTCCATTTTAGGGGGAGCTGGCGGCTTTGTTTGTGTGCTAGCTACTCTGGTTTGTGAAGGTGATAATTCCGAAAATAAAGTTGGAAACTGTGGCACAATCCACCCCATGAAATTGCTATTCTGGAATTAGCAGGACAATCTTTCTTTGCTCAGTAACCAACGATCCGCGGCCTCGCCGCAGTGCTAGAATCAAAAACTCCCGTGAATAGTGACAATAGAAAATTGGATGGCATTGATTCGGCGCTGGAAAGAATAGTCAGCAGAAGTTTGCGCGCGGCACCTGCGTCTGAAAGCCCGGTCCTTGCCTGGCCGCTGGCATGCGGATCGGCAGTCGCTGACCGCACACGCGCTTTGGAGTTTAGTAAAGGCGTACTTGCGGTTGCAGTTCCGGACGCGGGATGGCGCGCCGAGCTGCAGCGCCTGGCACCACAATATCTGGCTGTAATTAACCGTTACACGGCGAAGAACGTTAACCGGATCGAATTCGTGGTGCGACGAACAATGCAAAATGGAGAAGAAAGAATTCAGAAGTGAATCAGGCGGAGCTTCGATTTGCAGTTCTGCATTCTGACTTCTTACTTCTGATTTGGTATGAAGGTCACCGAAAAAGACGTGGCGTATGTTGCTGATCTCTCCAATCTTGAATTAGGCGAGGACGAGCGGGCGCGCATGGTGCGCGACCTGAACTCAATCCTCGGTCACGTGGACACGCTCAACGAGCTTGACACAGCGGACGTGCCGCCAATGGCGCAGGTTTCGGACCGTTACGGCGTGGATGAGTCCAAACAAGGCAGTGAGCGTTTCGCGTATTCCAGTCGCGAGGATGTGCTTGAGGGCCTGCGAAAGTCATTCACTCCGGATGTCGCGCTGGCCAACTCGCCGGACGCGGATAACACGTTCTTCAAAGTTCCGAAAGTGATTGAAAGATGAATGCGGAAGTCAGGAATCAGAGCAGAAGTAAATTCTCGTGAAACCTGTATTAGATTTTAGGTCTGCATTCTTACTTCTTACTTCTGATTTCGCGATGAACTTAACTGGCCTCACAATCGACGCTGCTCGCGCCGCTATTTCGCAAGGCAAGACCAGCGCTTTGGCGCTGGCAGAGGCATTCTACGCAAAAATCGACAGCGATGATCCGAAGATCGGCGCGTATTTAATCTTGTCTAAGGAGCGCGGGCTGGAGAAGGCATCTGAAATAGACAGACTCGCCAAGGAGGATGACAAACTGCCACCGCTGGCGGGCGTTCCCGTCGCAATCAAAGATGTCATGGTCACCAAGGGCGTGCGCACTACCGCGGGATCGAAGATTCTGGGCAACTACGTTCCGCCATATGACTGCACGGCAGTTGTGCGCCTGGAAGCTGCGGGCGCGGTGGTGTTGGGGAAGTTGAACTGCGACGAGTTCGCAATGGGCTCGTCGAATGAAAACTCGGCGTTCAAGCCAGTGCACAATCCGCGAGACCTCAGCCGCGTGCCAGGCGGATCGTCGGGCGGATCGGCGGCGGCGATCGCAGCAGATATGGCTGTCGCAGCTTTGGGATCGGACACGGGCGGATCGATCCGCCAGCCGGCATCGTTTTGCGGACTGGTCGGATTAAAGCCGACCTACGGCCGGGTTTCGCGTTACGGGCTGATTGCATTTGCGTCGTCGCTCGATCACATTGGTCCGCTGACGAAGACGGTGAAAGACGCGGCCATCGTGCTGCGCACAATTGCGGGTCGCGATCCGATGGATTCGACTTCCGCCGAGTTGCCAGTGCCGGACTATGTTGCCGAGCTTGATAAGCCAGTTAAAGGGCTGAAAATCGGCGTCGCGAAAGAGTATTTCGGCGAAGGATTGGAGGCTGAGACGCGCAGCGCAATCGAGACGGCAATCCAGAAATTCGCTGCGATGGGATGCGAGATAGTGAATGTCTCACTGCCACACACAAAGTATGCGATTCCGGCGTATTACCTCGTGGCAACCGCGGAGGCCTCGTCGAACCTGGCGCGCTTCGACGGCGTGCGCTACGGACTTCGCGTGAAGGGTGCGCGGTCGCTGTCAGATATGTATCGGCGGACACGGGATGAAGGTTTCGGCGCGGAGGTAAAACGTCGCATCATGCTGGGGACATATGCGCTGAGCGCCGGCTATTGCGACGCGTACTACCTGAAGGCGCAGCGCGTACGAACGCTGCTGACGGGAGATTTTGAAGACGCTTTCAAGAAGGTTGACCTCATTGTCGGCCCGACGTGTCCGACGCCCGCATTTAAGCTGGGCGAGAAAGTGGATGATCCGCTGGCGATGTATTTGGCTGACATTTATACCGTGACGGCGAACCTTGCCGGTATTCCGGGAATATCGATTCCGGTCGGCAAGAGTAAAGACAATCTACCCATCGGCATGCAGATATTCGGCAAGCACTTCGACGAAAGCACGATTCTGCGCGCGGCGCATGCGTACGAGAAGGCTGCGTAATACCAGGGCGTCCTTGATTTCTGTCATCCTGAGCGAAGCGAAGGACCTATGCACTTGCCAGGGAGAGCAGAGCACTTTGCCCTCGCGATGGACTTCGCGGCGGAAGTTGATTTTTCTTCGCCGTAACACACACAATTCTTTCGTCTTTGTATCCGGAAATTCTTCGAGGCAGTTTCGACCTTCACCCATTGCGTGGTGAACAGGTCGTCGTCCGTCATTTCGCGGTAGGCAAGCATCTGCTGCCGATTTCTGTCGGCGACTTCAGTTTGCATCTGTGGTGGCTTAGCCTTCGATGATTCTTTGACGGCAACACGAACGGCACGTCCGATTTCAAGATCAACAACTGTGGCCGCGACCTTTCCTCAGTCGCGGAATTTCAACGCGTGCTTGCCGAATCGGCAACCGGTCACGACGGCGACCGCGTCGGTAGCGCAGCGGTCAGGCTCAACAAACCTAATCAGACGCTTGCAATCTTTTCCGCGAGGGTCGTCGATCCCCAACTTCTGAAGCCCAAGTATCGCTAGACGTGCGCCGAGCGCTATCCGGCGCAGATGTGGCCGTGTGTCTGTTCAGTGTTACGAGGGTACGAGTCGAGAGCAGGCATAAGAACTGTCGTAGGACCATTCACAACTACTTCAAGGAGAATCCATGAAACTTAATTTTAGGTCGAAGTCCCTGCTTGCAGTCGTGCTCGCGATCAGCATCGCAGCCACAGGTTGCAGCGCGCAATGGATCAACATCGCTTTGCAAGACCTGCCGGTGCTCACACAGATGTCGCTCAACATTGCCACGCTGGTAAGCGCGTTCGCATCTGGAAAGCAGGCCAATCCCGGCGACGTTGCCGTCATTCAGAATATTTCAGCGCAGGCCAGCCGTGATTTGAACCTGCTGCAATCGCTGTATGCCGATTACAAAGCGAGTGCAAACGTCACCACGCTGCAGAAAATTCAAAGCGTCATTTCTGATATGAACCATAACCTTCCGGCGCTACTGCAATCAGCGCACATTTCGAATGCCTTATTGAGTGCGCGGATATCGGCAGCGGTGAATCTCATTCTTTCAACCGTAAACAATTTCGCTGCTTTAATGCCACAGGCTGCACCGCAGTCTGCGCCAACGACCGGGCGCAAGCTGATAACGGAACCACCGAACACGGCGCAGTTGAAGCAGGGGTGGAACCAGCAAGTATGCGCGGCCAGCGGAAGTGAGGCGTTTGACGTGGGATTGACAAATTGCGCGATGCGTTGAGTTTTCTCTGTGGAGGCGCGAGGACGTCCGTGCCTCCAACCTCTGCTGTCGTGGAGTCTGAATGGCTATTCCGATGATTGCAGTTACGAATGCTTCGACCTGTTTGACCGATGCGCAAGTCGAGGCGGTTCTTCCTGCCTTGCAGAAACAGGTCACAGACGACTTTCGCGCGTACTGGGACCTGGATTGCACGTTGGTATTCGGCGCGCGAAATCAGCAATTGGCGAAGGGCTGGTGGCAGATCGTGGTACTCGATAACCCCGACCAGGCGGGAGTACTGGGTTATCACGAAATCAGCAGCCAGGGTACGCCGCTTGGGAAAGTATTCGCCAAGCTCGACATCAGCAATGAAACGCCTTGGACAGTGACGTTGAGTCACGAACTGCTGGAAATGTTGGCTGATCCGTGGACGAACTGGTGCGCTGTGGCCATCGACAACCAAATTTATGCGCTCGAAGTTGCCGATCCGGTAGAGGCAGATGAACTGGGATATGAAATTGATGGCGTGCGCGTCTCGGATTTCATCACACCTGCATGGTTTGAGCCGACCGAAGCTGACCGGCTGGATTTCAAGCACCGCCTTTCAAAGCAACTTGAGATTGCGCCCGGCGGATACATTTCCGTCCTTGATCCACGTAAAGGATGGATCCAGTTGACGGCGGAAGGAGAAGGCGGGCCAAAGGCGGTGGTGGGGAGCAGAAGGTGGCGCAGGAAGTTTGGAAGAAACTTGCGGAAGGCGAGTGCGGCTGGCTGATGGCTGCCACTACTTCCTTCTCCATCTCACGCCTTCTTTGGTTTGCTCGATGATGATGGCGGCTGCGGTGAGTTCGGCGCGGATAGCATCGGATTCCGCGTACTTTTTGGCGGCACGTGCGGCTTTCATCTGCTCGATTCTCTGATTGACCTGGTCGTCGGAAAGTGCGGCGGAACTGATAATATCGCGCAGAGCAGGGCTGATATCTTTCTCCCGTCCATCGGAGTTGGCCCACTCAGCGATATATTGCATCTTTTCGGCGTCATCGTCATTCAGAACCGCGAATATTTCATCGAACTGATCGAGAGCCGCGAGCAAAGGCGGCACATCATCCTTCTTTATCTCGCCTTCGTCAATGGCAGCGTTCGCTGCGCGCACCATGTCAAAGATGGCCGCCTGGGCCTGCGCAGTGTTCAGATCGTCGTCGAGAGATTCGCGCAGGCGCTTTGAAGTCTGCTCGGCAAGCGAGGTCATCGCCAACGACGAACCGTCTGGGAAATTGCCGCTCAGGCGTAAACGGAAGTTGCGCAGACGTTCGACGGAAGCCGCGGCTTGTTGCAGCCCTTCAAAGGTGAAATTCAACTGATGGCGATAGGGCACCGAAGCCAGCAAATACCGGATGGAAGATGGCTTGTGGCCTTTGAGCACCAAATCGCGCAACGTAAAAAAATTGCCCGCGCTCTTCGACATCTTCTCGCCTTCAACCAGCAGGAATCGCGCATGGAACCAGAAATGCGCGAACTGTTTGCCGGTCAGCGATTCGGATTGCGCTATTTCATTTTCGTGGTGAGGGAAAATCAGATCCTCGCCGCCCGCATGCAGATCGAAACTCTCGCCGAGTTCTTGCATGGACATGACCGAGCACTCAATGTGCCAGCCCGGGCGACCTGGTCCGATGACGCTCTCCCAAGAAGCCTCGCCGGACTTGGGTGCTTTCCAGAGTGCAAAGTCGCGAGCGTTGTCTTTTTCGTATTCGTCAACATCAACTCGCGCGCCGTTTTCCATGCCGGCAAAATCTCTTTTGGAGAGTTTGCCGTATCCAGGAAATTTCGCAATCCGGAAATAATAGGAACCGTCTTCGGTTTTGTAGGCCAACCCTTTCTCCACCAGTCTGGCGATGAACTCTGCCATTTGCGCAATGTGCTCGGTGGCACGAGTGATTTGCGGCTCTTCAATATGCAATGCCGCCGCATCCTCGAGGAATGCTTTCTGATACTTCGCTGTGTACTGGTGCACATTGACTCCCGCCTGGGCCGCGTTGCGGATAATTTTGTCGTCCACGTCAGTGATGTTCATGACGTGATGGAGTTTATGTCCGCTCTGGCGAAGGTAGCGGCGCAGAATATCAACCGCAACGAAGGTACGGAAATTGCCAATGTGGCCGTAGTCGTAAACCGTAGGCCCGCAAGCGTACATGCGGACTTCGTTGTCCACCAGCGGCCGGAATTCCTCAATTTTTCCAGAGAGTGTGTTGAACAGGCGAAGTGGCATGGTGTGAAAAGAACTTTCATTCTATGGGGATACAGCCAAGCAGGGCAAACCTGCGCTCGTGTGAGAAGTAAACCGGCAAAATACAGTTTTTGCACCGGAACTCTGGGTTTTCTTCCGGATTGGCCCATGTGAAGCAAAATGGGACTTTAGAGTGTCTTCAACGAAACGAGGTCGAAAACATGGCTCTCAGACCTATGCACCTTCGACTCGAATCGGAGAACGGACGTGACGGAGAAGAGTACCGGATATGCGATGGGCACGTGGAGTTTCGGTCGGTCGGTTCAACTCCTAATAGTGACGAAGACAACTGCGCCTGGAGACGAGTCACACCACAGCAACTGATTGCTCACGTAAATGCGAAGACGGTGCTTGCCGAATGGCTGAAAAAACGTCTGGGATGGAGACGTTTGCTGCGGGCGTGTGCGGAGGAACATCTGTACATGTTTGATGAGATGACCAGCAACACTGATCGTCGCGCTGCGTAAATCTCACTTGTCTTGTGTTGTATCGTTACTGCTGTTACGTTCTGCTTGATTGCGGAAAGTTCTCTCGCACAAAACGCATCGCGTCCTCTGAGTCTTCCAATCTTCCGTCGAGTTGGGCATCTTCGACGGCCGTCAGAATTTCACGGAAGAGTGGACCAGGTGAATATCCGGCGTCAAGCAGATCGTCCCCGGTGACGAGTGGCTTGGGCCGCACAGATTCGGCTGGCAGCTTAGCAATTTGCTCGCGCGTGAAGTTGTACATGCCGAGGCTGCGGTGGCTGGATTCACAATCCAGCCGATGAAGTTCGAGGTGCTGATCGAATTTCGGCAGGCGAATAAATTTCTTGAAAGTGGAAGGCTTCATGCGTTGCACGTCTCCGAAACGCATGTGATTTTCTACCAGCGCGAGAATCTGCCGGGTTTCGTCATTTGAAAAACGCAGGCGGCGGCAGATTTCTTCGGCCATCCTGGTCCCCACTTTTGCGTGTTCGTCAAAACGAATGCGGTCGGGCGCACGGCGAAAAGTTGGCGGTTTCCCGACGTCATGTAGCAATGCTCCCCAAGCCAGCGTCGCCGGACTGGGATGCGGGAGTTTTTCGAGGAGCAGCAGGGTGTGCACGAAAACATCCCCCTCGGGATGAAACTGAGGCGGCTGCTCGATGCCCCTCATGGCCGAGATTTCGGGCAGCACTTCTTGTAGAAGACCCGATTGATCCAGCAGTTCGAACGCGCGCTTGGCGTGACCTTCGGTCAACATGCGCGTGAGTTCGTCGCGTACGCGTTCGCGAGAAACCTGTGAAATTTGGGAGGACAGTTTCTGGATTGCTGAAAACGTACCCGGCTCGATCTGGTACTCGAAACGCGTGGCGAAGCGGACGGCGCGAAGCATGCGCAATTTGTCTTCGGCGAAGCGCAGGGCAGGATCGCCGATGGCGCGGATGATCCCGGCTTTGAGGTCGTCCTGCCCACCAACGAAGTCGAGTACTTCATTCTTTTCTGGATCGAGCAGCAGGCCGTTGATGGTGAAGTCGCGGCGCTGCACGTCTTCGCAGGGATCGCGACTGAATTGAACTTCGTCGGGATGGCGGCCGTCGGAGTAGCCGACATCGCGGCGAAAGGTGGCGACCTCAACGCAGAGTTTGTGGGTATGCCCGACCGCGATTTCCTCTTCCAAACTGTCATTCCGAATCGGCTTTGGCCGATGGAGAACCTGCTTTTCGCTCTCGGGCAGCGGAACCAGCACGACTCCGAATTGCGCGCCGACAGCGTATGTCTCCGGAAAAATCCGCATGACTTGTTCGGGCGTGGCGTCAGTCGAGACGTCGTAGTCGGCGGGTTCGCGTCCCAGAAGAAGGTCGCGCACGCATCCACCCACGAGATAGGCCCGATGGCTGTGCTCGCGCAAAGTGCAGACGATCGAGATGGCGAACGCCTTCGACATGGCGTCTCTTCATGATACAAAGACGCGGAAATCCGTGCGTGTAGATGGACTAGTGCTTCAGCGGAAAGCATCACGACTGTTAGTTCCTGAGAATACGAGGTTTCAACGACAGGTGGGTCTGCGAATATCAGCCAAAACAACGGTCGCATGCAGCCCCTTCGCCGCGTCCACTGCATTGGCTACGTGAGCCCAATTAACATTTGGCTCTGTCTCGACGTATACGACCCACTTTGCGCGAAGCTTCAATTGATCCTTTAAAGCACTTTCCAACCCATCCCACGATGTTGCTGCCGAATTCACGTACACTGCAGGAACTCGTGCGGAGCCCGCGTCAGCAATGCAGGCCACAACTGGTCCAGCTAAAGCGTCGTCCTCCCCGGGCAAATGACCTGGCTTTAAGAGATGTACGTACAAACCCTTCGACGGATATGGTTGCAACATCACCATTGAAAGCGATGACAAGAATGACGAGGATAGGTGTTGCAACTAGTGCGAATGCCGGTGACGATTCGAATTGGCGTTTGAGGGGTAGTGTTTGGGCCCATTGAAAATATTGCGCTAAGCGGTGCGAATCGCAAATACGCACATTCTGACTGCCTAACTCCGCTGAAATAAGCGTCAGAATTACCAGGCTCACGCCGAACGCTACCCCGAATGCCGAAAGCAACAAAACCGGCGATGCACGGTCGTCATATTCGCCTCGGTCTGTGTACACAAGCAATCTTGGGCGACCAGGGTTTAAGCACACGGTATCTGACAGAATGTCCAATCGGAGTTCATATGTTCCTTTTTCCCCGAGGAAATCACCGAGGTACGCATACGGGCTCGATGCGTCGATCCACTTCACGAAAACAGTCCCATCCTTGTACAGCATCCAGCGGGATCTTACGTTGTCATAGGAAGGACAATTTGGATCGAAGTAGGATTGCCAGCCCGTGTCAATTCTCACGGAGTAGTAATTCTTCAAATTGATCCTGAAGGGCCGGGATTTGATATCGCCACGCGCCAGAGAAATGGGCGTGTTCAGAGCCATGAAACTACGAGAAGTCATCCACATCTGAGTACAAACAAAAATGGACGCGCTCATTATGGCAATTGCGCTGCCGACCCAGACTCGCTTTTTTCGAAACGAAATGTATCCACAATAGCCGACCCAGCCAGTCACCCTCAATTAGACACCGACGCTAACACCGTCGGCTGCATCTGCAGCGATCTTGGATAACAGACGTCATCAGGCGATTGTGCTTTTTCGGCGGCAAACAGGGTTACACCGCCCGGTTTTCCCCTATCGTACATGTCCGCTCGAAACCTGTTGCTCGCACTTCCGTACTTCTAGACTGAAATTCTCCCCTCAGTTGCATCGCCAGTTGTTCAGTTGCCGGTAGGCGACCTAGCCCTTCCACCGGTACGCATCTGTTTGCGGCAGGCCGATGTGGGCGAGGACGCGGCAGGCGAACTCATGGGCCATCTGGTCGAGTGAGGCGGGCCGGAAGTAGTAGGCGGGAATGAGCGGAAAGATAGTCGCTCCGGCATCGGCGGCTCGGTACATGTTGCGGATGTGAATTTTGTTGAGCGGCGTTTCTCGGACGCAGAGCACCAGCGGACGTTTCTCTTTAAGGCAAACGTCGGCTGCGCGCTCGATGAGATGCGAAGCAATGCCGTTGGCAATGCGGGCCAGCGTCCCAACGCTGCACGGCAGCACGATCATCGCGTCGGCGGGATAAGAGCCGCTGGCGACGTTGGCACCAATATCGGCATTAGCCTGCTGGCGGATTTTGCTGGATGTCTTGCGGCCGAGCAGTTGCGAGACGAGGTTGTTGCGGCCGCGGAGATCTAGTTCTTCAGCCATGACGCGGAGTGCGCTATCGGAAGCGATGAAGTTGACGGTCTGAATTCGCTTATCGCGATCAACGGCAGGGAGAAGTTCGCGCAGGAAGATGGCACCGCTGGCTCCGGTGGTGGCGATGGTCAGATTGGTGGGCGGTGTTGACAAGGTTTGTGATTCCCACCTTTCGAAACCTGGAATGGGCGGGACACCCAAGTTAATGGGTAACGAGTTTCGAGGATAGGGAGTACGGGACGGCGAGTCAAGGCAGGATGAAAAGACAGTCCATCTCCGGAATGCGGCGGCACGGAGCGCAAATGCACGCGCTGGCGGCAGTGCGGCGCGAAATTGGGTCACGCGACCGGGCTGGCCATAGCAAGTATCTGCGTGAGTTCAGCGGCGCGTTTCGAAAATATGATGCGCCGCTCACGCCGGAGCAATTGAATGACCGGATCGCATCGGCCGAGAAGCGGTGTTGTCACGGGACCAGCAGATTCTGGAGTCCTGGTGGCGGCGAGAAATTTCTGAACCAGAACTTCGAGAACGCCTGCGATTCGATCGCGAATGGGGATATCAGTGGGAGCCATTTTATGGTCTGCTGATTGCGGCACGTGAGCATGCAGAAGGAATTTATGGAGTTGACTGCATGCCCCGATATGATCTGCGAAGAATCCGATCGCGCGACCGCCATGCCGCGGTGAAAATTCATGAGATGCGGGAGCAGCATCCCCAAGCAACACTGTTGGTTCTGTTTGGCGAGTCGCATATGGCTCCGGAGCATCTGCCGCCACTGGTAAAACAGGCGTTACCCAACGAACGAACGATCACTGTCCTGCAAAACGTCGATGCGCTTTACTGGCAAGCAGTGGGCGAAGAAGCTCAGGCGGTGAGCCTGGGGCCGGATGCAGTTTGCGTTTTCAATTCCAATCCGCTGGAGAAGTACGAGAGCTATCGGCTATGCCTCGAAAAATGGAGGGGAGACGATCAGCCTGATTTTTCACCTGCAGTTTACAATCTGATTTTTTCATTGGCTCGTTGCCTGGGATTCCGCCTTGATTCGCCGCACAACGGCACAGAGCCGAAGTATCTGGCGGATTCGCTGCCGGAGGTGGTGTACGTGAGCGAGTCGGATGCGCAAGGTCATTTGCACGAGAAAGAAAAAGCCGCTTTCGAACATCTGGGCTGCGTTTACGTGCCACGTACGAACACTTTTGTCATCCGTGAATTCAAGATGGCGCATGCTGCGGGAGAGGCGGCACGGTTCTTGCATCACGCATGCAAGGGAATGCCGCATTCATACGCGCCGAGCAAACTGGAAGGCGCGCTGGCGCACTTCGGCTCACGGCTGTTGTGTCCTGGAAACCTGGAGGGACAAGGGGACCATCCAGAAGGGGAGTCAGTGTACCGCGCATATCTGGAAGGGCGTGTGACGCGTGCAGCAGTGCGGCGGATGTTCCTGGCGCTAAGCTAACTGCTCTCCGCGGGCGCGAAGACTACCAACAAGACCAGTTCCTCTTCGATATCGAAGAAGCGGTGCTCGGCGCGGGCTTCGACGAAGATCACGTCCCCCGGCTGAACCGAATGTTGGATGTCGCCGATGCGGATCTCGGCTTTGCCGCGAACTGCGTAGTAGATCTCGTCTTCCTGGTGCGGCGACTGGCGGTCGGTTGCGCCTGCAGGCAGAACGTAAACTCCGGCGCTCATGGTCGGAACGCGCAGGAACTCGTTGTAGCGGCGGTCGGGCGTGGTTCGCGCAACGAGCTTCTCGACTGAATAAAACCCGCTCATCCGAGCGCTCCCTGAAAGAAAATTTCTGTGTACTGCTGAACCAGACTTTCTTCGCCGAGCTTGCCCTCAGGGCGGTACCACTGGTAAATCCAATTCATCATTCCGAGAAGCGCGAACGCGGCGGCGCGCGGTGTGACACTCGTTTTCTTTCCGCGAGCAGCCTGGACTTCGGCGATCAGGTTCTCGAGAAAATGTACGTAGTCTTTTTTGCGGGCGTTGATCCGCTTGCGCAACGCGGGCGAGAGCGGATGGTTCTCGTGCAGCATCACCGTGATTTCGCGGTCGCGCTCGCTGAGCACTACGGTGATGTGACGCTGGATCAGTGTACGAAGCTGCTTCTCGGGATCGGCAATCAGCTTGACGGGAGCGATGACCCGCTGCTCGGTGATGTCCATGGCATGGTTCATCAGGTCAAAAAGTATTTCGTCCTTGCCCTGAAAGTGGTGATATAGGCCTCCCTTGCTCAGTTTCAGCGCGGCAGCAACATCGTTCATCGAGGTCGCGTCGTATCCCTGCTGCTGGAAAAGACGCGCGGCGGTGCGCAGAATTTCCTGGCGGGGATCGGCGATGGTTTCACGGGGCATTTGGAATGCAAAATTATATACACGAGGGAGCTTCAGGAGTGAACTGCTACGTCGCGTTCGATGGCACGCTTGAAATCCGCGCCCCACCGCGGAGCGCCCGGCGGCAAGGCAAAGCTGATCGTGTAGTAGTCGAAGCGCGCGCGAGTAAGAAGTACTCACCTTATCTCGAAGCCTGGGAACTGCTGGGCGCCGCAGTTTCTGAGCCATCAACCGAAACCGACGGCGACTGCCAGTTACTCTCACCCGTTCCAATTTAGGACTTCCAGCTGGTGTAAGAATTTCAACTGGGTGACCCATCCTTCCCGCGTTCTTTGCGGGAGGGTGGGGACTTTGACTCTGGGACCGAGGTCGGGATTTTCGACTCATCTTCCATTAAATCTTCCACCGGTTGCCCCGGCCTTGTCTCGCGCTTTTTGCGAGACACAGCCTGCTGTGAGCGCAGTCGATGGGGTTGGGTTGACTTCTTGACCGGTTGCCCACTAAGGGAACCTTACCGGTTTACCGAGTGTCTGTAATTCCATGCATCCAAATTAACAGTGAGGCGGATATAATTCGGAGTGCAGTCCCGAAACTCCCCTTTCTGGACTGGAACTTTTCACCGAACCGCATCGTACCCCTAGTGGAAGGTAAGCGTGCGTTGCTCGATGCAGCGGCCAGAATTCACGAGTGACTAATGCCCACGTGGCCCGTCCAATGTAACCAGGGACAGGAGTGACCCGGTTGCCCCGTCCGGAGCAGGAGAAAAGCATGGCGACTGCCGAAGTAATCAATATCTCGCAACCCCACGTGTCGGCCCCACCAGAGTCGGCGATGATTCACACCTCCGACCTGTGGAAGACCTACGACATGGGTTCCGAGCAGCAGGTGCATGCGCTGCGGGGCGTGAATCTCTCGATTCGGCGGAATGAATATGCGGCGATTATGGGACCAAGCGGGTCGGGAAAATCGACGCTGATGAACCTGATCGGCTGCCTGGACTCTCCGAGCCGGGGGCAGTACTGGCTGAATGCGCAGTTGGTCAGCGAACTTGACGACGATCAACTGGCGCACATACGAAACAAAGAAATTGGGTTCGTTTTCCAGACGTTCAATCTTTTGGCGCGTGCGACCGCATTGCACAACGTGGAACTGCCGCTCATTTATGCCGGGATACCGGCGCATGAACGTGGTGAGCGCGCGCAGGAAGCGCTGCAAGCCGTGGGCATGGAATCGCGCATGAGTCATAAGCCCAACGAACTCTCCGGCGGACAGCGGCAGCGAGTTGCGATCGCGCGCGCTCTGGTCAATAAGCCTTCGATCATTCTCGCCGACGAACCGACGGGCAATCTCGATTCACAGACGGGAAATGAGATCATGGCACTGTTCGACCGGCTTCACTCCGAAGGCAACACCATTGTGCTGGTCACCCACGAGCACGACATCGCTGAATACGCGCATCGCGTTATTTACATCAAGGATGGCGTGGTGGAGCGCGATGAGGTGAAGGCGTAAGGCCGCTTAAGGCTAATTCACCACGGAATCACGGAGGAAAACTTTCTTTAGCTCTGGCTTTTGTTGCAGCATTTCTTTTTGCCTTCGTGATTCTTGTTTTTGCGTCTTCTAGTTCAACTTCTTTCTAATTTCCAAGCAACTTCCAGGGTTTTTGAACGGCACTCGGCAGGATAGAGCGCGCAGTTTTAAGGAAGCTATGCGGATTTCTTCTTGGCTTCCTCTTCTTCTTTTCTTCAGGGGCGAGACTCAGGGTTTTGACGATCTGCAGGAGTTTTTCGGGATCTTCCTCTTCGGCGGCTCCTTTCGCCAGAATGCGCCAGGTGGCATCGTCGGCATGGCTAAGTCTACGGGTTGGCCTTGCCCCGGCTCGTTATTCTTCAATGGCTGAGTTGCCATAATTTTCCTCCCTGCGACGCAGACGTGAGCAGAAAACTAGCAAACCAGAATCTACGTTCAACCGTTTTTCTCGATTCGATATCGAACGGAAGCCCTGCCCCGCGCCGTTTCAGTCGTTCGCAAGGCGATGACGTTAGTTGGCGCTTCCGTGAACAAAGGAATGAGCCTTTAATGGCTCTCGTTGACAAGTGCCGGGACTCCGTTTTCACCCTCCCCAAAGAGCGTCGGTGTCCCGGCTCTTTAATCCTTCGCAAGGGAAAATACAATGTCGTCTCAAGCCACTCCGTCCCCGCGTGAGGCGGAAGCCGATTCGCCTTATTGCTCCGACCCAAATTGTGAATACTGCAAGGACCTGCGTGCAGCCCAAGAGCAGCTCAAGAATGGGTACCCAGTGACGCCTTCTGCAAAGCTTTCGTCCTCTAGCAAGAGGTGGAATGGCAATACCTAAGTTCCCAGGCCGACGTGAATTCGAAATGACGCACAATGCCAATACGCACGGCCGGCCAGGAATTTGGCTGGATCTTCTTTTTCTGGCAATGATTGGGCTTTCCGTGCTTGGACTTGCGTACATGCTATTGAAGCATTAGTTTCCTTCGGGAATAGCCGTTTTAAAGATACAGAGCTTCGTGTATGTCAAAGGGCTTGTTCGTCCGATACCGTACAAAGGTGCCCCAGCATACCGAAGCACGCATACAGCAACTGTGTCGAGAGGCAGTGGCCGCCAGGACAGAAGCTGATCTAGAGCGTATCCTCCCAGAACTTCGATCAGCTCTTCACGAGCACATCTGTCTGGCGAAAGATTCGTTGGGCGGGCAGGCAAGCACCATTTCGACATTGGACTCTGTAGCCGGCATCTCTTCCGCACGCAAGGTTGCGTGATTCCGTTCCCAAATACCGAACGCCCTCCGATGCCAAGCTAACCGGCGTGTTCGCCTTGAAAGCAGGCGTGCGCGGTGGGAATTCGCGTGGATGACTTCCTGGAAACTTGTTTTCTCCGTGGCGGCCTGTCGGCCAGAAGGAATATCTCAGCCTTCGTTCCACACATACAAAAACGTAGCATCGGTTGCGGTTGCTACGCGACGACCACTCTTCCGGGTTGCGCGATTCAAAGCTGATCTTACGTTTTCTTTGCCGTCCGCCAGTTCTGCCAGTGGAATTTTGAGAGCGATACCTTTCTGGAGTTGATCGAGATCTGAAAGAATTTTGGTCACGATGTCTTTGTGTTTTCCATTTCGCCCTTGCGGTACATCCACCTGCGACATGGTGCTGAAGTTCATGGACACTTTTTTTGCCTGCGTCGCCATAGAACCCTCCTAACGTAATTCAATCATATAACTAACGGTACGCTAACGTAACGCTAACCACAGCGCATGTCAAGCGACAGCTGTTCAAACCTCTCTTTGCAACGTGATAACCACGTAAATCAGCAATTTACCAGGCTAAAGAAAGGCGCGATTTTTAAAAGAGGTGACCCGTATTAGTTCCAGACTGCTAGGGTTGGAATCGTAGGAGTACAAGTCTTTATGAAGACGAAAACACATTTCGAACAGATTCCATTAGAAAAAGTCGTGAGGGAGCTCGCCAAGGAAGAACTGAAAATTGCAGAGAAACGGCCCGCAACAGCAACGGTCGAAGTGCCTTCGGATTCGAGTCTTAAGACAGTTGACCGGATTTGAATTTGCTCCAAGTACGAGGTTTTTATGAAAGACCATCAAGAGCACTGGGTTCAGTTATGCGAGCAGGCTGCGGTTGAGCAGGACCACGATAAGCTGCTGAAGTTGGTAAACGAGATCAGTCGCGAGCTGGATGGAAAAGAACAGCATCTGGAGCAGCCTTCAGATCGTAAGAGTGCAGACCTGGCTGGCGGTGAGGACCTTTCCAAAGCGGGATAGCGTTGTTCCATTTTCGTGACAAGACGTAAACGACTTGACAATCACAGTGTGAGTTCGCGATGTGCTTGCACGGGTCGTTTGCGAGGAGATGGAGCCGGTCTGGTCGGTGACGAACCCTTCTTCTCTCGTCCGATCAAGCAATTGTTCTGATTTCGTAACGGCGGCCGAGCCCCCATTTCAAATCGGGAATACTGTTTGTCCATAGAAAAGCACCCTCCCGGCGGCGTTCGATAGCACTGGGCCAAGTGAGGCAACGGGAGCGGACTCGGTCGCGAGGATGTTTGCAAATAGTGGACGTGGGATTGGGGAATAAAGCGCCATCAAATGCCAGAGCTAGAAAACAGCACGAAAGACGGCGAGTTGCTGGAACCGCTGAGTCGTCCAAATCAGACCTCGCTCAGGACAGGCTTCGCTTCACGAAGTGAGGCGAAGACATATCGGGTCACAGCTATTTTCAGCGACAGAAACACCCACTTAGAAAGCCAGAGTTCCTAACCTACATACCTACAGGATGTACTGTATCGAACAACGGCCGCCATTCAGGCATGATAAATGGCGATATGGACGAATCTCGACTGAAGCAACTTTGCGTCGCCGTTCGGGATGCGTGTGATCGCGATGCTGTCGAGCGTGCCGCTGAGGAATTGCGCGCATTCCTAAGGGAGCAGCAGCACATCACTCGGACAAATCTTCATCCTCACATCGAAAAGCTGTTCGTAGCTCTTCAAGCAGATCCAGATCTAGCCGACTAGCCCAAGCTAGCTCACCTCCTTACATGCCCCGCTGGCCAGAACCAGCGGGTTTTTTAATGCCTCGCATCGGTTAATAAGAAATGAAAGCAGCAGCGAACCTGTGGTATATCTCTGTTTGAGGTACTCGGGGCATGAGGGGCGAAACTGGTGAACGCTGGCGCAAGCTTTGCGAGCAGGCTGCGGTGGAGCAAGACCCAAGAAAGCTGATGGAATTGATCCGTGAGATCGATCGCTTGCTTGAAGAAAAAGAGAAGTGCCTGGCAGCACGCGAAGAATCGCAAGCTAAAGGCGCAGCTTAGAAATTGAACTTGCGCCGAGACGGCACGGTCGTTGGCATCGCACGGAATGCAGGGAACGCCGAACAACTAGCCTGCCTTCTGCACCTTCGTCTGCCGCTCCGATAAGGGTTGCGCCTTCTCGTCCAGCAGACGGGCTATTTCCGTGACGAGTTCCATGAGTTTCTGTGGGTCTTGCTCGACTGCCGCCTGTGCGCAGAGCGCCTGCCAGCGTTCGGAGTTTTCGCCTTGCAAGGTAAGTACCTCGTATGTGGTATATATCACAACACCTGGGGTGACGGTACGCCAAAATGCGCCGAAAGGTCGCCCCTATCGCGGTTCTGAGGCCGGAGCAGAGCTCCACAAGTATGTCTCACAGTTCTAGGCTGGGACAGAGACCAACCGGGAGCCACGCCCCTTCAGCTTAGGCCAACAGCAGCAGCCTTTCTGCCATCCAAATATTGAGATATGCTTGAATCCGTGTACGTCCGCTGCACCCATTGCGGATATGACAATAGCCCGGAGTACCGATTCTGCGGGATGTGCGGAGCTTCGCTTGCGCACCCTCCGGCTGCGATAGCCGCTGCAACCAAAGAACCCTTGAGGACTGAAAGCGCTGGCGGCATTGCGCCTGCGGGGAATGGAAACGGCACAGAAACTGTGCACGGGCCGTCGTTCCTGGGATTGGCGCAAGATCCGAAGACGGAATTTCACTACCTGTATGAGGATGAGCCGCCGCGCAGTTATGCGGGGGTGGTGTTCGGATTGATTCTGTTGATCGGCATAGGCGGGTTCGGATACTGGCAGTGGAAGCACAACGGGTACCCGTTCAATAGGCTCAATTTGGAGAACAAGCCGGCGCAAACGGCGTCTCCGTCGGAAGTAGCACCGGCACCGTCACAGGAACCGCAGACGAATGCTCAGAAGCCGATGACTGGGGCGGGTGACGTCCTGCCGACTGCGCCGGACCAGAATGCGAAGCCTCCGGAGACAGGCAAACCAGCGGAGTCCCAGGCACAGGGCGGACAGACGCCGCCGGCTGCAAAGGGCGAAGAAGGCAAGGCGGCTGCGGGAGCAGGAGCCGCCGGTGCGACTTCAGAAGAGAAGACGACGGAGGAGACCGAGGAAGCGAAGGCAACGCCTCCGGCTGAGGCTGCGGCCGGGGCTGCGAGTGGAAAGACCCGCACAAAGACGCCTGCCCCGAAGACACCTGCGCCGAAGGCGAAGGCACCGGTAGCTGGTGCAACCACACCTGCGGCGGCGGCTTCTCCGGATGCGGATTTGGAGCTGGCGGGCGAACGATATCTATACGGGAATGGGCTACCGCAGAATTGCCAGCGGGCCGAGTCGTCGTTGAGGACGGCCGCGACGCACGGAAATTCAAAGGCGCAAACCGTTCTCGGCACCATGTATGCGACGGGGCATTGCGTAGGACGAGACCTGCCGACCGCGTATCGTTGGTTTGCGCGGGCACTGCATCAGGAGCCACAGAATTCGCGAATATCCGCCGATTTGCAAGTCCTCTGGCGGCAGATGACTCCTCAAGAAAAACAGTTGGCGACGAGCAGCGGGCAATAGCTCCCGTCCTTTGACTGTGCACGGGCGAGGACGCCCGCGCCTCCATTCTCTCAGTCCCCAGATCGGGGCTACACTTACAACAGAATGCCTGCGCGTTGTCTTTTTCGTCCGATCTGTGGGCCGACCTCCCGTCTTATCTCTCTTCTGATCGTGCTGCTGGCAGGGTGCGTTGGCAGTCCCGCTGAGCAATCCCCGAAGAAGCCGGACACGTCTGCTACTGAGCGTCCTGCGCGACGGCTCACCGTGATCGGGGTTTCGAATTTCGGTGAAGTGAATTCACATCTTTATCGCGGGGGACAGCCGAAGGGCACGGGATACACCAACCTGAAGAAGATGGGGATCGATGTTGTGATCGATCTGCGCCTGAGCGGCAAGGACACGGAAAAGAAATACGTCAACAAAGCGGGAATGCAATATGTCGCGATCCCATGGCATTGCATGTTTCCGAAAGATAAGCATGTGGCGAAGTTCCTCTCTGTGCTCGAGGAAAACAAAAGCAAAAAACTTTTCGTGCATTGTCGCTATGGCGACGACCGAACGGGGATGATGATCGCGGCGTATCGCATAGCGGTGGAGAGATGGACGCCGGAAGAGGCGCGCACGGAGATGGAAAAGTTCGGCTTCCATAAGCTGGTCTGCCCTCGCTTGGGGCCGTATGAGCACGATTTCCCCGAGCATCTGAAGAAGAGCGCCGATTTCAAAGAATGGCGGGCGCAGACAGCAACAGCAGCACGATAATTCATTCCGACTTCTGTTAATCACGCATCAGCTCTTCTCAACTCTGGGAAGAACAGCGACCACGGCTGCGGAATTTCATTCGGCGGCGGGTGGCTGATCCCGGCGAGGTTGAAGACATTTTGCAGGATGTGTTCTTCGAGTTCCTCGAGTCATACCGGCTGATGAAGCCGATCGAGCAGGCCGGGGCATGGCTGTTTCGGGTGGCGCGCAACCGCATTATTGACGGATTTCGGAAGAAGAGGCCGGATCTCTTGCAGGATTTGGGCGGGGCTTCCGAAGATGGCGAGATGCTCTCGATCGAGGAAATGCTGCCATCGCCGGATGCCGGACCGGAAGCCGCATATGCGCGCAGTGTGCTGGTCGAGGAACTCGAGGCCGCACTGGAAGAATTGCCAGTCGAGCAACGCGAAGTCTTCATCGCGCATGAAATCGAGGGCCGGAGCTTTAAGGAGCTGGCGGCTGAGACCGGAGTAGGAATAAATACTCTGCTCTCACGGAAAAGGTATGCGGTGTTGCATCTGCGCGGCAGACTGCAATCGGTGTACGAAGAATTCATGAAGTGACAAGGAGGAACGATGGCATCACGATGGGTACAGAGAATCGTGAAGGGATTAATCTTCGGAATTATTTTTCTTGGCATCTTCGCAGCCGGATTCGGCGCCGCGGTGCTGCATCTGTGGAACTGGCTGATGCCGGCTCTGTTTGGACTACACACGATCACGTACTGGCAGGCGCTGGGACTGCTAGGCCTAAGTTGGATTCTGTTCCAAGGTCCACGGGGATGGATGGGCGGGCCGATGCATCGGCATGGCATGCGTAGGCGATGGGAGAACATGACGCCCGAGGAGCGGGAGAAATTCCGCGCCGGAATGCGCGGAAGGTGTGGGCACTTTGGGCCAGTCAGCGCAGAGCCGAAGACGTAACGCAAGTACGGAGTCAGTGCACGAAGACAGCGTTAGACCAAATCCATCCCATGCTGCCGAGGGCGATCGCGTTCCATCCCACCATAAAGGCCTGCATTGTTCGTAACGAATACGGGCGATCGCGCCACAGTAGCAGGGCGTCGAGCACGAACCAGACGGCGCCGAAAGCCAGTGCGCCGGTTATCCAGCGGTCGGAGTGATTGATGTAAATCAGAATCGCTTCGACCGCCAACATTCCAGAAATGAGAAGCTTTGCTGCGACCGCTCCTATGACGGTGGCCGCGGTGCGGCGGCCACCAGCGCGGTCGGGAACAATATCCATAACCTCGCCGAAAACGTGCGAGTGCATGGCGAAGAGCGCGCCAAAGAGCATCACCGGCCAGCGCAGTTGCGGCGCATGATTCAGCCAACTGCTGAGCACGAAAACCAGCAGATATCCGGCCTGGTTCAGGATGTCGAATGGTGGATTCTGCTTCAAACCGTAACGAGGAAAGTTGTAAATCGCGGTGAAGGCGATGAGCCCTGAGAACCAGATTAGAATTTTGGGCCCGGTGAACAGCATGAACAGGACGGCGAAGATCACCTGGGCAAGAGCAATCTTCAGCGGCAGACGCGCAAGTTGATCTTGCGAGCCGCGTGCGCCGAACAGAAAACTTCCTTTTCGCGGATTGAGCTGGTCGATGGTGGCGTCGGCAATGTCGTTCCAGCCGTAAATGATGAGGCCGAGAGGCAGCGTCACATACACGAGGCCGAACCAGAATCCGGGCGTATCAAAGACGTGCCTGCGTCCAAGAGGAAGAAGATAAAACCAGACGGCTGTGGCCCAAAGGCCCGGGCGGGAGGCTTTGATTACGAAACTCAGGCTGGAGAAGGGGCGCGCAGTGAAGGATTCGCGATGGAGCGAGGCAGTGGTGGCCACTCACAATGGTACATGCTTCTCCCCTGGTTCCAACTGTGGGAATCAATACCTACTTTCGTGGGCTTGCAGCCACTGTGGGTGTGGGTAGCGGACATGACGATGTTCTCGACCGGCAGTTCTGGAAAGGCGAGGCGCTTCTCGTCGCTATTGAATATCGCAACAGCCTGCCGTGAGTTCAGGTTTGAACGCCCATTGCACGAGCTTTATGCCGGCACTTGGAGATTCGGCATGGGACGTCCAGCAAACAGATGGCGACAGGGTCTGCCAAGTAAACGCACCCATCTGCCCGAACGCGAAACTCGCGCACTGTCGGTAGCAATGCCGGTGTCGGCGTACATCTGGCGATAGATTTTCGAAATGAGGAGAAACGCAAGTCGGCCGCGGCTCGACTTAATAAATCGAGAACGTTTCCAGATGGAAGTGAAGCTGTAAAAGTTGTCCCATACCTGCTGCGTGCGCGAACGGATTTCTTCCGCGGACATCACAGGATGGTCCCAATACAACTTGGGGCGCAGAGCTTGCGGAATGAGCCAGCGCCGGGTGAGAGGAATTCCAGCGATAGTGGGCGGATTAGCCCCCAGCCCTTTCTCCCAACGATTGAAATCCACTGTGCCGGGGTAAGGACTTAAGGTGACGAACTGGGCGAAGGTGACGTCGGCTTGCTGAGCCGCGGCGGCAGTAGCGTCGAAGGTTTCAGGACGATCGCTAGGCAGCCCGAAGATAAACGATCCGAGCACGTGCACGCCATGGCGTCGAAACGTCTTCAGGCGCTCGATCAGGTCCGCACCGGCAAGATTGAAATCCTTGTAAACGTCTTTCAGGCCAGCGGGAGTAACCGACTCAACTCCGACGAGAGCTCCTTTGATGCGGGCAGCTTTCATCGCACTGAGAAATTCGACGTCTTCGGCGGCTTCCATGGTGATCTGAGTGAATAAGACCATGTCGTCGGGAAGCTTCGACAGGCGCTCCATTAGCTCGAAGCGTTCAGCCCGAAGCGCTTTCAGTTCGTTCAGACGCGCGGTGTTGTTCTGCTGCGTGGCCAGCCTCAAATCGGTAATGGTTACGGGATAAAAGTTGTCGTCGGCGAGGGCGATGAAGCGAAAGCCAAGACGGCGCAGTTGCACAATTTCTTCAATCACAACATCTGAAGAACGTTGGCGGGGCCGCTGGCCATCGGTGCGCCAAACCGAGCAAAACGAGCAATGCTTGGGACAGCCGCGGACCGTCTGCACGGAAGCCCACATATAGCGATCGCGAGGAATCAGGTCCCAGCGCGCTTGAACGAAATCACGTGCTTCGATTTGGCCGCCAAGATAAAGAGGTTGCGGAGTACCGGCGTGACAATCCGTCAGCACCCTTGCCCACACAACATCTCCATCACCCTTCACCACAGCATGAGCGCCACCGAGTTCCCGCGCTTCCTCGGGATAAAGCGTAGCGTGAATACCGCCGAAAATTACGTAAGCGCCACGTTCTCGTGCCAGCTTCCCAATTTCATATCCGCGTAGCGCGTTGGCAGTATGAATGCCGATGCCGACGGCATCTCCCGGCTGAATTCGCGCTGGATCGATTTGAAACAGGGTCTCATCAACAAGAATGGGATCACCGAAGGTTTTTGGGGTAGCACCGGCAAGCACGTATTGCCAGCGAGGCGTAATGACAGCCGCCCCAAATGAAACAGTGCTGGGGTTGATGAGATGCACATTCATCGGTTGCGCTTCCTTTTGCTGCTCAAATCTTGACGTGAATACGCTTACCGGAAACTGCGGCGTGCGCGAGTTTGACTGCTTCTTGCTGGCTCGGCGAGGTCCGTGCCTTCGCGTTGAAGAGTATACGCCGAGAACAAAGAGCGTTCGCCTACGTTTACGAATTAGTTTTGTAATACTTTACAGGCGGGAGAGATTTGGCAGAAATTATAGGAACTCGAAGTGATGAAGGCAACGCTCCGGGGAGAGCCTAGAGATCAGGCGATCGGAATAATATCGGCAACTTAAATGGAGTCCGCATAGACGTGTCGACTCTCATCAATGGCTACCATAATTGATAAGCGCCCTCGGGAGCGCTATAACAGAGTCAATGCTACGGGAACGCGTACGGTGTGGGTGATGCGATCACGTTTCCGGCGCAAGGCGTGGATGGCGGATCGGTGTCACTGCTGGCGGTCAGAGTGGGATGAGACCGCGCGAGTTCAAATGTCAGCGGAAGAAAATGGCGAGAGCGAGCGCGTGCGCGTCGGGCTATGTACTGATTGCCAGCACATGAGACGAGTGGAGTCGGAGCGCGGATCAAGGTTCTATTTGTGCGAGAGAGCATTAAGCGAACCGGAGTTTGCGAAATATCCGAGGCTGCCGGTGGTGAAATGCAGCGGGTACAAGAGATCCGAGAGCGCTTAATGCGAGAGTGGCCGCCCAAAACGTTAGTCTCGTCGTGCTCAACGGAATTAGCGCCGCACCGCTGCGCAGGCTTTCTCGAAATCTGTAGAACTGAATCGGTTCTCCGTCGGTGAAAGGATTCAAGTGCTTGCGCATGCCTCCGCCTAACCTCAGCCGGATATTTCGCCGCGCGGCGTGCAGACATATGCGTCGCCGGTAACGTTGGTCCCAAGGTACATTTTGCTTCCCCACGGAGTCGGCCAAAAGTAAAGCCAGCATTGCCTGAGAGAACCGAGACTCCAGTGCGCGCTTTACGCGCGACGAGTCGCGGCAGGGGATTATTGTCGCCAGGCATTTACGGACCAAACGAGAACGACATCGTACAACATAAACGCATTAGCAGCGATGAGTCAGGTTCGGTGCTCATCGCAAGCGGGCTGCACGCTAATGCGCAGCGGCTGCCGAAAGGCGGGCGTTCATCCAACTCAGCACCTTTGGCACAAGGGCATCATAAAAATTACCGTCCACTTCGAAGAGGTGAGTCATTCGCTCAAAAATGAAATTTTCCGCGGCGCCGGGGTGGGCGATGTTGACGATTCGGAGATGGCGTCGCTATCCGAACGGCTCATGATGGTGTCGCCGGTACCGTAGATAACAAGCACGGGCGCATTCACTTCCTGCCAGGCGCGTCCGAGGTTTAGTGCTTGAAGCTGCTGATAGAAAGCTGCCGGTCGGCCGTATTGGCCATCACGCTCGTAATACCAAAGGTCTTTCCATTCTGGATGTTTTGCGATCACCTGCCCCGGAGTGAGCCCTCGATTCAGGTAGAGATCGTAGAAACCGGCGAAGGCTTTCACC
The DNA here is from genome assembly GCA_003224815.1 of Acidobacteriota bacterium. GTDB lineage: Bacteria > Acidobacteriota > Terriglobia > Terriglobales > Acidobacteriaceae > Gp1-AA145. The sequence goes on along the minus strand of QHZW01000089.1, from coordinate 3,335 downwards.
GCATCGTTTACTTGTGCCGGAGTTTGTCCGGATGAAGTGAGCCGCCGCCGTTCCAGTTCGAGCATGTGTTCATACCAGGTGCGTCCCCAGGTGCTGGTCGCAATGTATCCGCGCACAGGATGACCTTGCGCCACCAACGGCGCGAAGCCTCCGCCGTTGCTCATGCCCAGGACAACAATGCGATCGGTGTCGATGAAGTCATACTGGCTCATAGACGCGAACGCAGCGCGCCAGCCGGAAAGCTCGGCGTTAAAGTCGGCCTTTGCACAAACGCCCTGACTCTGTCCTACCCCGGGCTTGTCCATGCGTACGGTCGCATAGCCTGACTGGTAATGAGGCGCAGAATGAGCGCGCCAAAACCGTCGGTTTCGCCGTCGGCATATTCCATGCTGTCGCAACTGAGCCAGCCAACGAAGAAAATGGCCGGCACCTTCCCGGTGACGCCTTTCGGACGGGTAATGAACGTTCGCAGCTTGTCGCCATTCGCGTCCGTAATCCATCCGTTTGTGATCTCGGCATTGGCAAGATGGGCCTGGGCGGAGGCGGTTGGCTGCTGAGACGAAGCGGAAGACATCAGCAATGCAGCGACCAAGACGGCAATAAACATTACAGTCACTTCCCCGTTGACAGACAGTTTTTCGTGTATTTGTTGGACGAACTGGACCACAACCGGTCATAGCTGACTGACGCTGCTTTCGATGAATTCGTCCATTAAGTTCGTGAACTCACACCGCGACTCAGGTTTCTACTGGGAACGTGCTGCGTGGGTGTACTATCGTTCTTCTTTCCTCACAGGATGTGCCATGACAATGCGTCGGATCGGTGCAGGCTTTCTATTTTTGGCGATGTTGGCATACTGTCCACGCGGGATGTGCATTCAATCGGCCGGGCCGAATGGCCAACAACAGACACCGGCGACACAATCGAGCGAAGTACCGAATGCTACTGAAAACTCGCAGAAGGTGACCGCGTACACCTTGCCGCCTGATCTTTACAAGAAAGCGCGAGAGCGCAGCCGGATTAATTTCCACCTGGCGCTGATCGGCTTCATTTACGGACTCGTAGTTCTGTTGTTGCTCCTGCGCTGGCAGATATCTCCCGCGTACAGAACATGGGCCGAAAAAGCTTCGGGCCGACGATTTCTGCAGGCATTGGTATTTGCGCCGCTGCTTCTGCTGACCATCGCGGTCTTAACGTTGCCACTCGACATTTACAGCCAATCTGTCGAGAAGAGATTCGGCATTTCGGTTCAAAGTTGGGGATCGTGGAGCTGGGATTGGGTGAAAGCGCAGATCATCGCGCTCATCATTGGAACAGTATTTGTTTGGCTCCTATATATTGTGATCCGCCGCAGCCCGCGGCGCTGGTGGTTTTACTTCTGGCTGATCGCGATGCCGATCGGCATTTTGATTTTCTTTCTCACGCCCTGGGTGATTGATCCGTTGTTCCATAAGTTCGAACCATTGCAGCAGAAAGATCCGGCACTAACTGCCGCTCTTGAACAAATGGAACAACGAGCGGGCGAAAATATTCCGCCGGAACGGATGTTCTGGATGGGCGCCGGCGAAAAGACGACGGGACTTAACGCCTACGTCACTGGAATCGGCAGCTCGAAGCGAATCGTGGTATGGGATACAACTATCGCAAAGATGAACACGCCGCAAATCGTGTTCGTTGCGGGCCACGAAACCGGACATTACGTTCTTCAACACATCCCGAAAGGCGTTACGTTTTTCGCGGTCCTGCTGCTGGTGCTGTTCTACATCGGATACCGGTTGATTGGCTTGGTGCTTGCGCGATGGGGCGGAGCCTGGGACATACGAGGACTGGACGACTGGGCATCGCTCCCGGTTCTGATGTTCCTGCTCTCGCTTTTTCTGTTTATCACGAACCCGATCGGCAGCGCATTCAGCCGACACCTGGAGCACCAGGCCGATCAGTACGGACTCGAAGTCACGCACGGGCTTACGCCTAATTCCGGACAGATCGCTGCTCAGGCTTTTCAGATTCTGGGCGAGGTGAACTTGGCCGATCCAAAACCCAATCCGGTCCATGTCGTCCTCTTCTACGATCATCCGCCCGTTTCCGACCGAGTGCGGTTCAGCCTTGAATATGATCCGTGGTCGAAAGGTGGGCAGGGACAGTTCGTGAAGTAAGGTACGCAATCGGATACGGCCGCATCTTCTGCATTGAATCCGGGAGGAGAGTTGAAGAAGGCGTGTTTTCTCTTAGGATTGTTTCTGCTTCTTCTGTCCACACCGGTTACTGCGCAGCGCCCGCATGATCGCGCTTTCCGGCAGGGCATCGTTAAAAACAACTATGCGGTCCCCGAGCACGAGTCGCCCGACCTCCTGGCCAACGCACTGAGTTCGCTGCTGGCGTCCCCCGATCCTGAACTACGCGATGATCTTGCGTACT
>QHZW01000089.1:0-788 GCA_003224815.1 Acidobacteriota bacterium | reverse complement strand
CAGTTATCTCCAAGCCGAACGCGATCTGCGGGGATATGACGCGAAGCTCCACTGGATCCACGCGACCGCGCACGCTGCCGACCTGCTCGCAGCGCTGGCCAGCAGTCCCCAGCTGACCCAAAAGGAGTCGGCTGGCATTCTCTCTGCCGTATCAACCCGGCTGGCGACCGCTCCGGATGTGTTCACTCAGGGTGAGCAGGACCGCCTTGCCGCCGCAATGCTTGCCGTTGTACGCCGCCCGGAGTTTGAGGCGGCAAAGTTTGAGCAATGGCTTACTGCTATGCAGAGCGAAGACCGCGATGTCTGGACAGCAACCACTCCGCAGCAACTCGCTCGTTACCAGAACCACAGTTATCTGTACAGGCCCTGTTCACACGTCTGGCGATTGAGCCTGACTTGCCGCACATAGCCGAATTCAAGGAAAAGATCTTGGCGGTAATCAAGACTCGACTGGATTGAGGCAGGTTGGTGGAAGCAACGAGTCCCCCTTCACCAGATGGTAGTTACTGCCTTCGACCGGCGGATTTCGTCATCGGCCGTGACGAGGGGAATGCCTTCAACCAGGGCTGTAGCTGCGATCAGGCGATCGGCAGGGTCGCTGGGAAATGATGTCGGAAGTCCTATCGCCCGCACGCACACTCGGCCCGTGATCGGAAGAACTACAAATCTTGCTTCGATCTCACTCTGGAATGTCTCGAACGTGGTCTGCACTGTGATGCGGCGTTTCTTCTCCAGCGTGGCGATCTCGAAGAGAGTTATGCCCGATATGCCCAAGCCCCCGCCGCTGC
>QHZW01000088.1:15813-33669 GCA_003224815.1 Acidobacteriota bacterium | reverse complement strand
CAGGCCGATCGCCTGGGGAAAAACTGTGGCGTAGCCCTCGCGCGCAGCGCCATGCAGCCCTTCGCTCCACCAGTTGTAAGCGGGAATTCCCAGCCGCGGAATTGCGGGCGCCGTGTGCACCATCTGCGCCGTTTTCTCTTCCAAAGTCAGACGCGAGACAAGATCATTCACGCGCTCCTTGATCGGCAACTTGGGATCGCGAAAAGGTGCGTTTGCAGCCTGAGTGTCGCTTTTCTGCCCGGACGAACTCTGACCGGCTTGCGCAAATGTCGGCGGCGTGGAAATTAGCAAGTAGTAAAGAACAGTACATGACAAAAAGAGAAGGCGATTCAATGCGAGATCCTCCTGTGCTTTGGCAACGGCCGTTTTTCTGGCCCTCAGATTGCGCTTTGCTCCACAACCGTCAGGTTAATTCGCCGCGCAGTTACTGTAACTGCGGTATCGCGGGCGCGCAGTGCATCACTTTACCCTATCGTTACCGCAAAGACCAAAGCAGTTCTTGAGGTGGTTCTATGAAACTTCACGCTCTCTGCTGTGCTCTCCTTTTACTCCTGGTAAGGCCAGTATTCGCCCAGGACCAACAACATGACGGCATTCCCGCGCCAGCGGGCGTTCGTATGGTGGCCAGGAACACCCAGGCAGTGAATTATCGCAAGGGATCCACGAGTAAGGTGGACCTGAAAGGCACCGATTTAATCCCCGAACTCACCGGAGAAGCCAAGGTCATCAGCAAACGCCAGCTCACGGATATCCATGTAGATGTTGAACATCTGCGTCCGGCAAAGTCGCTAGATCTCGCTTATCTTAGCTACGTCCTGTGGTCGATCAGCCCTGAGGGACGTGCCAAAAATGTTGGAGAACTCGTTGAACATGATGGCAAAGCATCGCTGCACACCACAACCGACATGCAGGCGTTCGCGCTGATTATTTCTGCCGAGCCCGACTTTGCAGTTAGTCAACCTAGTGAACTCGTCGTTGCAGAGAATGTGGTTCGCTCAAATACGAAAGGCCGAACCGAAACAGTTGACGTGCATTTTCAGTCGTTTCCTAGATCAATTTATGTTTCTCAGGTGGCACCGATCCAGAACTCGGTTTACGGAGAAGACAAGAACGCTCCTCTCGATCTTTTAGAGGCACGAAACGCAGTGCGAATCGCGCGTGATGTTCAGGCACAGCAATACGCGCCTGACGTTTTTCAGCATGCGGAAAGTCTCCTGAACCAGGCTGAGGATTATTACCGCAGGAAGCAAGGTGAAAAGCCAATCGCAACCGTTGCCCGCGAGGCTGCACAGACCGCCGAAGAGGCACGTATAACGTCGCTTCGCGCTGAGGAGCAGGCCAAAGTGGAACGCGAGCGCCGGGAGAACGAAGAACGTGCTGCCCGGGCACGTGCCGAAGCCGATCAGTCACAACAACAGGCACAGCAGACCCAGCAACAGGCCGATGATGCGGCTCGCCAGCGTGCCGCGGCGGAACAGCAGCAGCAGGAAGCAGCCCAACAAGCCGCTCAGGCCCAGCAGCAGGCGCAAGCTGAAGCTGACCGTCGTCGCCAGCTTGAAGAACAGCAGCAAGCTTCTGCTCAGGCTGCTCAGCGGGCCCAGCAGCAAGCTCAGGAAGCTCAGCAGCAAGCCCAACTCGAGGCTCAACAACGCACCGCTGCCGAACAGCAACAACAACAGGCAAATCAGCAGGCGGAGCAGGCACGCCAACAGGCCACGCAAGCCCAACAGCATGCGCAGCAGGTTGAAACCCAGCAAGCACAAGCCCGACAGCAACTGTTATCTCAGTTGAATCAGGTGCTCCAGACCAGGGATTCTGCGCGCGGGCTGATTGTCAGCATGCCGGATGTTCTCTTCGACACCTCAAGCGCGAATCTGAAAGCGACAGCGCGGGAGCGGCTGGCTAAAGTGGCAGGAATTTTGCTCGCATATCCCGACATTCGCGTCGAGGTTGATGGATATACCGACAGCACAGGAAATCCGACTTTCAACCAGCAACTGTCGGAACAGAGGGCCGCATCAGTTGAGTCTTACCTGGTCCAACAGGGAGTACGATCGTCGAACATCTCGGTCCACGGAGCCGGCGAGGCCAATCCCGTGGCGTCAAATGACACGTCAGTGGGGCGTCAACAAAATCGACGCGTGGAACTCGTGGTGACCGGGCAGTCGATTGGAACCACCCAAATCCCGTAGGTGCGCGACTGTTTACATAAGCCTGGAGGTCTCTTCCTGTATCCGCCTCCAGGCTTTTTCGACATGGCGTTCCGTGGTGTTCGTCTGGCCGACACACATGCGCAGTGTGAAACGGTCATGCAGCCGCGTGTGGGTCAGGTACAGGTCGCCACTGTTGTTCAAGGCATCCATTAGTTTTTGGTTTGCGTTGTCGCCGGATTTCAATCGAAAACAGACAAGGTTCAACGGCGGCCTCACTGCCAGCTCGAAACGCGCATCTTTTTCCACCCAGGACGCAAATTCTTGTGCCAGTCGTATGTGCTCGCGAATGTGAAATTGCAAGCCTTCTATTCCGTAATGCCGAAGCACGAACCACAACTTCAGAGAGCGGAAGCGCCTTCCAAGAGGAATATGCCAATCGCGGTAGTCGATGACAGCGCCTGATTCCGTGGCTTTATTGCGCAGATATTCCGGTAAGACACTCAATGTTTGAATGAGCGCTCTCCGATCCGCGACATAGAAGCAATCGCAATCAAAACTCGTGAACATCCATTTATGCGGATTGAAGCAGTAGCTGTCCGCGTGCTCAACTCCTTTATGAATGTGCCGAAATTCCGGGCAAAGCGCGGCCGTGCCTGACATGGCTGCATCAACGTGCAACCATAAGCCGTGCTCGCGGCAGACTTCACCAATCTGCGGCACTGGGTCGATCGCGTTCGAGGACGTAGTTCCAACAGTTGCGCAGACGAAGAACGGCGTCAGCCCATCAGCACGGTCTTTTTCTATTGCGGCGGCAAGCGCTTCAGGATTCATGGCGAAGTTTTCATCTGTCTCAATCAGGCGAAGATTCTCGCTGCCGATACCGGCGATCTTAATGGCCTTCTCGATGGACGAATGCGCCTGGTTCGACGTGTAAGCGCACAGCTTTTCAGCGATCCCGCGCTGGTTTGACCGAAAATTAGTCGCTCGTTCGCGGGCTGCCAGAACCGCGCACAGCGTTGAACTGGACGCAGTGTCTTGAATCACGCCGCCGCCGCTGCTAGTCGAAAGGAATTTCTCCGGCAAACCAAGGGCAGGCACTAGCCAATCCAGTACATGCGTCTCAAGCTCTGTGCAGGCAGGGCTTGTGGCCCAGAGCATTCCCTGGACGCCCAATCCGGAAGAGAGCAAATCACCCAGAATCGCAGGCCCAGATGCATTGCTAGGGAAGAATGCAAAGAAATTTGGTGACTGCCAATGGGTCACGCCATGAAGAATCAGTTTTTCTACATCGCCCAGAATCGCTTCGAACGGCTCACCCTGTTGCGGAGGCTTATCCGGCAAGTATGACCGAAGCTCCCCCGGATGCATCTGGGACAGTACCGGATAAGACTCAATTCGCTTGTAATAGCCCGTAAGCCAGTCCACCACTTCGTAACCGTGTTTACGAAACTCCTCCGGTTCCATGTGGAATGACTTTTGCGCAGAAGGATCAGTGGCCATCAAGTCTTCTCCCGATCAAGACAGCTTGCCAAAGTAAATATTCGTGTCATAGCGCATGCGAACACGTCCCCCGCTTTGATATTTCTCGAAGATCCTGCGCAAGTCCTCCAGCATTGGCTCGTGTCCAGCGTCGCCCGCCTGGGGCGCATACGAAGACGAAAGCAATCGCCCTTCGAGCGCCTCATATTCAAGGTCCTGATGGTTCGGCAGCGTCCGCTTCTCGCACTTGTATGGCGCGAAGAATTCGTCCCCTTCAAATATCCTGCCCAGACGTTGGACCGCGCTGTAATCCGTACCGTAGCTCACAACCAATTCCTCGTATTCATTGGCGAATGCGTCGCCCTTCACTTGGCGATCATTAAATATCAACACGACATAGTGCGATGGTTCGAGTATTCTCTGGAATTCTCGCAACGCTTCCTCGTGCTTCAGCCAGTGCGCAGCCTGCGCGCATGTGATCATCTGAACGCTGTGATCTGGTAGAGCGGTCGCTTCGGCAGTTCCGGACACGCTGACGAAGTTCGGAAACTCTGCCAGATATTCTTCGCCTGCCAGCCGCATCTTTTCGTTCGGCTCGACTCCAAATACGTGGTTTCCATTTTCAAGCAGCAAACGCGTGAATATCCCGGTCCCGGAAGCCACATCCGCAATACTCATTTGTGCTGTGAGCCCGCATTTATCCTGTAACACCGAAATAACTTCCTTCGGGTACGACGGGCGATGCCGTATATACGCTTCAACCCGCGACGAAAAACGCTCTGTGGACTCAATTTTCAGCATGCTGTTATTACATCATTGCATGGCAAATCGTGTATCCGCGGGCCACGAAGCTTGTTAGATTATTAAGACCCATGCGCCTGGTAATAAAAATCGGCACCAGCCTGATAGCTCCGGGCGGGCGCATCGATATGAAACAGTTGCGTTCGCTCGTAGACCAGCTCGACCTTGCGCGCGACGAATTCCTTATCGTCAGCTCAGGCGCGATTGCCTCGGGAATGGCGCATCTTGGCCTCAAGGAGAAGCCAAGCAGCGTACCTTTGATGCAAGCTTGCGCTGCCGTCGGACAAAGTGCTCTTATGCACACCTACGAGCAGCTTTTCTTCGGTAAGAAAACTGTCGCCCAACTATTGCTTTCAAGCGACGATTTCACCTCTCCGGCACGGTATAAGAACCTGCAGAACACGTTGCGTCAGTTGCTCCGCCTCGGCGTTGTTCCGGTGGTGAACGAAAACGACAGCGTTTCCGTGCGCGAACTGGTGGGCGCATTCGGCGATAACGACGAACTGAGTGCGCTGTTGGCCGCAGCCGTCGGCGCCGACTGGCTTTTGCTCCTCACCGATGTGGACGGATTCTATGCATCAAACGGCAGACGCCCACGTCTGGTGCGGACCATCCGCAAACTCACCCCAGCGATGGAAGCGCTCTGCAATGGCCACGGCAAACTTGGGCGCGGCGGTATGCGGTCAAAGTTGCGCGCCGCGAAAACTGCGAGCGATGCAGGCGTCAATGTTGCGATCGTGAACGGCAGGGATCCGCAGGCCATTGCCAAGGCTCTATCCCAAAAAATCGGGACATATTTTCCTCCGAATGCGAAGCGGGGCTGACCATGGCTACGGTTACCGCCATCACGTCCACAACTCGCGAGAAGCTTGAGCGCGCCCGCAAAGCCGCCGGTTTGCTTGCCCAGCTTTCGACGGAACAGAAGGATACTCTGCTGCACCAGATGGCGGATGCTATCGAAACTAATTCGTCGAAAATTCTTTCCGCAAACGAAGAAGACCTGGCACATGCCAATCTGTCCGGCGCAATGCGTGATCGCTTACTGTTGAATGCATCCCGCATTGCCGAGATGGCAAAGTCTGTACGCGATGTCGCGGCATTGCCAGATCCAGTCGGCGAGGTCATCGAATCCTGGACGCGTCCCAATGGTCTGCACATCCGCAAAGTTCGCGTGCCGCTCGGGGTTGTCGGCATCGTTTACGAGTCGCGCCCCAATGTCACGGTTGACGCGGCTGTGCTCGCCTTCAAGACGGGAAACGCGGCGGTCCTTCGCGGAGGCAAAGAAGCTTCGCGCAGCAATGGCATTCTGGCTGAGGTTCTCACCAGTGTTCCAGGTGTGCCTGTCGGAGCAATCGAGGTGCTGGATTCTAGTTCGCGTGAAAGCGTGCGAGAGCTTATTACTGCGCGTGGACTGGTTGACGTCGTGGTGCCACGCGGAGGTCCTGCGCTGATCACTCATGTTATCGAGAACGCGTTGGTCCCCGTTATCGAGACCGGAGCTGGCAATTGCCACATCTTCGTCGATGAATCTGCTGATCTCGACATGGCCGCGCGCATCGTGATCAATGCAAAAACTCAGCGCCCATCAGTTTGCAATGCGGCCGAAAAACTACTTGTCCATCGAAGCGTCGCTCCGATCTTTCTGGCCCGGATTGTGAAGCACCTTGCCGATGCAGGAGTTGAACTTCGCGGCGATGAAGAAACCCTAAAACTTGCCCCAAATGTAAGTCCGGCAACAGAACAGGACTGGAGCGAAGAGTACCTTCGGCTTTGTATGGCGATTCGCGTCGCATCAGGCCTTGAGGAAGCCATTGAGCACATAAATCGCTACTCCACGAAGCATTCCGAGTCGATTGTTACCGCGGACGAGAACAACGCGCAGAAGTTTCTGCGACTTGTGGACTCCGCTGCGGTTTACTGGAATGCCTCGACCCGCTTCACCGATGGTGGCGAGTTCGGCTTCGGCGCAGAAATGGGCGTCAGCACCCAGAAGCTGCATTGCCGTGGACCTTTCGCCTTGCGCGAGCTCACCTCATCGAAGTATCAAATCTTCGGCACCGGACAGGTCCGGACTTAATGAATCCTCGTGAGGACAGCCGCTCCCCGGCTGCCCTGCGAAGCGCAGCTCCGCTAATATTCAACACTGACCAGATACAGACCTTGCGCCGGAGCAGTTGCTCCCGCAGCCGAGCGATTCTTCGCGCTTAGAATGTCCGGCACGTCTGCGGGCCTCAGTGTTCCCTTCCCAACCAGCAAAAACGTACCCACCAGATTTCGCACCATGTGGTGCAGGAATCCGTTCCCTCGAATCTCATAAACGAACTCATTGCCGTCCTGCCGCCAGGCCGAAGAAAAGATCTTCCGAATGTTCGAGCGTTCAGGCGCACCTTTCTCCGGGTCCACCGCCGCAAATGACGTGAAGTCATGTTCGCCTTCAATCAGTTGTTCGGCCTCTGCCATCACGTCAAAACTTAACGGATAAGGATAGTGCCAAACATAGCGCGCCAAAAATGGCGGGCAAATGGCCTCCCGCAAAATCCTGTACCGATATATCTTTGCCTTTGCCGACTTGCGTGCATGAAAGTCTGCCGGCACTTCGCTGGCCTCAACCACTCGAATCGAAGCGGGCAAAATATCGTTCAAGGCCGTCACCAAGTTCGCCGCCGGAATCACAGATTCCGTCTGAAACGTCGCTACCTGCGCCAGCGCGTGCACACCGGCGTCCGTACGGCCTGAGCCTTGCGGTAATACTTTTTCCCCGGTTATACGTCCAATAGCAGAGGCCAGCGTGCCTTGCACGCTTTCGGCGTCCGGCTGCACTTGCCAGCCGCAAAAATCGCTGCCGTCGTAGGCCAGAATCAATTTGAGATTGCGCATGGGAGAAATCGAATCCTGCACGGGGAACTTGCATCCATTATTACAACGAACCAGGGGTGGCCCGGCTGCTCAGATATACTGTTGCATTCTCTTGCACAAATATTTCGCCGTTTCTCGCAATACGTGGATTCGGGGAACCCCAAGGCTCGTTCATCCGTAACACAGGCTGAGCTAAAGCACCATTTTCGCCAGCATTGAGCATTGGCCGGCGCGGGATTCTGGCCGGCCTACTAAATGAATTAAATGGAGAGCATGGAATGTTTTTATCTTCTTTGAAGTGTGCTTTTCGACAAGTCACGGCATTAATTCTAATCGGCGGACTACCAGCCACGATTTGGGCACAGGACGCACAGATCCAGTCTCCCGCCCCTGCGCAAGCCACTGCACCGCAATCCCCCGCGACTTCGTCCAGCCGTCCGTTCGTAGTCAGGGACTATACCCAGCCGCACCGGGCGTTTCCGAATGTGATAGCTCCATACACGCCCACGCAAGTGCCCGCTCCCGACCTCACGAACACCCCGCGCATTGAGCAACTGCTTCGGGACGGCAAGATCTATCTGTCAATGGACGATGCCGTTGCGCTTGCTCTCGAAAACAATCTCGACATCGGAATTGCACGCTACAACCTCGGCATCGCCGACACTGAAGTCCTGCGCTCCAAAGGCGGCGCCAACAACTTTTTCGGCGTACCTACTGGTATTGTGCAGAACACGCCGGGTGGTGGCGTCGGAGGCTTAAGCGGAAGTGTCGGTTCAGGACCGGGCGGAACAAGTGCGGCATCAGGTGGCATCGGAGCTGGTACCAGTGGACTGGTCAGTACGACCCTTGGCCTCGGTCCAGAAATCACGAGTTTTGATCCAATACTGAGCGCAACCTTGCAAGAGGACCATTTCAGCCAGCTCTCGACTAGCGCATTCTCAGGTGCGCCAGTGGTCAAACAAAACACGGGCACTTACAATTTTCAATATGCGCAAGGCTTGCAGTCGGGAACGAACCTGTCGGTTGGGTTCAACAATTCACGAACAAGTACCAACAGCACATAGTACAACCGTGAAATCACCGACGTTGCCTTTCGCTTGCAGATCACGACTACGGCGGATCAGATTGAAAACCTGTACTGGAACCTGGAGTTCGCGTACGAAAACGTGAGAGTGCAGCAGGAGGCTTTAGCCTTTGCTCAGAAGACGCTTTCAGACAATCAAAAGCAGGTTCAGATTGGCAGCCTGGCGCCCATCGAGGTTGTGCGCGCACAAAATACAGTCGCCGCAGACCAGCAAAGCCTCGTTCAGGCGCAGACAAACCTCGATCTGCAAGAGCTCTTGATGAAGAATGCTCTCAGCCGCACCTTGCAGGATCCGCAACTCGCCAATGCCGAAGTCATCCCCACCACAACGATGGCCCTGCCGCAGCAGGAACCGATTACTCCAACTGAAGATCTCGTTAACCAGGCCTTGCAGCACCGGCCCGAACTGGTTGAGTCAAGAATTGATTTAAGAAATCGCGAGATCAGCTCGAAGGCACTGAAGAATGCACTCTTGCCCAGTCTGGACCTGTTCGCCTACTACGGTGGGTCGGGGCTTGCTGGCACGCAAAATCCGGCTAACCTTTGCGTAAATCAAAACCCGGCGCAGCAAGCGTCAGGTTTTTGCGCTGGACCGAACCCGGCCAATCCGGGAGGTAACGGTATACCCGTAGCGGGATCACAAAGCTACGCCGGCTCTCTCAACCAACTCGTGAACTCAACCGCGCCCGACAAAGGACTTGGTTTTACTCTGAACATTCCCATCCGCAACCGCCAGGCCCAAGCGCTTCAAATCCGCTCACAGCTCGAATACCGCCAGGCCGAAATGCGCCTGCAACAGATCGAAAATCAAATTCGAATCGAAGTCCGTAACGCGCAGTTTTCGGTAACGCAAAATCGGGCGGCGGTGCAAGCGTCTCAGGCGGCAGTTGCGTTGGCAAAGCAATCGCTCGATGCCGAACAGAAAAAATTTAATCTTGGCGCTTCGACGTCCACGCTTGTTTTGCAGAATCAGTCTGCCCTTGCGACCGCAGAGTCAAACCTGGTATCCGCACAAGCGGCATACGAGAAGGCGCAAATCGAGCTCGACCGTGCCACCGGCCTGCTGGTCGAACATGCAGGCATCGAAATGGACGACGCGGAAAAGGGCGTGGTCACGCATATGCCTAAGATTCCGTACGTTGCTCCGCGCAGCGATACGCCTTCAGTGATGCCGCAGGGAGCGCAACCTCCGGCGCAACCGCAACAGTAGTTTCGCAGTAGAGCGGCTGGCAAGATTCGCCAGCCGCGTTTCCCGCCCTCCACTGCTTGATAAGTCTTTACACTCCGGTTCGTTTCTCCCCTGAAAACGCGGCTACCCTGTAATAGTCCTTCGCTTCTGGGACGCGCATTGCTGCATCCAATTCTGGTTCAGAAGCTCCGCATCACATCGATGAAATGAAAGGAATTCCCCCATGCCAGGCTTGACCGCCATCGCCCGCATGTTTTGCGTTTCTGCTTTTATCTTGACGTTCTGGAACGCCGCGGGCCTCGCCCAGGAAAATACTGCCCCGCAGACCGCGTCTCCAGGTGCGCTACCGGTTGCACCGCAGGCAACGCCACCGAAACCGCAGCTCGAGCACTACACGCCGCAGGATTACTCCAAGGCGGCAAAGCCGTTCCCCAGTATGCTCGCTCCCTATCAGCCGCGCCATGTTCCAGCGCCCAACCTGAAAAACACGGCACGGATCGAGCAATTGCTGCGCGACGGCAAGCTTTATCTTTCCATGGATGACGCCGTCGCTCTGGCGCTGGAGAACAATCTCGACCTGGTGCTCGCGCGCTACAACCTCAACATCGCCGATACCGATCTGTTGCGGGCGCGCGCCGGATCCAACATCCTCGGCGTGAACACGGGCGTGGTCCAGAACACACCGGGAGGCGGCGTTGGCGGATTGAGCGGAACGGTCGGGTCCGGCACCGGCGGAACCAGCGTGGCCGCGGGCGGAGCAGGATCCGGCACAAACGGCCTGGTTAGTTCTACCCTCGGTATTGGCGCGCCCATTCCGAGTTTCGATCCAGTGCTGACCGGCACCTTGCAAATGGATCGCGCGTACAATTTATCAAGTAGTGCGCTCAGCGGTCGCGCAGTTACCAACAACAATACTGGCACGGCCAATGTCAGTTATCAGCAGGCTTTCCACACCGGCACTAACTTCTCGGTCGGATTCAACAACGCTCATGTGACCACCAACAGTCCGCTCAGCGCACTGAGTCCGACCTTGAATTCAGGCTTCCAGCTCAGGGTCACTCAGGAGATTCTCCAAGGCTTCGGATTTCTGCCCAACACTCGCTTCATCCGAATTGCAAAAAACAATCGTGAGATATCTGACGTGGCTTTTCGCCTGCAAGTCATCACCACGGTAGATCAGATCGAAAACCTGTACTGGAACTTGGCCTACGCATTTGAAAACGTGCGCGTGCAGCAGGAGGCGCTGGCTTTCGCTCAGAAGACGCTCTCTGACAACGAAAAGGCTGTGCAGTTCGGCACGTTACCTCCTATCCAAGTCGTCAGTGCTCGCAGCACCGTGGCGAGCAATCAGCAAGCCTTGACTGTGGCGCAGACCAATCTAGAGCTGCAAGAGCTGCTCATGAAAAATGCATTGAGCCGGAATCTGGAAGATCCGAATCTCGCTGGGGCCCAGGTGATTCCTACTTCAAGCATTCAGCTTCCCGCGCAAGAACCCGTCGTCCCGACTCAGGACCTGATCAATGATGCCCTGCAGCATCGCGCAGAACTTGCCGAGTCACGTATCGACCTGACCAATCGCGACATCAACATCAAAACCGTTCGCAACGCTATGTTGCCCTCGCTCGCGCTCTATGGATACTACGGAGGCAGCGGCCTCGGAGGTTCGTTGAGCCCCAACGCAATCTTCTGCCCAAGCTCTTCTGGGATTTGCATCAATCAGAACCGCATCCCTTCGCAGTTTCTGAACGGATCGGTCGGCTATGGCGGCACTTTCAGCCAGCTCGTCGACTCGACCGCTGTGGACAAAGGCTTAGGAGTTACGCTGAATATCCCGATACTGAACCGCACGGCGCAGGCCAATCAGGTGCGCGCGGAGCTTGAATTTCGACAGGCGCAGGTCCGTTTGCAGCAACTCGAAAATCAGGTCCGAATTGAAGTGCGCAACGCGCAGTTTGCTGTTCAACAGAATCGGGCCAGTGTCGATGCAGCCCAGGCGGCGGTGACCCTGGCCCGCCAGACCCTCGATGCTGAGCAGAAGAAGCTTGAGGCTGGCGTTTCGAACCCAACGGCGGTATTGCAGATGCAGTCATCACTCACTACAACAGAATCGACTCTGGTTTCGGCGATGGCAGCATACGAGAAGTCACGGGTGGAGCTAGACCGCGCGACTGGGCTGCTGCTCGAAAATTCAGCCATCATTGTCGAGGACGCGCAGCGCGGCGAAGTCACCCATATGCCAAAGGTGCCGATCGTCGCGCCGAGTCCGAATGCGCCGGCGCAGACAGCGAACCCTGGCGCAAGTCAGCAATAGTAAGACTTTGGAGGCACGGGCGTCCTTGCCCGTGCTACTCCTGACCACAGTGATTTTGAATTTAGCGTTCTCGCCCGCGCAATCTCAGCTGCGTCATATATGCTCTCTCCGTGAAGATTTCCGTCTGTCTCATCACGCTTAATGAAGAGACCAATCTGCCGCGCACACTCCAAAGCGTGATGCCAATCGTGCGCGACGGCAACGGTGAAATCTTTGTTGTTGATTCCGGCTCGACCGACCGCACCGTGGAGATCGCAGAATCATTCGGCGCTCAGGTGTTCATTGAGCCATGGAAAGGTTTTGCAGCGCAGAAAAATTCCGCGATGGAAAAGGGGCCGGGCGACTGGATTTTGCAGTTGGATGCCGATGAAGCACTGGAGCCAGAACTCATTCAGGAAATCCTGAATGCAATAGAGGCGGCTGGAGGCACAGTCGGTTTCTACATCCCGCGCAAAAATTTTTTTCTTGGCCGCTGGATTAAACACGGCGGCTTTTATCCCGATCCCAAGCTGCGCCTGATTCGCCGCGGCGCGGGAAAATTCGAAGAGTATGGATCGCATCCAACAATCAAAGTAAAGGGGCCGACTGGCCAGCTCAAGCATGCTCTAATACACAACGCTTACCCCACCCTGCGTGGCTACATCGATCACATGAACGGTTACTCGTCTTCCGGTGCAGAAGTTGCGGTCGCCAAAGGTCACCGCAGCTTCAATCTGCTGAATATCGTCGTCCGCGCCAAGCTGACATTCATCTACAACTACTTCTTTCGTCTCGGATTTCTCGACGGTCGCGAGGGATTTCTGTTGCACGCCTATCACTCGGTCTATGTGTCATGGAAGTACGCGAAGGCTTGGGAACTGGCGAGAACCAACAGGAAGTGACTTCGGGTTCCTGATTCTGATTCTCCGGAGCTTCACCCCGGCATTTAAGAATTGTCGCATTTCAGAATTGTCGGATTGAAAATTCGTAATCCGAAAATTCATCAATTTGCAAATCGGCGCAGAGCACCTCCCGACCGCTTGGTCGCTCGCTTGGCTTGCCTGCTGCGCAGCAGCCTCCTATCATCAGGAGGGAGTGTGAATGGCGAAGAAAAAGCCTACTTCAGTTTCAGAGAGCCCGATTTCAGACATTACTGAGGACCGTCATCCCTCGGATCCCGAGAAGCGATGGGCCGAGCAGACGCTTCTTCCCTCGCTTGAGAAATCTCCCGAAAAGCCGATCGGAGCCCCGACCGGTACAAACCTGGACGAAAGCGGTCGCGCCCGCTTCACTACGATTTCAGGCGTTCCCATTCGACGGCTCTATACTCAGGCCGACCTCCCCGACGATTGGGATTACGAAAAATATCTCGGCTATCCCGGCCAGCCGCCCTTTACACGCGGCATTCATGCTACTGGATATCGCGGCAAGCTTTTCACCATGCGTCAGTTCTCGGGTTTCGCCTCGCCCGAGGAAACCAATCTCAGGTACAAATACCTTCTCGATCACGGCGGCAGCGGGCTCTCGGTGGCATTCGATCTGCCCACGCTCATGGGCTACGACTCAGACCATCCCGCCAGCGAAGGCGAAGTTGGTAAGTGCGGAGTCGCGATCGATTCGCTCGAAGACATGGAAATTCTTTTCAGCGGCATTGATCTTGAAAAGACCACCGTTTCCATGACCATCAACTCGCCCGCCTCGGTTTTGTGGGCGATGTACCTGGTGGTTGCAGAGAAGCAAGGAGCCGACTGGACCAAAATCTCCGGCACCGTTCAGAACGACATCCTGAAGGAATACATCGCACAGAAGGAATACATCTATCCTCCCGCGCCATCGATGCGCTTGGTCATTGACACCTTCGAATTCGGCTCAAAGTTCACTCCCCGCTTCAACACGATTTCCATCAGCGGATATCACATTCGCGAGGCTGGCTCGACTGCTTTGCAGGAGTTGGCATTCACACTCTATGACGGCATCGAGTATGTGGAGTGGGCGCGCCGTCGCGCGCGCCGCGCGAAAAATCTGGTATCGGGTGATGAAGGACCGCTTTGGCGCCAAGAATCAGCGCACTTGGCTCATGCGCTTTCATACCCAGACCGCCGGCGTTTCCCTCCCGGCGCAGCAGCCCATGAACAACATCGCGCGCGTCGCCATTCAGGCGCTCGCCGCCGTGATGGGTGGAACTCAATCACTCCACACGGACGCTTACGACGAAGCACTTGCGCTTCCTACCGAAGAAGCCGCGCGAATCGCCTTACGCACTCAGCAGATCATTGCTTACGAGTCCGGAATCACGCACACAGTCGATCCTCTTGGCGGTTCGTATTTTCTCGAGAACCTCACGTTGGAAATGGAGAATGGCACGTTCGACTACTTCGGCAAGCTGGACGCAATGGGCGGCATGGTCAAGGCCATCGAACGTGGATATCCACAAAAAGAGATTGCAGAGGCTTCGTATCAGTACCATCGCGCAGTTGAAGCCAAAGAGAAGATCATTGTCGGTGTGAATGACTTCGTAGTTGAGGAAGTGTCGCCCAACATTCTCTACATCGATGAAAGCGTCGCGCGCCAGCAAGAAGCAAAGCTGAAAAATCTGCGCTCGCGCCGCTCGAACGAAGAAGTCCAGCGCCGGCTCGATGCGCTAAAGAGGGCCGCGGCACAGGATCCGCGGGCCGAATCCAGCGGCAACATCTCTTCCGCGAACACAATGCCATATATCGTTGACGCGGTGCGCGCGTACGCCACCATAGGCGAAATCTGCGAAGCGTTGCGTGAGGTATACGGTACGTACACGGAAGTGAGCGTCACCTGAGCTACGAAGGGTGACAGAACTATCGTCGCCCGTTCTGCTGAAAAAACTGCTCGCCTTCTTGGATCTGCTCCATCGCTTGATCAATGGCCTGCATGGCGCGCTCGCGATGCCCACCCTTGTTGGGAGCGGCTCTCTCCAGTTCTGACTTTGCCTGCTCCAGGTGTCCATAAGCAGCGCTCATGTGGGGCTCGTGAATTGCCATGCGCCGGGTTTGGGCATAAACAAAGGAGTACACGCCTAAACCAGCCGCAACCACGAGGACACTGCAAAGAGCGAAAAATCGACTGCGCATAAAACATTCCTCCTCAGAATTCCAACGGCCCTGTGAGACGCAGAGGCCAGGGTGCGGGTTGCTCGCCTTCTGCTACACTGACTCGCTTCATTGCAGCTTCGAAGGAGTCAAAGGGGCAAATGGATTACCTTCTCGGAATTGACGTTGGCACGGGCGGCACCCGGGCGGTTCTGGTGGACCACACCGGCGCAATCGCCAGCTCAGCTACGTGTGAGCACGAACCTTTGCGCCGGACTCGCAGGTCAGATGCACGGCGCCGTTCTGCTCGACGAAACTGACGAAGTGCTCCGGCCCGCGCTGATCTGGTGCGACCAGCGCACGCAGGCGCAATGCGACTGGCTGAACTCGAAGCTCGGCAAGCGCAAAATCATCGAGCTCACCTGCAATCCTGCGCTGACCAACTTCACCCTCACAAAGCTCCTCTGGGTGCGCGACAACGAGCCTGAACTCTGGAAACATTTTCGCCGCATGCTTCTGCCGAAAGATTATGTCCGCTTCCGCCTGAGCGGCGAACATGCCATAGACGTCGCCGAAGCCTCTGGCACATTGATGCTCGACGTTGCGCACAGACGCTGGTCGGAAGAAATGATGTCCGCAGCCGGCCTGCCGATGAGCACCTTGCCCAAGGTCTTCGAATCGCCAGATGTCTGTGCACGAATTTCCGAAGCAGGTGCAAAACACACCGGCCTCAAAGCTGGAACTCCCATTGTCGCCGGAGCGGGAGATCAGGCCGGCGGCGCGGTTGGCATGGGCATCGTGCGCGCAGGCACTGTCAGCGCCACAATCGGCACCTCAGGTGTCGTGTTCGCCGCAACTGATAACCCGGCGATGGATCCGCAAGGCCGTGTACACACCTTCTGCCACGCCGTTCCTGGAAGATGGCATGTCATGGGTGTCACGCAAGCTGCTGGCCTGTCGCTACGTTGGATACGCGACCTGCTGAAAAATTCCGGCGAGCTCTCGTATGACCAGCTCACCCGCGAAGCCGCGCAGGTCCCCCCAGGTTCGGACGGCGTGCTCTGGGCTCCCTATCTTATGGGCGAGCGTACCCCGCATCTCGATCCAAGCGCACGCGCAACGTTGACCGGACTTGCCGCGAATCACAGCCGCGGACATGTTGCCCGCGCCGTCCTCGAAGGCGTAACCTTCAGTCTCAATGATACGTTCTCGTTGTTCGATGAAATGAAAGTCCCAGTGCGCAACGTGCGTCTCGGCGGCGGTGGCGCACGCTCTGATCTGTGGCGCCAGATTCAGGCAGACATCTACGGGTATGAAATAGAGATCCTCGCGGCAGAGGAAGGCGCAGCCTATGGTGCCGCCTTGCTGGCCGGAGTCGGCGCAAGCTGGTGGGCCTCAGTTGAAGAAGCCTGCGATGCTGTGGTGAAGGTTCAGAAGCAGGTGAAGCCGGATGCAAGCGCGGTCGCGACAATGAAGCAGCAGTACGAAAAATATCGGCGTCTCTATCCCGCACTGAAGCCGCTCTCGGCGCGGAGCTGAGCTAATCAGTCTGTAACGCATATTCCGGTTGGCCAGACAAACTACGAACGATCCGGCAACCGAAAACAGAGTCCCGGCGTGACTTTGGTCCAAAGAAATCAAACGGTCGGAGGTATGTCCAGAATTGGGCGGTTGATTTCGGACATGGACACCCTGGCAAGACGCGCCGCTGATAATCGGGGTTAAAAGCATTTTCAAAGCAAGGAGTTTGGGATTTCAAGCCATTGGCCTGAAAATTGCCCTTATTAATTCGCAGATTTCGCCGTCGCTGCCAGGGAGATAGCGCTGATGATCGCCGGACTCACACAAGGCCTTCGACATGCGCTGCGACAATTGAGCCGGTCGCGAGCATTTACACTCATCGCCATACTGACGATCGCCCTGGGGATTGGCGCGAACGTAGTCGTGTTCAGCGTACTAAATGCGATGGTCCTGCGGCCGCTCGATGTGCCGAACCCCGAGCGGCTCTACAACGTCGTGCATCAGGAGCACGGCTACGACAATCAGTCGTATCCCGACTATGTGGACTTCAAAAACAAGAACACGACCTTCAGCGAACTGGCGGCCTACAAAATCAACGTATCCGGCCTGAGCGTTGGCAATTCCGCCTACAAGTGCTGGTACGCAAGAGTTTCAGGAAATTACTTTGACATGGTTGGCGCCATGCCGGAACGCGGACGTTTTTTTCACTCCAATGATGAGCACGGGGCAAATTCAGCCCCTTACATTGTCTTAAGCGACGGCTTCTGGCGCAGCCGTTTGAGCGCGGACCCCCAGATTGTCGGGAAGATCGTGGACATCAACAAACAACCGTTCACGGTTATTGGCGTGGCCCCTGCAACCTTTCATGGCATTGACTTGTTTCTATGGCCGGATTTCTGGATGCCCATCGTAAACGATCCCAGCAACGAAGGGCCAAACTTCCTTTCGGACCGCGGGATGCACAACCTCTGGATCCTCGGCAGGTTGAAGCTGGGCGTGACGGCGCAGCAGGCGAGCGGGGATTTAAATTCCATCGCGCGGCAATTGCGCAGCCAACACCCAGAAGATGACGGACTGAGCGCGAGACTCGTAAAACCCGGGTTGATGGGAGACATGTTCGGCGACCCCGCGCGGGCGTTTCTGGTCGGCGTGATGCTGCTGGCATTACTTGTGCTGCTGGCGGTATGCGTGAACCTGGCCAGCCTTTTTGCCGCGCGCACTTCAGACCGCGGCCGTGAGCTGGCCATTCGGCTGGCCATCGGATCGAGCCGCTGGCAAATTCTGCGGCAGTTGCTTGGTGAGGCGCTGGTTGTTTCTCTCGCGGGCGGGGCGCTGGGAACGGTTTTCTCCGCGACATTGCTGAATGCGCTTGCGCACTGGCGGCCTTTCCCGGAATTTCCCGTACACGTGGGCGTAAGCGC
>QHZW01000088.1:0-15790 GCA_003224815.1 Acidobacteriota bacterium | reverse complement strand
GAGACGAAGTGGGTCTTTCGACGGCTTGCATTGCGCGATGTTTTACTGGCAGTCCAGATCACTCTTTGCACCTTTCTGGTCACTGCGTCGCTTGTGGCCCTGCGCGGCATGCAGCGGTCGCTGCACGCACCTTTAGGTTTTCAGCCGGAGGGCGCGGTCCTGGCTGAAACGGATTTGCACATGGGCGGACACACCGATCAATCTTCGACTCAGATTCAACAGCGCTTGATTGAAGAGACGCGGCCCATTCCGGGCGTGACCGCCGTGGGGACCATCAGCGAAACGCCGCTGGGCAGCGGCGGAAGTTCCACTCCGGTTTACCTCCAGAACACAACTGATTTTCGCGTATCGAACAGCGTATTCGGCGCGAAATATTTTTCCGTGTCTCCCGGATATTTTCGGGCAGCAGAGACGAAACTTCTTGCGGGCCGGGACTTCACTTGGCACGACAATGCTCAAGCACCAAAGGTGGCGATTGTGAACCAGACCTTTGCCCGCGCGATGTTCGGCAACCCGCTCGTAGTTGGGATGCGGTTTAAAGGGGGAGACGGAACCTCGTACGAAATTGCCGGCGTGGTGGAGGATGGGAAGTACGATTCGCTCACCGAGTCGCCCTGGCCGGCGATGTTTTTCGCGGTGGGGCAGCAGCCCGATAGTGACACAACATTGGTAGTCCGCACGCAATTGACGATGGGGGAAATTGTCCCAGAACTCAGCCGCGCCCTGGCGGGCGTTGATCCCAGCCTGCCGTTCACCTTCCATCGCTGGCCGGACGCACTGAATTTTGTTCTGTTTCCGGCCCGGATTGCGACCGCCAGTCTGGGAGTAATGGGAATGCTGGCGTTGCTGATCGCGCTCACAGGAATTTTTGGCATGGCGATGTACTCGGTGTCGCGGCGGATCAGAGAGTTTGGCATTCGCGTAGCGCTCGGAGCCCAGACCTTCAACGTGATGCGTTCGGCGTTGGGAAGGGCGCTGGTGTTATTGCTGGCTGGATCGGTCGCCGGGTTGTCGCTTGGATTGCTGGCAACCTGGATACCTGCACGGCGTGCGCTCGCAGTTGACCCCGCAGTACTGCTGCGAGAAGAATAGGCGAAAACACGGCCTCGTACAACGAAGGCGCAATGTTTGCATCGTCATCCAACGCCCCGTCCGCTATGAGAGCTAACGATCGAGAACCTGTGTTCGAAATTCCACGCCACGAGGCTCAATGCGGAGCGGCTTCGGGCCGGCAACACAAGCATGGACGAAATCCCGCCTCTTGCGCTGTTGCGACGCATGAATAGAAGCGGCAGTACTGGAACTTCGTGGTTGGGGCTGGACAGACTGGCCGACAATAGATGCCGATGCAAGTAACACCGACGAACAGTACTCCGTCGAAGCGCAGATCGCGGGTCTGCAAGGCTCGCTAGCAAATCTCTCGATCAGGCACTTCCATGACCGGATTCTCTCATGTGCTGATAGCGCACACTCGCGCTTTTCGGACATGATTACATTTACGATACAGAGACAGTTTCGGTGGGTACTGAGAAATCGGCAAGTAGAACGCAATTTAAGGATTGCTCCCGAATGGCCGCGGAATCGGGCTGCTTCAGTACAGCAACGCCACAACCAGCGAGAACATCTGCCGGAGCCACAGGTCGAGTGACGTCCAACTCGGAAGCGTACCTCCTGTTATCGTTAATTATGGTCGAGCTTTCCTGCGATGGGCTTCTGTTTGATCTCGATGGTGTTCTGGTTGATTCCACTCCGGCGGTCGCGCGCGTGTGGAGCAAGTGGGCTACTGCCCACGGACTTAATCCTGAACAAACCGTCCAGTTGGCTCATGGGCGTCCCAGCATCGCCACTGTTCGCGACATTCTCCCTCAGGCGGACTATGTCGCGGAAAACGAAATCATCCTGCGTGGCGAACTCGAAGATACAGAGGGCGTGGTGCCGCTGCCGGGTGCGCGCGAGTTGCTGGAGTCGCTTCCTTCAGAACGGTGGGCGCTGGTTACATCGTGCGCCCGCCCTCTTGCCGATGTTCGATTAAAAGCCGCAGGCTTGCCGATACCAGAAAAGAAGATCACGTGCGACGACGTTCGCAACGGCAAGCCCGATCCCGAGCCTTACCTCAAAGGCGCTGCTTTGCTGGGCGTTCCGGCTTCACGTTGCATCGTGTTCGAAGACGCTCCCGCCGGAATTCGCGCTGGCAAAGCCGCGGGCGCATTAGTCATCGCCTTGCGATCAACGTCCTCCGATCCGGAACTCGAAGAAGCTGGAGCCGACTGGATCATTACCGGCTATTCCGATGTAATTGTAAGTGCCTCCAATCATGGTTCCGGCTCTCTCAAGCTGGCCATTAAGAAAGGCCGTTAAGTTTCGCTAAGTTACACATATTTAAGGTTGTAAAAAGATTGTCAATCGTCTCGGCAGGCAGCCCGATTGAAAAAAAGAAGTAGTAATCTTGATGTCAGAGCTCCTCATGCAAAGCGCAAGGGAGCCACAGGAGACGATATGCTGCGCGCCGTAGAGAGTCTGCCTCCGTCCAATTTTCAACCCGTTCCGCAGAAGTTTCCCCAGCGGATAGCTCCCAAGTCTGTGGATCGAATTCTGGTCGTCGAGGACGATCGCGCCGTGCAGAAAGCATTGCGCCGCCTTTTTGAAGCGGAAGGTTATGGAGTGCAGGTCGCGGGTGACGGCAATGCAGCGGTAGAGATGTTCCGCAGCAGCGCGCCCTCAGCCGTGGTGCTCGACTTGCGCTTACCGGGCATGGTGGGCCGCGATGTTTGCAGCGAAATCAAGCAGCACTCGCCCACTATTCCAATTATCGTTCTCAGCGCCGCCAGCGATGTTTCCGACAAAGTGCTGCTGCTTGAACTCGGTGCCGATGACTACGTCACGAAGCCTTTCAGCCCTCGCGAACTACTGGCGCGTGTTCGTGCCGCACTTCGCCGCACCACCCGCCCCGTTGTGACAGACCAGTTCTCTTTCGAAGACGTCCAGATCGACTTCACCAAGATGGAAGTCGTGGTCGAGGGCAAAATCACACCTCTTACCGCTCAGGAATTCAAAACGTTGAAGTTCATGGTGCAGAATCCAGAGCGCGTCATCACTCGCGACGAATTGCTGAACGAAGTTTGGGGATATCACAACTATCCTTCCACCCGTACCGTGGACAATCACATCCTGAAACTGCGGCAGAAGTTGGAAAAAGACCCCGCCAATCCAGTGCATTTCCGGACCGTGCACGGTGTAGGCTATAAATTCGTAGGCTGACCCAAGGAAACAATATGGTTAGAGTCCGGTTGCGCACCAAATTTCTGCTCTCCATGGTGCTGATCACCGCCGGTCTTACCTCTTTGAGCCTGCTGCTCGTGCGCCAGAACGTGCAGTTACAGGTGAAAAAACAGGTCTCCACCGACCTGCAAAACTCAGTCAATAACTTTCAAAGTTTTCAGCGGGAAAAAGCAATCACACTTAGTCATTCCGCCGACCTGATCGCCGACATGCCGTACTTGCGTTCAATGATGACCACGCACGACGAGCCGACGATTCAGGATGGCACCGCGCCGGTAGCGAAGCTCGCGGGTAGCGATCTGTTTGTGGTAGCCGACCAAAGCGGCAAGATAGTTGCGATTCATACCAACAAATCCAGTTTCACGCGGCAGATGGCTCAGGAATCACTCTCGCACTCCTTTGAGCAGCCGCAACTCTGGTGGGTCGGCGGACAGCATCTCTATGAAATTTTTATGCGCCCTATCTATTTTGGTCCCGCACTCAAGGACAGTGTGCTGGGATTCGTGGTTGTGGGATACGAAATAGACGAAAGGGTGGCATCACAGATCAGCCGAATCGCCAACAGCCAGGTCGTCTTCTACTCCGGGGACACAGTTATTACCAGCACCCTGAACCGCACACTTGAAGCGGAACTCGCGATCCAGAGACTCTCCGGAACCGATACTCAACCGCAATTGATTCAACTGGGCAATGAGCGCTTTCTTGAAGCAACGCTGAACCTTTCACCTGAAACCAAAACGGATGTACACCTGACGGTGCTGAAATCTTACGATCAGGCGACGGCGATCTTGCAGAAGTTGAATCGCCTGCTGCTAGGCTTGGGCTTGCTGGCGGTGGTGATCGGGACCGCACTGGTTTTCTTCATATCGCACACCTTCACCCGACCGCTTTCGAGCCTGCTGGCCGGGGTCGCGGCCCTGGAGCGGGGCGATTTTACGTACGCGCTGCATACGCAAGGCGGAGACGAAGCCGCCGAACTTTCCCGTGCGTTCGATCGCATGCGGCAGAGCCTGCAAAAAATTCATCAGAACCTGATCGAGTCGGAAAGGCTGGCCACCATCGGCCGCATGGCCAGTTCCATTTCCCACGACCTGCGCCATTCGCTCGCTGCCATAGTCGCCAACGCCGAATTCCTTTGCGAACAAAATCTCTCTCGTGAGCAGCGTGAGGAGTTGTACCAGGAAGTGCAGCTTGCCGTGCAGCGCATGACCGAACTCATCGATTCCCTGCTTGAGTTTTCGCGCACCCGCGCTTCACTTCGGCCTACGCACGGCAGTGTGCGCAGCGACGTTGAAAATGCCATGCAGGCTCTGCGATCGGGCCCGGAGTTTCACGGCGCCAATGTTGAAATCCGACAGTCGGGCGCAGTCGAGGGATGGTTCGATCATCGCAAACTCGAGCGCGTATTCTTCAACCTTTTACTGAATGCCTGCGAGTCAACATCCGATCGCAGTGGGCGCGTGATAGTCGAGCTTACCGACACGGCTGCGGGCATCGAAATCAAGGTCATCGATGATGGCCGTGGCATTCCTGCGTCTATACGGAATACACTGTTTGAGCCATTCATCAGCCTGGGAAAAGAAAATGGCACCGGGCTGGGTTTAACAGTGGTACAGAAGATCGTTCAGGACCACGGGGGCGAAGTCGTCATCGAACGCACTTCACCGGAGGGGACCATTTTCCGGATCAACCTTCCTTACCCGGTTGCTCTCGCGCGGAGCGATGGCCCTGAAGCACCGGATCAGGCGTCGTCCGCGGCGGGAGTGCACGCAAGCTCAGCAAAGCAGGTATGACCTTGCGACAAGGTCCTTCGCGGACAGAACGACCGCTTCTGTTCGGGAGGGAAACTTGAAACCAGGAATGCCGCTGTTTTCGCACCTCAAAATTTACTTTTCTCTGCTGCTGGCGATAACCGCGGGTTGCGCCTTATCAGCGGCAGAACAACCCACGCCGGAATCCGCTGACAAGGCACTCGCTGAATCGGTACAGGAGTTGCGCGCCCAGGTTCAGGAATTGCGGGCGGCCGTTGCCGAAATCAAGTCAGAAGCCTCGCAATACCGTGCCGAAAGTCAGGAACTGCGCAAAGAACTTGATGGCATCCGCGCCGCTTCGACCGGCCCTTCCGGCACGCCCAGCCCTTCTCCGCAGGGTCCAGCACCTGCTTCATCCATTGAACAGCGCATCTCCGCCATCGAAGAGAACGCACAACTTGTTCAGAGTCAGGTCAAAACGCAATACCAAAGCAAAATTGAAAGCGCATCCAAGTACCGCGTCAGGCTTTCGGGGCTTGTGCTGCTGAATATGTTCAGCAATCACGGCAGCGTTGATAATTCGGACTTCCCCACCTACGCCGCTCCTATTGACACTTATGGAACACGCAGCAGTTTTGGCGCGACTTTGCGTCAATCAGAGTTGGGCCTTGAGGTTTTTGGACCGGAGGTACACGGAGCGAAGACCAGCGGTTCTGTGCAATTTGACTTCGGCGGTGGGTTTCCTGCCGGCGCGCTTGACAGCGTTAATACCGGCCTGGTCCGCCTGCGTACTGCCGACATACGGTTCGACTGGCAACACACTTCGATCATTGCAGGCCAGGACAGTCTCTTTTTCTCGCCGCTCTCGCCAACATCATTTGCTTCGCTCGTCATCCCCAGTCTCGGATACTCAGGGAACTTATGGGCATGGACTCCGCAATTCCATGTCGAGCACAAATTCGATCTAGCAGACGATCAGAACGTCATCATTCAGGCTGGCATTCTCGATAACGTCACCGGCGAACCCGGGTATGGAACGCACCGTGAACCGCAAGCGGGCGAGAGCTCCGGCCAACCGGCCTACGCCGTCCGGGCAGGATGGAACAGCATGCGCGACGGCAGGCCGATGGGAATTGGTGCCAGCGGCTATTATTCGCGGCAAGACTGGGGCATCGGCTGGGACGTTGATGGATGGGCCGTGGCCACTGATTGGCGCATCCCGCTGCCTTCCCGCCTTGAATTGTCGGGCGAGTTCTATCGCGGCCGCGCTGTAGGAGGCCTGGGTGGCGGAATCGGGCAATCGCTTCTGTTCAGCGGCAATCCACTGAGTGCCATTTCTGACTTCCGCCCGCTCGATTCCGCCGGCGGATGGTCGCAGCTCAAGTTCGCGGCTACGTCCAAGCTAGAATTCAACGGCGCCTTCGGGGTAGACAGCCCCTTCGCTACTGATATCCACGCCTTCGCTGCGCCGCTCAGTTACTACCCTTCGGTGCTGACCGCAAATCGGAGTGAGATGGTCAATTTCATCTATCGTCCGCGATCCGACCTCCTCTTCTCCGGCGAGTATCGACATCTCAGAACAACGCACATCGGCTCTTTGGATACCGCTGATCAAGTCAATATGATGATGGGAGTCTTGTTCTGATCATGCCTGAATTTGTTCCGAAGTTACTCGCGATTGTGCTGCTTAGCTGCGCAAGCGCCACTGCAGAAGAAACTACGTTGAGTGCGCGAGTGCAGATTGCCGGAGAAAAAGCACCCCAATCATCTCACATGGAAAACGTCGTGGTTTGGCTCCGCCCGGTGGATGTTCGGGCCCCATCCAGACCTTTTCCATCTGGACGGCTGCGGCTCACTCAGCATCACAAGAGCTTCCAACCCCATCTTCTGGTTGTTCCAGTTGGAGCTGTGGTCGAATTTCCGAACCGCGACCCGTTTTTTCACAATGTCTTTTCGCTTTTCGAAGGGAAACGGTTCGACCTCGGTCTTTACGAGGCGGGCACAGCGCGCAATGTCAGCTTTGATCGGCCTGGCGTCTCCTATATTTTCTGCAACATTCACGCGGAGATGAGTGCCGTGGTAATCGCGCTCGATACGCCCTACTTCGGGATTTCAAACCGCAGTGGTGAAATCGTCATTCCACAAGTGCCGACTGGACGCTACACCATGAAAGTCTGGTACGAGGCCGCATTACCTGCAACTCTCGATACCTTCACCCGCGAGATTAGCATAACCTCCGAGAGTTCGACCTTGGGTGTGCTGGACATTCCTGCTGCCGTCAGCGTCAGCGCGCACAAGAATAAATACGGAATGGATTACGAACCACCCGCACCTGACAGCCCCGGTTATGACCATCCTTGACCATTCCGCGAAGGTCCACAGCTCAATGACGAGAAATTTACAACCTGATTAAATTCTGCTGACAATTACACCGAATCGTTCTTCTAACCTCCTTGACATCGTGAACGGGTCTTGCTTCGGCTCGTTCCTGGTGGCAGGGTCCCGGGACCTCAGTTTTAATCCAGCCACTCCCCTCTCGCCGAAGCCGGCCAGATCCTCGGTCGCGACCATGTAGTTCCCAGGAGATCTCTTATGTCTTCGACCGCTTCTTCTCACATGCGCCCGCTTCTCTTGCTCGCGATACTCGGCCTCGCCGCTACCGCAAGCGCTCAGAAATATGTTCAGAAAAACCTCGTTTCCGACATTCCGAACGTGGCTGCCACTACCGATCCCAACCTTGTGAACGCGTGGGGAATCGCATTCGCACCAACCTCTCCGGCGTGGATCGCCGATAATGGCACGGGGCTATCAACCCTCTACAGCGGCACTGGATCAATCATCCCTCTCGTAGTTACGATCGCTCCGCCCAAGAACGCTGAAGGCCCGGCGACGCCGACTGGCATCGTCTTCAACGGTGGCGGCGGTTTCAATGTCACCGCCCACGACAAAACCGGCTCGTCATTGTTTATCTTCGCGACGGAAGACGGCACGATCAGTGGGTGGAGTCCGACTGTTGACGGAACTCATTCCATTCTCGGACCCGATAATCACGAGGCTGGCGCCGTGTACAAAGGCCTCGCCATCGGGACCACCGATGACGGCACCTTCATCTACGCCACAAATTTTTTTAGTGGCTGGGTTGAAATGTACAACTCAAGCTTCGGCTGGGTGAAGAATTTCACCGACACAGATCTTCCGATGGGTTATGCCCCCTTCGGAATCCGCAACATCAACGGCAAACTGTATGTCACCTTCGCGCTTCAAGACGAAGATAAGGAAGACGATGTGGCCGGCCCTGGACACGGCTTCGTGGACGTCTTCGATCTCAATGGCAATAAACTGAAGCGCCTTATTTCTCATGGTCAACTAAATTCGCCTTGGGGATTAGCCTTGGCACCGGCCGGTTTTGGCAAATTCAGCGGAGACCTGCTGGTCGGCAACTTCGGCAATGGTCACATCAATGCTTTCAATATCCAGAACGGTTCGGCTCGCGGGCATATGCTGCGTCCCAACGGCCACACACTGGAGATTGATGGATTGTGGGGACTGTCATTCGGTAACGGCGGCACAGCTGGCCCGACAACTACTCTGCTCTTTACCGCTGGCCCGGATGAGGAATCTCACGGCCTGTTTGGCACCATCGTTCCAAAATAACTCGCTCTCTCTCCTTAATTGCAAGCCAGCCGCAAGGCTGGCTTTTTTTTGGCGAATGTGAAATCAGTCGCGCTCTGTTGACCTCGCCTGATCCATGATAAAAATGTACGTCTTTAATCCAAACGTGAGGTCCGCGTCGACTGATGGCCATAAACACCACACAGACTTCCGCGTCAACCCGCAGCACACCCAGCGGGCCGACAAGTTACGGTCCTGCCCTCGCGGTTCTCACAACTCTGTTCTTCATCTGGGGATCACTGACCTCGCTCAACGACGTGCTCATTCCCTTCGCGCAACACGTGTTCAGCCTCAATCTGGCCGAGAGCATGCTGATTCAAACCGCATTTTTCCTCGCGTATTTCGTAATCTCGCTCCCCGCGGCCAAGATCATCGATTGGATCGGCTATAAGCGCGCGATCATCGTAGGGCTAAGCACCATGGTGGCTGCCTGCTTGCTGGTTTATCCCGCGGCTCGGATTCCATCGTTCCCGTTTTTCCTGACCGCTCTGATGATTCTCGCGGCTGGCATCACTGTGCTTCAGGTCGCGGCGAATCCTTACGTAGCAGTGCTCGGCCGTCCGGAAACCGCATCAAGCAGGTTGAATCTCACGCAGGCATTCAATTCCCTCGGCACAGCTGTCTTCCCCTGGGTCGGAGCTCGGCTGATCCTGGGCGAGAGTGTGAGCGCAGCTGCACAAGCGGCATCGCAGGATGCAGTCATCAAGCTCTACGTTTATTTCTTCGCCATTGTTCTGGTCCTGCTCGCGATATTGTTCGCGGTGTTCAAGCTGCCGCGCATGGAGGCCGCCGAGCATCACATCGGTGAAAAGGTTAACGATTCCATTTGGAAACATCCCAACCTGCCGTATGGCGCAATCGGAATCTTTGTTTATGTCGGCGCAGAAGTTGCAATCGGAAGTTCGATTGCGAATTATCTCGCGCTGCCCAACATCGGCCACTTCGCTTCCGATATCGCCGATCCGGCCACGCAGTATCGTGCCGCACTGGGAATCGCTGCACGGTACATTTCAATTTACTGGCTGGGAGCGATGGTTGGCCGCTTTATCGGATCGGCGGTCTTGCAAAAAGTTAAGACCTCGCGGGTGTTGGCCTTCTGCGCAGCCACGGCGGCTCTCCTGGTCATCGCCACAGTGCTGACAGGCGGACATTTTGCCATGTGGTCCGTGCTGTCAATTGGTCTCTTCAATTCCATCATGTTCCCCAGCATATTCACCAGCGGCATTGCGGAACTCGGGCCCCTGACCGGTGACGGATCAGGCGTTCTCAACATGGCCATTGTGGGTGGCGCCATCATTCCCTGGGTTGTAGGCAGAATTGGCGATGCCATCAATCACGCCTACTATCCTTCCATGGTCCAAGGCGAAACCAGTTGGGGACAGGGCATTCACTACGCGCTCATACTCGCCGCGCTTTGCTATCTGTACATTCTTTTCTATGCCATAAGTGGATCCAAACCCAACAGCGAGCGTTACGGGCATGCCGGGGGTGCCGCGTAGCGTGGCGGACAACCTGTTCGTTGGTGTAGATATTGGCGGCACCAAAGTCGCTGCCGGACTGGTAAACGCAAACGGCGACATACTCTCACAGACTCGCATTGCCATGGTTGCAAACGGCTCTGCGGCCGACGGCCTGAACGCGATTCTGTCTGCCATCTCAAAGACGCTGCCGAGCGACTCTCGGTCCGTTCACGGAATTGGAATCTGCGCGCCGGGCCCGCTTGATCCTCGAACCGGAGTTATTCTGAACCCTCCGAATCTTCCCTGCTGGCGGGATTTCCCTCTGGCTGCCGAGGTCCGAAAAGCCTACTCGGTTTCCGTCAAAGTTGATAACGATGCGAACGCCGCCGCCTTGGCCGAGGCTCGATGGGGTGCAGCCCGAGGCTACAGCAACGTTTTTTATGCGACTCTCGGCACCGGTATCGGCAGCGGCATTGTCTTCGACGGCAAGATTTATCACGGACGCACCGGAGCGGCGGGCGAAGGCGGACACGTCAGCATCGATCGTAACGGACCAATATGTGTGTGCGGTAAGCCTGGGTGCATCGAGGTGCTGGCTTCAGGCACTGCAATCGCGAAACGCGCTCGCACCTGTATATCAGAAGGACGCAAATCTCTGATAAACGAGCTCGCCAACGGCAATCCGGAATTGATCACGGGTCAAACTGTGGCGCAAGCGCTCGCCGCCGATGATGTCCTCGCACGCGAAATATTGACCGAATGCGCCGACATGATCGCACTCTGGCTCAGCAACATGGTTGATATTCTGGATCCTGAAATCATTGTCATTGGCGGGGGAGCGGCCGCTCTCTACGAGCCGTTCTTCGGAAGTATCCGCGAGTGCGTCCCGGCATTCGCCATCAATCCCCGCGCACACGAAGTCCCGATTGCTGCTGCGCGCTACGGCGCAGATTCCGGCATCGCCGGCGGCGCGGCGTTGTGTACGTAATTGATTTGCGCCATTCACAAGTAACTTGCGTGTCCTGGTCTTAATTTGGCATGGTCAAGCGCAGGAGGCTGCACGTTGGATAGCTTTAGAAGCAGACATTTCGGGCTTCGACACATGTGCTCGTGGGGTTTGTTAGTCAGAGACTTTTCGGCAATTACACCTATACAATTCGCCATGGCCAGGCAAGCGGAATGCGACGCAGAGGCGGTTGGGTTTTTGCCCGTCAACTCGGGAGAGACTGCGGAGACTGAATTCCTGCGCAAACTGCCTCTGGCTGGCAAAGTGGTTTACGACGTCGGAGCTTTCGAAGGCGCCGCGTATCGACCGTTCGGGGGCTGCGTGCGATAGCCGATGGAAAGCTATTCACCGCCCGAATACGCGTTCCAACACAGGCGTTGTCGGCACTCTGCTCCGTGAATAACTCATTCTTTGGCATCGAATTCTGGACACAATACCGGTAGCAGTAAGACGGAGGGGATTAATATTGAGGTTATGACAAATGCGCATTGCAAAGTTTCCTCGAACAATAATCAAATAACTGGTTGGCAGCTCTCATATCGAGTTTCAATTCTTTGAGCTCTTTTGAGGATGAATTCTCGAATTACCGTTAGGTGAGGAGTGGTTATGCCACCGCATGCCGTGACACGCCGCAAATTTGTGGAATCCTCTACGCTTTGCCTCGCTGGCGCGGCGGTCCTTCCAGGCCGGTGGAATTTCTCGACATCGGGTTCACCTTTTCCGGCGCCTCTCGAAGAGTTCGGCTACGACCAGGTTTCTCTAAACAGTGAAATTCATGAAACCCAATTTCAGCACAGCATTTCAGTCCTTATGGGGCTGAATGAGGATAGCCTGCTCAAGCCGATGCGACAAATGGGCGGCCAGTCCGCGACCGGGGAGGACTTGGGCGGGTGGTATAACTACGATCCGAATTATGACTGGCATACCTTCGACGCCGGCTTCGCACCCGGCGCAACCTACGGGCAATGGGTTTCAGCCCTGGCTCGCGCCTACGCTATCAGTGGCTCTGAAGAATTACGGAAGAAGGTCCTGCGGCTAAATCGGTTGTACGCCGAAACGATGTCGGACGGCTTTTATGAGAAGAACCGATTTCCTGCTTATTGCTACGACAAGTTGGTGTGCGGCCTCATTGACTCCCATCGCTGGGCCGGAGACCCCGACGCGCTCGCAATCCTACAGCGCACGACCGATATGGCGTTGCGGCACATCCCCGAGCGCGCTGTCGAACAAGGACAAAGCTGGCGTCCAGGAACAGATGAGTCTTACACCTGGGACGAGTCCTACACGATTTCAGAAAATTTGTTCATCGCGTACCAGCGCGGAGCCGGCGATCGATACAAGGAGCTCGGAGTTCGCTACTTGCACGACAGTTTTTTTGACCCTCTCGCGGCAGGCGAAAACGCGCTTTCGACTAGACATGCCTATAGCCATGTAAATTCTCTCTCCTCTGCGATGCAGGCTTACCTGACGGTCGGAAGCGAAAAACATTTGCACGCGGCCAAGAACGGCTTTGACATGTTGATGGCGCAGAGCTTTGCAACTGGAGGCTGGGGTCCAGATGAGCGACTTCGCGCGACCGACAGCCCCGAAGTAGCCGCCAGCCTGGCCAACACTCATTCCAGTTTCAAGACGCCGTGCGGCGCCTACGCTCACTTTAAGCTCACGCGCTATCTGTTGCGCGTTTTTCGTGACCCGCAGTACGGCGACAGCATGGAAAAGGTCATGTACAACACTATCCTGGGGCAAAGCCCCTACAATCGGACGGAAGGACCTTCTATTATTCCGACTACAACTTTGAAGGAAAAAAGGTTTATTCGAACCATCGCTGGCCTTGCTGCTCAGGTACATTCCCACAGGTCGCGGCCGATTACAGAATCAATACGTATTTTCACGATGCCCAGGGTGTGTTCGTAAACCTGTACATCCCATCTGCCTTGCACTGGACGCATAACGGGGTTGACGTCTCGCTGGCCCAGAAGAGTTCGTATCCGAATGATGGGCGGATCGACTTTGAATTTTCGCTTTCAAAGCCTACAGAGTTGGTCGCACACTTTCGCATTCCCGCCTGGGCAGAGGGAACTTCGATTTCAGTCAACGGCAAACGTTGGAGAGACCCGGTTCTTCCTGGCACTTTTGCCTCGCTTCGGCGTAAGTGGAAAAACGGCGACCACGTTGAACTGGAAATGCCGATGAAAATGCGCCTACAGATACTCGATGCGCGCAATCCAGATACGGTAGCCCTGCTGAGAGGGCCCTTAGTGTTGTTTGCGGTCGCGACGTCACCGGGGAAGGTCACACGCCAGCAGTGGCTGGATGCCAAAGACGCAGGCCCTGGAAAATGGCAGGTTGCCACTGCAGGCGGATCTATGACGATGTTGCCGTTTACCGCGATCGGAGATGAGCAATATTCGACTTATCTGCAGGTGAGTGGCTAGCACTATCAGCGAGCCACGTTCTGACTGGACCATTTTTCTCCGCAGCGCAGCACCTTGAAAGGCTGCATAAGTCTTTGGCATTCATCGACAAACAATTGTGGAGACGCGGTATTTAATTCGAACATCTCGAAATGGCACGGTATTTACCAACTTCGCCACCGATGTCTTTAGCCAGTAGTGCCGCTTCATTTCCGAACAGATTGCCTGGAATGCGACGCTCGGCTGCGCGGCCGTTGATAGGCAGCAGGGCAACATCAATCTTAAATTCTTGCAGCTTCTCCGCCATTCCGTCGTATCGGACGGTGTCTCCGCTGTGGTAGATACTCCAATCACCGAATTGGAGGACATAACCCACACAACCGCTGGGCCTCAATTTTGGCGAGTCTGCATTCGGAGAAGAGCGTACAAGCTAGCTAGTCAGCAGGGGGCGCACCGAGTGTTTCTCGACGGCCGCGGGCACTACGAAAGTCTCCGAGTAATGGACAACGAATGGCTCAAACGATTGATCCGGACTTTCGACCACCGCGGATTGGCCTTCCACCAGATTCAACACATGTACGCTGCCGCGATTTTCGTGAGTAACGGGACCTTCAAACCAGTGCCTGCGAGTCTCATCTCGTAAGGGTGCAGACCGGTTCTTTCCTCTGTCCCACCAAGACCTTGGCCAACGGGACAAATTACGATTCAATTGCGAAACGACGTGCCCCGCGTGAGACTTGCCAACGGATGTGATCGAGGATCTCATTCCATCCTTGACAGGAACTATTTTTTGCGGCCTGAACGGGCATCGTTGGGAGCTTGTCGTATTCGGAGATCCTGTTCATCGCATTTCAGGGCTTACAACATCAAAGGTGGCGTGGATTCCTCTACCCGTCAACTGGTATGCTCACCACTCGATATTTTATGTCTCCTGCTCCCAATTCGCGGAGAGAAGACGGGAATATGCGGAAATTAATTCTATGACGATCAGGAACAGAGTCTGGCTGTTGGTCTTCGGAGTGCTGTCAATTGGGTCGATCGCCGCTTCAGGAAATACGGAATATTATCGCCACGTCATTTTCGACAACAGCCTCACTTCCGACGGCTACTTCTACAGCTCAGCAATGGCCAACGGCGGCAGCTTTATCGAGCAGTCAAACTCTCGACTACCAGTAGCAACGAAAACCTTTTTGACACCACCGAACTCGCTACGCATAAATTGGCGATCGGAAAAAGGCGGCGGATGGGAAGCCGAGGTGCGGGTTATGAATTATCGTAACCGTTTCCCGGAATTCCTGGGCCACAATCTGTATTTCTGGTGTTTTGCTACCCAACCAATTGCCGCAGCTGATCTACCGTCGATTGTGCTTTCCACATCACGGGAAGGATTGCAGGTGGCCGAATTTCCCGCTTCGTTTACTGATCCTTTATGGATGGGCAAGTTCGTTGGTGATATACCTGCCGGACGATGGATTCAGATTCGCATTCCCTTGAACGAATTTCATTCGGCTTCAATTTACGAATTCCGGCCGCTGGATCTGCAAAATGTCATCTTTCATCAGGGTCGTGCCGACAGCGTGCAGCACACTCTGATTGTTGATGAATTCCGTGTCGGGGATGATCCTCCTAGCTCATCCGCTGCACTCTCTACGCCGCAGAATGTTCACGCCACGGGCTACGATCGTCACATCGAGGTGCATTGGGATCCGGTCAGCGACCCAGGGGTAGGGCGATATGTAATTTACCGGTCGCTGGACTCGAGGAATTTCGAACCAATTGGGATTCAGATACCCGGAAATAATCGCTTTACGGATTTCGTAGGCAAGCCGGGCGTCACAGCCTCGTACAAAGTGGCCAGATATCGAATACAAGCAGTCGCCGCTCTCACCGGCGGTGAGCGCGTCCACACGCGCCTTCAGTGACGACGAACTTCTTACTATGCTGCAAGAGGCCTGCTTCCATTATTACTGGGATGGTGCCGATCCATCTTCGGGCATGACGCGCGAAAACATTCCCGGCGATGACCGCATTATTGCTACAGGGGCAAGCGGGATGGGCATTGCCGCATTAGTAGTCGGCGCCGACCGGCACTTCATCACTCGAGAACAGGGAGTGCAGCGGCTGACGAAAATCGTTAATTTCCTGGAACATGCTCAGCGCTATCACGGAGCGTGGTCACACTACATAAATGGCAGCACCAGCCAAAGC
>QHZW01000087.1 GCA_003224815.1 Acidobacteriota bacterium | reverse complement strand
AATCAGTCACCGACCCGGCGATGGTGCCGGTGTCGAATTGGGCTGCCGCAGGCAATGCGAACAGCAAGCAGACGAACGCCAGAACAGCAACAGGGAATAGAAGCCGATATCCGCATTGCATGGCTTTCGGATTTCCATGAAGTGATGAGTGGGGCATTACCCGCCTCTTTCTGTTCAGTGCTCAAACGTTTATGTTGGTCAGCACCTGGAACTGGGCGGATGTTAACGCTACTGTTTGACGTTAGTCAATCCTTTTCTTGTTCTATTTGGCACTAAACAATCTTCGTTTTATTCGTTGTACGTGGAAAACGTAATCACGTTTGTGGAAACTTGAGCCGCCGAGGACGTATCACTGAGAGAATTCTAGAACGTAAGATGTTCATTCAGCGGTTGTTATCGGTAAGTTTTACGATCAGGCATTCTGTTGAAGTGGTTTTCAGCTCTCGAAAGCGATCCATTTATTGGCGCTCGGATCGATCATTACGCGCCCGTTTTCGCGGCGAGCAGTCTGAACCGTCCCATTTATTTGCCCCAGTCCTCTTGGATATGTTCCAATGTGCGGCCCTTGGTCTCAGGCACCATCTTCCATACGTAAATCAAACACACAAAGGAAAGCGAACCGTAGATCGCGAATGTTCCCCACAAGTTCAGAACTTTGACCAGGCTAAGAAAGGTGAATGTCACTAGAAGAGTTCCCGACCAAAGCGTGGATGTCGCGATCGAAGCGGCGCGTCCTCGAACCTTGGTAGGGAAAATTTCGGAAATGATCAGCCATGGCCCGGGCCCCATTCCCAGTGCGAAGAAAGCCACATAGAGAAGAATTGCTCCAAGCATGAGAACTGGCGAGATGCCGCGTATGTTCAACCCGACCACCAAGAGCGTGAGGGCACCTCCCATACCGCCGCTCGCGGTAAGTAGAATGGCTCGTCGTCCCCAGCGATCCAGATAAATCATCGCGACGATGGTGAAGACCAGATTCACAGTTCCGATGATCACGTTCGCAATCAACGCCATGCTTGTAGATTGCCCGGGAAAGTGTTCGCTCACAATAATCGAACCGTAGTAGAGAACGGTGTTGATTCCGGTGATCTGGCAGAACAGCGCCAGGAACATTCCCACGCCCAGGCGCTTGCGCATGCCCAGCGAGAAAACTTCACGCCATGATCCTTCTTCGGATGCGGCTGCTTTCTCTACCGCTTGCACCTGTTCTCGAGCGACGGTCGCGCCGAAAATCCTCGCCAGGATACGTTCGCCTTCGTCGTGACGTCCCCGGCTCAACAACCAGCGCGGACTCTCCGGGATTGCGAGGAGTCCCAGGAAGAATGCAAGTGATGGAATAGCGGCGACCGCCAGCATCCATCTCCAACTGTTTTCGCCGAAACGGGCAATCTGCCAACTGACGAGATAGGCAAACAATATCCCGATAACAATTGCCAGTTGGTTGAGCGAAACCAGTGTCCCGCGGTTTTTGGAAGGAGAAATTTCTGCGATGTAAACCGGGGTGAGTACCGAAGCTAAACCGATGGCCAAGCCGCCTACTAACCGCGCCGCCGAGAACAGCGCGACACTATTCGCTGCTGCAGCGCCCAACGCTGACAGCGCAAACAATATGGCAGAAGCAATGAGCGATTTTTTGCGTCCATAACGATCGCCAATCATGCTGGCACCCGCTGCACCCAGCAGGCAACCCAGAAGAAGGGAACTCGCCGCAACTTCCGTCTGCAGATTCGAGAGCGCGAATTGCCGACGAAGAAGGAGTAGAACGCCGTTAATTACCGCGGTATCGAAGCCGAAGAGGAATCCGGATATTGCGGTGGTCGTCGCCAGGAGCACGACATAACCCAAGGACTGCGCCTTGGCCCCACTGACTTCAGCGTTCGTGCTTGTGATTGGCACGTGCATGGATTCTCCTTGGAGCTGGTGAGGTGGCGGTGCACACGCACACTTCAGAGCTTCGTGTAAGCCGACCCGTTCAACCCGACCGAACGAAAGCTTTTACCGTTCCGCACCTTTGACCTTCTGACTCTCCGAACGGACGAACCGTATAGGCGCCCACAGCCGCTGGAATGATGAATGTCTCCGCGTAATGGACGACCAACGGTTCAAAATTCCCGGTCGGACTCTCAACGATTGCTTCTCGTCCCTCGACCAGATTCAGTACGTTCACAGTATTGCGTGTGTGGTGCGCCACCGGTCCTTCAAACCATGTGCGGCGAGTCTCAATAAATTCGAGATCGTGCAGGCCGGTGCGCTCTTCAATCCATCCGGGCCCTTGACCAAGAGGCTCCACGCGATTGATCAGGCTGTGACGTACCCAGTCGGTCTGTCTTTCCCAGGCGATGTTCGCGATTCCGTGGTCCAGATGGATTGGCCGTGGCAAGCCGTTCAACCCCAAGCGACCCCAGTCCCATAGCTTGAACGTAAAAATGTAGGGCGTCGCGCTGATCTCGAGAACCATGCTGTTCTTTCCCGAACAGTGGATGGTACCGGCGGGAATTAGAAAATGATCGTGCTTGCGGGCAGGGAAGCGGTTTACATATTTTTCTGCCTGGAAAGGTGGACCGCCATTCTGCGCTGCGCGCAAGTCCTGAATCATAATGTCGCGATCAGCAGCGGTCTTCAGTCCCAGATATACACAGCCGTCTTCGCCCGCATCGAGCAAGTAATAACTTTCGTCCTGGGTGTAGTTCATTCCGAACTGCTGGCGAATGTATTCCGTCCGCGGATGCACTTGCAGCGACAGATTTCCTCCACCCATGGTATCGAGAAAGTCGAAGCGGATGGGGAATTCGGCGCCGAAGCGAGAAAGTACATCTTCTCCGAGCAATTCGAGAGGGTGAAGAAAGGTGAGATTAATCGCGGGCAGTTCGATCTGAACATTTCCGAACCCGAGCAGTAAGCTGTTCTCTTCGGGCACACAATCGAAGCACCAGGCGTGATTCGGCGCATCATGCGGCAGGTCGCATACTTCTTCCATCCAGTGACCGCCCCAAGGGCCGGGATCAAAATACGGGACAACTCGAAACGGGCGGCTCGCGACTTTCTTGAGCCCTTCGCGTATGCAGTCGCCGCTTACGAGCTTCGGTTCAGAGCTATTCGTGTCGAGGAAAAAATCGGCCTTCGGGAGCGATTGCTTTTTCAGAAGGTCGGCTGCGCGCCAATCCACAAAGAATGCTCGCTTGTATTTCAGGCTCGGTCGCTCGCTAAAATTATCGGCGCCCAGGTTGGCAATCTCATTACGCCGCTGCCTGCCCTGTATCTCCCATCGCGCCATGTCCGCATAGATAAGAATGTCCGACTTGGATGTAACCAGCGCGGCGCCCACTCCAACAATTAACAACAGCCCATTTCTCCAGGCGTGAGCTTTGTCGCGTGCTGACTTGAGGTTGGTTTCGTCGAAGAAGGCCTGCAGGGCGATGTCATTCATCCGCCCAAAAACAGGATCGTCACCCAGGACACCTCCGAGCATCTTGTCTATGCAATTTGCCGGTTTGAGCAGGTCGGGAGTGTAAATGGTCTCAGACGGGTGGAGCCCTACTGCGAGCGATTGCCTAATTTTGCTCTCGAATGTCCCGGGATAGCACTCTACGCAAACTATACAAGGGCGCTGAACGGTGCCAAGCCTGAGGCGCTCGATGATCGCCGACCATCCCACCCAACACTGCGAAGCCGAGGAAGCGACGGGAACGCAGGGAGATTTATCGTAGTTCGAATGACGAGCCATCGGCCTGTTTCCATGAGCGCGGTTGCGAACTGATTATCCATGAGAGGCAATCTGCTGTGGTTCGGCTGGTTCTCTCCGGGGCTTCGAATTGTGACGATATACGCAAAATCGCTCAAACGAAAGTACGTGTAGTTTCGTTTACGCTCAAATCGTAAGAGAAAATTATCTCTAATGAGGTATTCTGTCAAGGATTACTCGCCGCGCACATTCTCGGGCGGGGATTCAATCAGTACCACTGACCTGCAGGTGAGGTGCTTGTCTGTTCGTATTCAACACGTATCTTGCCTCGGAAATTGTTTCGATTTCGCGATATAAAACGATACGATTACTCGAACAATGATTTACCAGCGCACATCATGGAGGCTCAGATTTGCCTAAAGAGAGCCGCATTCCGAGGAGGCCAGCTGGCAATGGCGCCTCGCCCGGCGAGGGCTGGGATAGTCCGGACAAACAGCAGGTCCGGCTAAACGCGATTCTTACTTCTTTACAGCAGTCAGGTTCCGTGTCTGTCGAAGGTTTGAGCAAGGAACTCGACGTTTCATTGGTGACGATTCGGCGCGACTTGGATGCGCTCGAAAACCAGGGATTACTGCGGCGCACGCATGGCGGCGCCGTATCGATCGAGCCTTTTTTCTACGAACCATTCCGCAACGATCGTTCCTTTCAGGCGCAGGTTGAGCGGTTTGCGGACGAGAAGCGGCGGATCGGCCGGGCAGCGGCGGCACTCATCAAAGCCGGGGAAATCATCGCTCTTACTCCGGGGACCACCACCACAGAAGTAATTCGTGGGCTCCCGCTGAACCATCACATCACGGTTGTGACCAGCACCGTAAATGTCGCTATGGAGCTTTCCAAGCGCAAAGACTTGGACATTTTTGTCACCGGGGGCCACTTGCGTGGAGAATGGTTCTCGCTGCTTGGTCCAACCGCCGCGCAGAGCCTCTCTCATCTACTGATTTCGACGTTGTTTGTTGGCGCCGATGGAATCGATGCTAAGCACGGCGCGAGTTGCTTCAGCCCGGATGAGGCGCAGCTGAACTCAACTATGGTGAAACATGCCCAGCGAAAGATAGCAGTCGTGGATCACAGCAAATTCGGAGTAGTTGCCGGTTGGCGAATTTGTCCGACCTCTGATCTCGACATCCTCATCACGGATTCGGGAGCTACGGACGAGATGGTTGAGCCATTTGAGAAGGCCCAAGTTCAAGTGATGCGCGTATGACCTGCCGCTACTCCGTCGATCGCTGAGAAGGGCGCCTGAAACAGTCGATATAAAAAATCTAATCGTCTATAGACATCTGTGGGCGCCGGCGGCGACCTTGTAGTCGACTTTGATCAATTCATTCGGAAACCAGCCCAATCAAAGCTGGCGTAGGCAGATTTACCGCTGCCTAAATTCTGGCGTATTCGGCGCTATTCGGTCATTTATGTGCACCTTTATGCCAGATAAAGAAACTAATTTGCTAGCGCAAAGCTCGACTCCGGTATATGCTGCATTTCTCTGGAGGAATAATGTCGAAAGGATCGTGGGACTGGAGCCGCAGATCATTTTTAAAAGCGAGCCTCGCTACGGCAACTTTGCCTGTAATTCCAGCTTCAGTTTCCGCTCGAGCGGCGCGCAAGCATTTCCCGTCGATTCCCACCGTCCAAGATTTGGCTGCTGACCGACTGGTCCATACATGGCGGGATCTGTACAACCTGCCTACGACACAAAACGAACTCGGGTACGTTCAAGCCACAAAATCTGTTTCGGGACTCACGGCCCTGTCGCTTCCGCCTTTCGCATGCTGCGGAGTTCCCGACATGCCGTGGAGCCCGGGATTCCTGATTACCTGCGAAGTGTTTCTGAATGGAAAGATCTTGCTGGCACATTCGCCTGGCGGAGACAGGCTCGCTTACCAGTGGTTCCCGCATCGATTTCTCCGTGAGACCCAAGCCGAAGGTTTGAAGTTCACCACCGAAACGTTCATGCCTGCGAGGCGTCGCGCAGCAGCACAATTGATTCGCGTCAAGAACCTCGCAAACTCTGCCCAGAATTTCACACTTGGTTTTGACATGCGTGCCGGGGTCGCTAACAAAACGACAGCATGGTTCATCAACTCTCCAGGGGAAGCCGACAATGCGATTCACTGGGACTCCAACCGCGGGGCTTTGATTTTTAAGGCGCAACACAGCCCAGCGATATCGGTGCAGGGGATTACTCCGAAAGCGAACCTGCTTGATTACGGTCGGATGCTGTCCTTCGACGTCAGACTTGGACCGGGAGAGACCAAGGAATTTCATTATCTGAACGTGGTTGAAGGAAAAGCAGAGGCTGCTTTGGCGGCATATGACGATCTGCAGTCGAGATTCAATGAAGTCGAACGTGAGAATGAAGCGTCGTTCAACAGCTTGCTTAGATCGGCGTTCACTCCCGGCAACTCTGATTTCTCAGGACATCTCCCGCAACTCGAAACCGATGACGAGTCTCTCTGGAACGTGTATCAGGCGGGTTTTCGCAACCTGATGTTTGCTCGGCGCGCCTCGCCAGACTCGAAGTACGGGACGACTTATATAACCCTCGGCGGCCATGTCATTCCGACGCTCAGTTTTCCTTGGGACACGTCGCTCACATCTTTGAGTATCGCGCTGCTTGATCCCGAGGCATTGCGCCGCCTAGTCGAGAACTGGTTCGTGCAAGACATGCACCAGCACCTCGCGACCGACTACGTGAGTGGCGAA
The DNA here is from genome assembly GCA_003224815.1 of Acidobacteriota bacterium. Taxonomy (GTDB): domain Bacteria; phylum Acidobacteriota; class Terriglobia; order Terriglobales; family Acidobacteriaceae; genus Gp1-AA145. The sequence continues at coordinate 10,906 of QHZW01000087.1, read as the reverse complement.
GCAATGGGGCCGTGGTATGCGGTGAATGATATGGCGATTGTCCGCTGCGCCGCAAATTATCTGCGCGTGACTGGAGATTTCGCCTGGCTCGATAAACGTGTTGGGGACCATACCACGCTCGATCACATGGTTGCGCATGCTACATATTGGAAGCAGCTGGATAAACAAGGGCACGGGCTGGGCGATTATGGCAAGATCGAAAATCTGCTCGAAGTCGTCAGCACATATCTCCACGATACCGCCGGCATGAATGCCGGCAACGTGTCATCGATGCGCTTCGTTGCCGACCTGCTCGAGCACCGGGGAGATTCCTCTCGCGCCGCCCAATTGCGTGCCGAAGCCAAAGAATTGGCGCAGCGAATCAATGACAAGCTTTATGTGCACGGGAAAGGTTGGTGGAAGTGCGGGTACCCGGACGGCGGTTTCGTCGAAGTACGGCACTGTTACGATTTTCTTTCCGTTCTCGACAATATGGCCGAGGATCTAACGGATGCGCAGAAGCAGGAGATGAGCCGCTTCTTCTGGCAGGAACTTCACAGCGAATACTGGATGCGTGCGCTTTCGCCAAATGACGTGGATGCGACCTGGAATATCCGCCCGGACCACAGTTGGCTTGGCGCGTACTCAGCATGGCCGCCGGCAACTGCTAAGGGCCTGTACAAGACAGATTCATCAGCGCGCGTAGCTGCCTGGCTGAAGAATCTTGGCAAGGCAGGGAATCAAGGACCGATTGGTCAGGCGCATTTTGTGGAAAGCGTATTCCCGCTCGAACACGGCGCAGCGTATAAGTGCCCGGAAGATCCACCCTATATAAATGACTGGTGCTGCATAGCCGGCGCAGGGTTCACCGATTTGGTGATCGACACCATCTTCGGCGCGACGCCAACGTTATTTGATGGTCTCAAAGCCCAGCCCAAGCTTGCCGATTTCGATCCGAAGGCACGCCTGGTAAATCTTCGGTATCAGAGCAAGAACTATGTCGTCTCAAGCAAAGGCGTTTCGGTTGCAGGCTGAAACCCCGAGCATCGCTGAGGAGTTGTTTCGGTGAGAGCCCTGGGTATCGATCTCGGAGGCACACACGCCACCTGTGGGTTGGTCGAAGACCGCAGAATTATCGCGCATGAAACGCTCGACACTAATCGCGCGAAAAGTCTACGGGCAGTGCTGCCGAATATTAGCGATGCCTTGCACCGATTGGTGAAGGACAACGGTCTCTCGCTCCAGGAGATCTCGGGAATTGCGGTGGGAATTGCTTGCCTTGTGGATTCGCGCACTACGCGAGTGCTGGCAACACACGGAAAGTACGACGATGCAGGAGACATCGATCTGGGCGGCTGGAGCCGCGAGAAATTCGATCTGCCCCTGCGCATTGAGAATGACGCTCGCATGGCGCTTTTGGGGGAGTACCTTGCGGGCGCAGCTCGCGGCTTCTCTGACGTCGTCATGATGACGCTGGGCACGGGTATCGGCGGCGTCACCATGATTGAAGGCAAGCTGCTCCGTGGCAAGCATTCCCAGGCGGGCTGCATCGGGGGTCATTTTCCTGTGCTCTTTAGCGGACGACCGTGCAGTTGCGGCGGCATCGGATGCGCCGAAGCGGAAGCTTCCGGATGGTCGTTGCCAGCGGTTTTGAATGACTGGCCAGGAATCGCAAGCAGCGCATTGGCAAAATACTCAAACATTGGCTTCAAAGAACTGTTTGCAGAAGCAGCGGCGGGAGACACCATCGCGCGCGACGTTCGAGATCGATGTCTCAAAATATGGGCGGCCGACGCGGTCGCATTGATCCACGCTTACGATCCCGAAATCCTAGTCATTGGCGGGGGGATTATGAAGAGCGCCGAAGTCATACTTCCCGCCATTGAATCTCACGTCCACCGACATGCATGGACACCGTGGGGCAAAGTGCAAGTTCGCGCCGCAGAACTTGGCAATAACGCGGCATTGTTGGGAGCGGTTCCCCTGCTGAGCGAGTGCATGTCTGAAGAAACTCGAAAGGTAAGCCAATCACACTAATGAGACTTCTCTTTTTTCTTCTCCTCGGTGGCACGTCGATATCCGGACAGGTTTCAGGCCAGGCCGCAAATGCACAAACCCGTCCGCTGCCGAATTTCAGTTATAGCGATGGATGGCTCGGGGCGGACGATGCCTATTCGGTTCCGATCGGTAAGGACACGAGCATCTGGCTATTTGGCGACACATTCGTAGGCAACAAGGACACAAAGCTGCGCAGCGAGTCGAAAGTCATGGTGCGGAACAGCATTGGCATCTCTTCTTGCAAGCCGAGTGCAGAATGCACCATGCAATATTTCTGGCAGAAGCAGCACACCGCAAAACCACGTTCATTTTTCGATACTGGCACAGACGACCTCTGGTATTGGCCGATGGACGGATATTTGCGTGCCAAGACTCTCTACGTTTCGCTCATGGCGGTTCGCAACAAGCCGAATGCCAAGCCGGACGACGCTTTCGGGTTTGAGATCGCCGGCACGAAGCTTGCCACAGTTGAAGACGTGCAAGCTCCGCCGGACAAGTGGCATGTCTCCATTCAGGACTTGACCGATTCACGACTCTGGGCAGGCACCTCGATCATCCCCGATGGCAAGTATCTCCTCTGGTATACGCACGTCAGCGTTAGCGAGGGGCAAGGCTACATGGTGGTCATGCGAACTCCGATCGAAAAAATGGGCAAGCTACCACTCGATTGGGAATATCTTCGCAAGAACAATCAGTGGACCGCAGGTTTGGCGGGCGATGACGCCATGCATGTCATCGACCAGCCTATTAGCGAAATGTCCGTGCGCTATCATCCCTCGGTCAAAAAATGGCTGGCGCTCTCGACCGGACCCGAGTTTCCATCGCCGCGAGTGGTCGCGCGGACTGCCGATTCTCCCACCGGCCCATGGTCGGATCCCAAGACGATTTATGAGTTCCCGGAAATGAAGCATGACAACCCCGGCTACGACAAAGATACCTTCTGCTATGCAGTGAAGGAGCACATAGAATTCAGCGAGACGAAGATCGCATTGACGTACGCGTGCAATTCGATGGTCATCGCAAAAACAATGGGGAACATGGACATCTATCGGCCGATACCGCTGATTCTCGAATTGCCGAAATGAGTGATCGCGTTCTGCAATGTTTTTGCATCGCTGCTTCGCGAATAGCAATGAAAAAGCTCATCATCTTCCTTGTACTTCTTTTATTGTCACCGACTACTGTTCTCGCACAGAAATCTACTAGCGCCGGGGCGGCACATCAACAATGTCCTCTGGTTCAGGACGGTGTATTTCGCAGTAGCTCGTTGGGACGCGATGTGCACTACCGCGTACTCATGCCGGGCGGCTGTGATAAGGGCGAAAGATTGCCTGTGCTCTACCTGCTGCATGGGATTTATGGCGACTACAAGAACTGGGACACCAAAACACGTCTGGAAACCTATGCGAAGGATCTGCGGATGATCATCGTCATGCCCGATGGCGACGATTCCTGGTACACGAACTCGGCGACAGTTCCTGCAGACAAGTTTGAGGATTACGTTGCCACGGACCTCATTTCCGAGATTGATAAAAAATTCAAGACCATCCGCGACCGCCATGGTCGCGCAATCGCCGGGCTCTCGATGGGCGGTTACGGAGCTGTGAAGCTTGCATTGAAATATCCAGAGTTGTTCGTGTTTTCCGGCAGCCTGAGCGGTGCGTTCAACGCCGCGCAAAATCTCGACACCCTGAGGCCTGACTTCCGCGCCAGATTGCTGGAGGTTTTCGGCAGCGAGGGAAGCCGCGCGCGGACAGAGAACGATGTCTTTACGTTATTGAACGCTCCGCATACTAGTCCTTATCCGTACTTTTACCTGGCATGCGGGAGTGCGGATTTTTTTCTGGACACAAACCGTGCCTTCGCCCAACAGCTCTCATCGAAAAACTTGCCCTACGAGTACCACGAAACTCCCGGCGGTCACACGTGGGAGTATTGGGACAGTGCAGTGCAGCCGCTTCTGAAGGCGGTTGACTTTGCATTCGGGAATCATCCGGTCTCATTGCATATGCCGGTTTCAAAGACCGCGTCGCACTAGAATTGTCTCGGATGCTGTTGTTGCCAAGATGGGTGGCTGTGCTGCCTCTGTGTGTACAAAAATGCCGAGGCGCATGTATCCTGCGGCGCACGCCTTATAGAGTACGTGCGAACTTTTAGTGATCGCCCAATCCATGAAGTATTGCCTATCGCAATTTGCCTGGACGAGCATCGTCATCTGGATGGCGGCGATTACGGTGCCCAGTTTAGCCCAGGATGCAACTGCGAGTCGGCTCAGGCACGCCGTCCAATTTCTATCAGCCGGAAACCTGGACCGCGCCGCAGGGGAGTTGGAATCGGTGCTTCGCTCGTCTCCCAATGAACAACGCGCTCTTGATTTACTCGGCGTTGTTCGGATTTTGCAACACCGTGAATCGGAGGCTGAGAGCCTTTTCCAGCAAGCCATTCAGAGCAAGCCGGATTTCGCCAGCGCGCACGCACACATAGGCCTTCTTTACCAGCAGTCAAGCCGTGATGCGGAAGCTATTCTCGAATTGCAGACGGCCATCCGACTCGATCCTGCCCGCACCGACGCTTCTGATGCCCTGATACACATTTTCCGCCAACATGCCAAGCAAGCTGAGACTAATGGTGAGCCAAAGCAGGCTCTGGGACTGCTGATACAAGCGCGAAAGCTTGCGCCCAAGGACCCCGACGTTGAATTTGAATTCGCAACCGCTGCGTTCCAAATGTCCTTGATGCAGGACGCGGTTGACGGCTTTCGCGAAACGCTGACGCAACGCAAGGACGATGCGCTGGCTGTATATGGCTTAGGACGAGCATACGGGAATTTGGGGAGGCTTGATGATGCACGCCAGCAGTTCGCGCATTATATTGCTCTGCGGCCGGACGATCCTTCGGGTTACTGCTCGCTCGGGATCACGCTAGCCGTATTAGACCATCCCGAAGAAGCCAGGAAGCAGTTCGCGAGATCTATTGCACTTGCGCCGGAGCAAAGTGAGGCTTACGTTCGGCTCGGAGTTTTAGAACTTAATGCGAACAACTTGGACCTGGCCAGGACTAACTTGCAACACGTGATCGCTCGCGATCCGAAACATGCTGGCGCATTGTCCAGTTTAGGAAGAGTCGAGTTTCTGCAAAAACACTATGCCGAGGCTTTGGAACTTCTGGGGCATGCGGTTGCCAGCGACGATTCCCTCCGGGAAGCGCACTACTATCTCGGCCTCACGTATAGCCGGCTGGGACAAAAGTCCGAATCGGACCGCGAGTTCCAGAGAGCGACACAACTTGAGCGCGAGGACACGGAGAAGCGGAAAACGCTTTGGAACAAACTCGATTTACCGGCCACCAGTGCACGCTAACAACTTGGGCTTACTCGCACTCGGGAGCAGGATTTCGCCTGCGGGCCCGCCTCGCTCGCGCCAGCGTCCGCAAACGGGATAAACCGATTGTGTGACGCTCAATCGCATTATTTTGAGCGATTGCAAGTTCTTGAAATCTGTGTTGACGATTGTCCCCCTCGAAAAAACAGGTGAAAAGCGCTTTCCTTTCGCGCATAATGGCGCAGCATCGTAAAGGGAACTTTTGGAAATCTCGGAACAGGATTTTAAACTCCTTATTGAGCAGGTCCGGGAACTCACGTCCCGCATTCATCGTCTGGAGGCCTTGCTCCGGGTTGCGTCGACCGAAGCGGATATCCCGCAATCTAGGCCGGAAGCAATACAGGCGCCGGCAGTTCCATCCCGGCAGGAGCGCCAGACAACAGCCCCCTCCTCTCTTTCACCGCCTATTTTTCCTCCTGCATCATCCTCCAGTCGCCCGCCGCTCTGGTCGTCATCGCGAATGGAAAATTCCGATCTCGAATCGCGGATCGGATCGCACTGGCTGAACCGGATCGGTATTGCCGCCGTCCTGATTGGCGTCTCGTATTTCCTGAAGTATGCATTCGATAACGGCTGGATCGGGCCGACGGGCCGCATTGCCATTGGCCTGATTGCCGGCATTGCGGTGGTCTTGTGGAGCGAACGCTTTCGTATCCGCGGTTACAAGGTGTTCTCGTATTCACTGAAAGCGGTGGGAATTGGCGCTTTGTACCTCTCACTTTGGGCCGCATTCCAGGTTTACCATTTGATGCCCTCAGGCGTGGTGTTCGTGTGCATGCTGGTGGTTACAGGCGCCACCTGTGCGATGGCCATTACTCAGGACGCCGAAGTCCTCGCCGTTTTTGCAATCACTGGCGGCTTTTCAACACCAGTATTGTTGTCCACCGGAATCAACCGGGAGATTGCGCTCTTCTCATATGTTCTTCTGCTGGATCTCGGAATCCTTACGCTAGTAGTGTTTCGGCCATGGCGGCGGTTGTTGTGGCTGGGGTTTGCGGGAACGCTGCTGCTGTACATCGGATGGAACGCCGAATTTTACAATCGCAGTCACTTCGAATTAACCCTGACATTCGCGACGTTGTTCTTCGGGGTCTTCGCGGCTGCCCCACTATTCATGTTGCGCCAGGAGCAAGGCGAGGGAAGCATTCCGTTGCTTTTTGCCTTGGCGAATGGTGTGACTTATGCATGCGCCGCAAGACTGCAGATGGCGCTGCAGAGCGCAATTTGAAGATGATGCATCTCGCCCTGGCAATCGGATTGATTACGGTTGCGATTCCTATTCGGCTTGAGGCGCACTGGATTACGATCGGCTGGCTGGTCGAGGGCGCTGTACTGCTGCGGGTGAGTGATCGCATCAAGTCAGATTTGCTCGGAGTATTCGCTCTTGCGTCGATCGTACTCGGAGTGGGACGGCTACTGATTTTCGATATTGCTTCCACGCGCCTGATCTTCAACATGCGAATGGCAGTTTATGCCATTGCTGTAGCTGTGCTCGCATTTACCGCACACATTGCCTCTAAACGCAAAACTGAGGACGGAAGAACGATTGCTGCGGTTGCGGTAATTGCCATGAATGCACTGGCGCTGATTGCACTGACGCGGGAAATCACGGACTATTACTTTAAACAGATGTACGCAGGTGGTCCGGCATCCGGCAATTGGCGCGCACAACAATGGTCGCAAGTGCGTTCGGTCGAGATCACGCGAGATTTCAGCTATTCAGCATTGTGGATGGCCTATGGAGCGATGTTGATGATCGTTGGCTTCTGGCGGAGTTCAGCTTTTGTACGCTGGCAGGCGCTGGTACTGATTGCGGCCACGACCGCTAAAGTATTTATTTACGACACGTCTCAACTCGACCATGTGTACCGCATATTGAGTTTTATCGCACTGGGAGTGCTGCTGCTCGCGGTTTCATTTGCGTATCAGCGCGACTGGCTGAAGCTACCAACGCGTAAAACGCCTGAGGCGGGCGATTGAACACTAAAAGGTTCTTCACGCTGCTGCTTCTTTCCGCTTCTGCCGCGGCTTCTGATGCCGCGATCCCCTACTTTGCGCGTTCGCGAAGTGTGGTTGCGACCACATCAGCGGTTCAGAACTATGTGGTCATTGATTCTGACGTTTGGAAATTTGCCCGTCCTGACCTCGCCGACATTCGTCTTTACGATGGCGAAGCGCAAGTGCCATACGCGCTTATAAAGCAGAGCGGCGGCAACTCTACTGAAGAGACATCGGCCAAGGTGCTCAATCTCGGGACTGTCGCCGGTCACACCGAGTTCGACCTCGACGTCAGTGAAATGGCCGAATACGACCAGGTCCGGCTGCAACTTGATGCCAAGAACTTCCTCAATCGTGCCCAGGTTGAAGGACGAAAGGCATTAACAGACCGGACCGAGGTGAACCTCGGTAGCAGCACGCTCTACGATTTCACAGCGGAAGGGCTGGGGTCGAATTCGAACTTGAAGTTTTCCGCCGCGAGTTTTCCATATCTGCACGTCCGACTGGCCTCTGGGATTCGCCCCAATCAGATCAAGGGTGCCTATCTCTCAAATTTTTCTGAAACCAAGGCAGCATGGATCGACGCAGGCCAGTGTTTACCGGTTTCCGGTCTGGCGAAACAGAGTACGTTCGAATGCACTTTGCAGGATGGCGTGCCGCTCGAACGAATTGCGTTCGACATCGCCAAGTCTCGGGATATAAGTTCTCAACGTAATTTTAGCCGCACCGTACAGGTGCAGGATGAAAGGGAAACTGAAATCCAGAGCGGCTCAATCAGTCGGGTCTTCGTCAAGCGCGCAGGCGAGACAGTTTCAAATGAAGATCTCGCTTTTGATGTTTACTCACACAGAGACAACAAAGTGCGAGTAATCATCGAGAATCGCGATGATGAGCCGTTGCCGATTCAGCGTGTTCACGCGCTTTCATACCAGCGCAGAATTTATTTCGATCCGCGTGGGAAGACGGCCTTGCGACTCTACTATGGCGACGGGAAGCTTGGCGCTCCTTCCTATGACTACCAACAATTTTTCGAGCAGAATCCAGATGCGACGGCTGCTCAACTTGGGCCTGCTGAAGCGAACGCCCGTTTCACCGGCAGGCCGGACGACAGGCCGTGGTCAGAGCGGCATGGATGGATTCTGTGGGCTGCGATGCTGATTGCCGTTCTGCTGCTGGCCGCGACAGCGTTGAGGGGATTGAAATCAACTGGTACTCCGGACGCAAACCGATCTTAAGACAGAGCAGGGGCTTGATGCATTCACTGCGACCTCCGCGTAAAGCCGGCCTTATTTCGCAAATCCAACCGTTACCGTGTCACCGTTGCGATTTACAACTTTCCGAAATGGATTAGTAATAGATAGGCGCAGGTAAGCGTTAAGGCAGGGCCACCAGAAAGCATCAGAGCCGATTTCCAGCCGAGGGAGTTCGCCAATTGGCGGTGGCTTCGCCACGAGATGAAAAAAGATGGCTCATGGCTTCCTTTCATCAATACCAGCGGAGGATGTAAGTCGAAGCCGCCTGGAACTTCTAAATCAGATTGGTCGAGTGGCGGGGCTGCGGGCTCAACCGCGAGTGTTTCAATCTTAGCAACAGCAGGATCAGGGGCAGTCTTAACGCCAATACCCGCAGCCGACCAGGCAGATGGATTCGAAGTGCCGGCTTTCACCAGTGCTGCTGCGATCTTCTGCTGTTGAGTCATTTGCACAGTTGGAACTGAAAGATCCGGCTGCGAAAGCCGGATGATTTGGGTGCCTCCCAGTTCCGGTTCATCGATCGTCGCAGACGATATTGGTTTCTTACCCGGACGCTGTGCCCACGATGGCATGACGGTCACGTCAAGCCCGGGATTCTGTGAAAGTGTTCCCAGCACGAATACAGAATCGTGCGGCTCTATACACCGCTCCTCGACCTTAATGTGCCTGTCGGGATTGGCTCCATGACGGACAAGGAATTCGGCGATCTGTCCCGGCATCTCAGACGGGCCAAACAGGGCCGAGCGGTTGTACTGCCCCTGGAGATCACAGGTCAGATCAAGTTCAGCGCCGCGGGGATCGACCAACATTTTGCCGGTGCTGTCATCCACATAGAAAGGGACATGTAACGTTTCCTCTGCAACCTTGATCCACTCACTGTTCTTGCCTTGCTGCTTCAATTCCCACGCGATGCTGTGATAGTGGTAGCAGTCGATCTGTTTCAAAGGAGAGCAGACTACATAAGGTCCGACCGCTTGTCCGCGGATCTCAACCAACCCTGCCGAAGCCTCGTGGATGTTTGAAGCGGGGGCATTCAGAATGAGACGCCTGCGCTGCAATAATTGCCAACCCCGACAGATCCAGTAAACGCCGATCGCAACTCCAACCACACAGGCCGCGAGAATGGTAGCGGCGGATAACGCAAAAGAGGCAGCGAAGGGCATGGGATTCGTTGGCGCGTAGACACCGCGGACGCTGTTTAGCAGATTAACGTGAGCTCCGTGAAAAAGGTGTTAACTAGAAGGTAATGTCGGCTTACCTCGGTAATTTGGACCATTCGGGGTCGGAATGACCTTCGTAATCGCGCGCATGCCTGCCGCATTGCCGCACTGTTACCGCGCTGCCTAGAATCACTAATTGGACTACTCCGTATTCGCGATCCGCCCCCAGCATTTGTGGAGCGCAAACGAGTAACCCGCCAACACGGCGGGCCAGGGCTGCACCTTCCTCATGGCCGAGACTTCAAAACGAGTGGACCGGCAAGAAATCGCCAGACGCGTGGAGCGCGGCGAGAAGCTATTGCAAAAGGGTAAACCCGCCGAAGCACTGGAAGAATTCCTCCAAACATTGGCTTTAGACCCGGCAAATGACACGGTGCGGCAAATGGCGGCTGATCTCTCCCTATCATTGCAGCGACTGCCTGAGGCGGTTCGGCTGCTCGGCGAATTGTTCGAGCGCCAGGTGTCCGCGGGCGACGGGATGCGGGCCTCGCTGACGTATAAAAAGCTGGCCCGTTTTGCAAGTCCCAGCACTGAACAGAAAATCCGTTTTGCCGAACTGCTGGAAAAATCTAATCGAAAACTTTCCGTTGAGACCTATGAAACGGCGCTCGAGGACTACTCCCGGCAGGGCCGCAAGGCCGATGCGCTGGCGCTGTTGAAGAAGATCGTTGCGCTCGATGGATCTGGGCGAAACATGCTGCGACTCGGCGAGCTCTCTTCAGAAGCGGGGGATACAAAGCAGGCCGCTGCGGCGTTTGTGAACTTGGCCAAGCAGGCAGAGACTTCGGGCGGCGATCCGACGCAGTGGTATGAACGGGCATATGGCGAGGATGCGGCCGATGAGGTGATTGCATTAGGTTATGCGCGATGTCTCATTCAGCAGCAACAAGTTGGGGCAGCAATTTTTGTGCTCGACCCGATGGCGAGCGCTGGAAATTCCTCTCCGGAATTCCGCGATCTGTATTCCAAGGCTCTGCTGAGCGCAAATCGCCTCAGCGAAGCTGCTCCCTTGGTCTGG
>QHZW01000086.1 GCA_003224815.1 Acidobacteriota bacterium | reverse complement strand
AGAACTAAGTCAAACCGGACTGAGGCGGCGTGGCGAAAGCCCCGCCAATCGCCACCGGAAGGCTACCGTTACTGCGCCTCTTCTCGACTCTACTCAAAACCCCCTGTTTCTGGATCAACGAGTGATTAACGCCCGATTTCAACAGTTATCATGTTAACGGGATGACTGGCACACCTCTTATTCGCGCTCGAAACTACCATAAATGAGAGTACCCTACCCTTCGCGCCTTTCGAGGCGCGGAAAGATAGATGCCGAAGATGAGGGTTTTCGGTTCGGAGCCCGTTGCCTCCCCGCAAGGCTCTCGAGGAACAATAGCCCTGTCACGGTAGGCAAACTGATGGCGCTGCGCTGTCACGAAGCCAAAGGTAGCCTGACGCATGCCTTGCACGCCACGTATATTGGTCAAAAAAACAAAGGCGGCCCTTTCAGGCCGCCTTTTGCTTCTTTCAGATCGTACTAGAAGCGATACAGGATACCGGTGTTCACGCGGACGTTGTTCTTGTCGGTGAAACCGTTGAAGCGCAGCGTCATCCAGTCAAGCTGGATAGCGCGGAACGCAAACTTCTTGTTTCCGATGTCAACGCCACCACCAAACATCATCGCCATGCCGCCTTCACCAAAACCATAGGCTCCAGCGTGCGCGCCACCGAACAAAGCGTGCGCGTAAGGCGAAATGCCGTGCTTGGGCAGTGAAACCACCGGCCCAAACGTGTAGGTGTAGAGGTTCTGTCCGGAAGAATACACGCCGCTGAAGTCAGCAGTCGCGCCAACGTTCTTCCAGATGTTCAGGTTCGCGGCACCGTTCCAGCCGCTGGCATGCCAGCCACCATCCGTGCTGGTGAACTGATATCCACCGAATACTTCAGGCTTAGGCGTTTCGCCAGCCATCGCCAGCATAGAAGTCATGCAGGCCAAAACTGCAACGCCGATAAGTTTTCTCATTTTCTCCCCTTCTGAATTGAGATCGCACCAACTCCGTCCTCAAACCGGCGTGTGACACAGCCGGGGTCCGTTGGACCGTAGTCAAACGAATCCCGAAGGTCCGGATCGTACTAGGTGCTGGGGAAATCCTCGCCCATGGAGCGTTGGCCGACAAGGTAACAGAAGCATGTGCGAAATTTACGGCCTTCAGTAACGGGTTCAAGAAGAACACAGGCATCCTTTTCAGTTTCAGCTACTTACGGCCTGTGATTGCGTGCCGGGGTATATTCCACGACCCAAAAGAGATAGACTTACCAACGTTTGAAGCTGGATTTTCCGAGGAGACCTCATGCCGGCCGACGGTAACGCTGACGCCAAAGAGCAAGCGCGATTGCAGGCGCTGCACGGCTACAAAATTCTGGACACTGATCCGGAAAAAGCCTTCGATGACCTCACCATTCTGGCCTCCCACATCTGCGAAACACCAGTGGCGCTGATTTCATTAATCGACTCCGACCGCCAGTGGTTCAAGTCGCGTGTGGGCTTGAGCGTGAGCGAAACGCCTCGCGAAGTCGCGTTCTGCAATATCGCCATCCAGCAGTCAGACCTGTTTATCGTCCCTGACGCCACCAAGGATCCGCGCTTCAGTTCGAATCCATTCGTTGTTTCCGATCCGAAAATTCGTTTTTACGCAGGCGCGCCCATCACCAGTTCCGACGGTCATCCCCTCGGAACATTGTGCGTCGTGGATCTCGTGCCCAGGGAACTGACTGTCAATCAGCAAAATGCCCTGCTCGCCTTGAGCCGTCAGGTACAGGCTCAATTTGAGCTGCGGAAAAATTCGATGGACCTGCGTTCGGCTTTGCAGGAACGCGATAAAGCAGAAGCCGAGAGAGACCGCACCATCGTCGAACTTAAAAACGCGCTTGACCATGTGAGCCGCTTAAGCGGGTTGCTGCCGGCCTGTTCGGTGTGCAAACTGGACATTACGATCCCGGCGGATCCGAATGCGATTTCAGGGGTTGTGGACGGTGTGATGCAGATCGCGCGCGAAATGAAGTGCGCCGAAGGCAACGAGTACCAAATCGACCTTGCTTTACGCGAAGCCCTCGCCAATGCCATTGTTCACGGCTGCGAAAATGATCCCACGAAAAAAGTTGAGTGCTGTGTGGCTTGCACGGAGTCTTCGGATATCGTAATTGTGGTGCGCGATCCTGGGCAGGGATTTAGTCCCAGCGCAATTCCGGATCCTCTGACAGAAGAGAATCTTGGTTCCGGTCACGGACGCGGAATCTATCTCATTAATCAACTGATGGACGAAGTTTCATTTGAACGTAATGGTACAGAAATTCGCATGCGCAAGGTGGCAGGAAGTTCTGACGATCCTTCCTTAGCGGCGACCGGAACCGGCGATTAAGTCCGCACTATTTGTGAGATGAAACCGGGCGGTGCCCCCTGTCTCGCGGGTTTTGCGAAACGTGGGAGTGCTCCACACTATTTACAGGAAATCAAGCCCGTGAAGGCGCGACTCAGCAAGCCAATTGCTCGCGCGTCAAGCGCAAACCGTTAAGGTTCCCAAGAATTGTGACCGCGATGTTGTCGGTCTGGAAAAACGCATTCGCCAGTTCCTGAAGCTCTTCCGCAGTCACTGCTTCAATCTTCGCGATCAGCTCATCCAACCCGTAGAAGTGGTCGAAATACATCTCCTGCCGCGCAAGATTTGACATGCGTGCGGTCGAAGACTCGAGCGACAGCATCAGGCTGCCTTTGAGTTGGTCCTTGGCGCGACGGAGTTCTTCCGGAGAAACGATCTCATTCTTCAACTTACGAAATTCTGAGACCACCGACTCCACGACCTTGGTCGCCGAAGCCTTCGACGTCCCGGCATAAACCGAAAGGCATCCAGTATCACGATACGGATTCAGATCACTGTAAATCGCGTACGCCAGCCCCTGGCGCTCGCGGATATTCTGAAATAGCCGCGAACTCATTCCCCCACCCAGCAGCGTGTTCAGGATGTAAGACGAATGCCGCTTCTCATGCGTGATGGGATATGATGGCACGCCCACGCAGATCTGCACCTGCTCAAGCGACTTCTTATTCCGCAGCACTATTCGCGGGTCGATCTTTGGCGCCGCGCTGTGAAAGCCGTTGCTCACTGGCTTCATCCCGTCAAAATACTTTTTTACGAGATCCACAAAATTCTGGTGCTTCAAATACCCAGCCGCGGTGATGATGACGTTCCCCGGCGAGAATCGCTGCGCGTAGAAGTCACTCACCGGCGCTTTTTCGAACCGGCGCACCGTGTCTCGTGTCCCAAGAATCGGCCGCCCCAGCGGATGGTCCTTCCAAAAATTTTGTGTGAAAATTTCATGCACGAGGTAGTCCGGATTGTCCTCGTCCATCTTGATCTCTTCCAGAATCACGCCACGTTCCCGCGAGATATCCGTATCGTCGAAGACAGGATTCAGCACGAGATCACTAAGTACATCCATCGCGATCGGAAGATGTTCATTCAGCACCTTGATGCTGAAGCTCACACACTCCTTCGCAGTGAAGGCATCAATGTTCCCGCCGATCGAGTCAACCTGGCGCGCGATTTCTTCCGCCGACCGGTGCTGCGTTCCCTTGAAGACCATGTGCTCGACAAAATGCGATATGCCGTTCCACTGTTTGTCTTCGTCCCGGGAGCCGGTCTTGACCCAAATGCCGATAGAGACCGAGCGGATATGCTGCATCTCCTCGGTGATGACGCTCAGTCCATTGGGCAGAACCTCACGCCGAATATTTCGATCCTGATCCATCGTATTATTCTGACACTTTCTGGCGTCCCCGGCGAATTCGGCGTAAGTACCAGAGATATTTGAGCTTAGCGATGATGCTGGTTTTTTCAACATTCCTTTCCTCTAGAATAGGTGAAAACCAGCTGAAGCCCTTTCAAGCGGCTTTTAGATGCTATGAAGTCTCCATCGGACAAAACTCTTTTAGGCCTTGATCTCCAAGAACTTACGCACGTTGCAGAGCAGGCCGGAGAGCCTGCTTATCGCGCCCGTCAGCTTTTCCATGGCCTGTATGTAGATCGACTGGGTTCTGTGGATGAGATTTCGACATTGCCGCAATCTTTTCGAAATTGGATTTCAAGTCAGAGATTTGAGCAGGGAGTTCCGTATATCGCTCAGCACTTCGCTTCAACCGACGGCACAGTGCGTTACCTGATGCGCTTGTCTGATAACGAAACCATCGAAACTGTCTGGATGCCGGAAGGTGATGATGGCGAAGCTGGTGACGGCAGCGACGCCGGAACCGAAATCCAGAAGCAAACTGGCCGCGAGTGGAAGCGCGCCACTATTTGCGTTTCCAGCCAGGTGGGTTGCGCAGTCAATTGCCAGTTCTGCCTGACGGCGTTGCTCGGTGTGAAACGGAACCTCACTGCAGGTGAAATTGTGGGACAGGTGATCGCAGTTCTCGACCATCAAGATGTCTCTCCTCCGCTCGAACGCGTGAATCTGGTTTTCATGGGCATGGGCGAGCCATTTCTGAATTTCGAAAATTTCATCAAGGCCGTTCGCTTACTTGTGGAAGGCGTTGGTATTCCCGACTCGCGCATGACAGTTTCAACTGCCGGAATCGTCCCTCGCATTTATGATCTCGGCAACGAAGGCATCCGGCCGAAACTGGCCATTTCGCTCACTGCCGCAAACGACGAGTTACGCTCCCGACTGATGCCGATCAACCGCAAATGGAACCTGAAACATCTGATCACCGCGGCACAGGAATTTCCTCTGCGCAATCGCGAAAAGATCACATTCGAATACGTCTTGATGCGCGGCGTGAATGATTCTGATCAGGACGCGCGCGAAGTCGCGGAACTAATTCGCGGCGTGAAGGCAAAAATTAACTTGATCGCCTTAAACCCAGGCCCGGGAATCGAATACAAAACTCCGGATGAAAAGCGGGTGAACGAGTTCCAGCAGATTTTAATCCGAGCCGGAGTCCCAACATTCGTTCGCCGACCCCGCGGGCGCGACATCTACGCCGCCTGCGGCCAGCTCAAGCGCACGCTGGAAGCTACAGCTTAGCCGCGTGTGCGTGTGCGTGCGGTTTCTCAGCCATCTGATGTTTAGCCATAGGCAGTTCAATCACAAAGCTCGCGCCGCCTTCCGCGCGATTGCGGCAAGTGATCTTCCCTCCGTGGCCTTGGATGATTCCGTAACACATGCTTAATCCAAGGCCGGTACCTTGTCCCACCGGCCGAGTGGTGTAAAAAGGGTCGAATACTTTCCCGGGGTCAGCCATTCCGGGACCATTATCGGCAAACTCGATTATTACCTGTTCGTCCTCTACCCGCGTAATCACAAGCAATAGTCCATCGCCTCGGTCCGACAGCGCATGCACAGCGTTGTTGATGATGTGCGAAAAAACTTGCAACAGATGATTCGAGTCGCCATGCACTCGCGGCAACGAGTCTGCCAGGCTTACCGAATGCTGCACCTTTGCCACCTGAATCTGTGGGTAGCAAAGTTTGATTGCTGTTTGCACGATCGTATTGACGTCTAAGTCGGACTTTGCCGCCGGCGATTGCTTGGCAAAGCTGAGAAGACTTGCCACCAATGTTCGAATCCGCCTTGCCTGGAGCGAGATTTTATCAATGAGCGCTCGTTGATCGCCGCTGAGATGAGTTTTTTCCAGCAGATCGGAGTAGCCCAACATCGCAGTCAGGGGATTATTCAATTCGTGCGCAGCGCCTCCCACCAGTTGACCCAGGGAAGCCAGTTTTTCGGATTGCACCAGTTGAGTCTGAAGAGACTGCATTTCTTCAAGCGATTTACGTGATGTTCGAAGCAACTGAATCAACTCGATGTCGAGCAGATGCTGCTTTAAGAACACTAATCCGCCCATAAGCACCATCGCCCCGAGCGTGAGAAGAATACGAAATCCTCGGACGGATTCCGGCACTTGGCGATCGAAAAAAGAGATCCAGGCGAAGATCGGAAGCGAGAACACAGCAGCCATGCCCAATCGCGCAGTCCAAAAGCCGCGGTGCGGCGCCTTCTGAATCGGACCATGCTCCTTCGGCAAGCCCAGCGCTAGTAGCCCGGGGACTGCCATCCACGCCATCGAGGCGACCAGCGGCAGATCGTAAAGACTCCCCGAGTAGTACGTGCCGTGCGACAGATAGAGCGCCCACGTCGCCGCAAAAGAACTTAACGAGTACAGCAGGCTGGCCCCGAACCAATGCGCATAGATGGTTTTCCACCTGCCCGAACTGCGGACCCATAGCAGCGCCAGGGCACCAAGGAACGCGAATTTCTCGATTAGATATGCAAAATTTAGGTTCTGTCCGTATGCGGCTTCGTCCGGATGAATGTACTGCCACGCCATCACGCTGTAGATGTAGACATAAACCCACCACAGCAGCAGCAGTGCAAAATCCAGAGATCCCAGCCGAAGTTCGCGGTCGTCCTGCTCGACATGAGGCTGCAGCGCCAGCGCAGCCATCATCGGAACAAAATGCAGGAAGATAATGGCGTCGCCTGCAAATAGGTCAGGCACGTCCCGATGCTGCACGACCTCAATGTAGGTCCAGAGAGCTTGATACCCGAGCCATGAAGTCAGGCCCAATCCCATCAGGATCCAGAACAGCCGCACTCGCCGTGTTGTTTGGAAAATATGCGGAAGACACGAGAGAGCTGCACAAAAGAGCAGGGCGCCCTGAATGCCGTCACTAAACGCGGCCAGCAGAAAGCCGGGCCTGCGCAGAGACAACGATACGGCGATCTGTGCCACTACCAGACACGCCAGCACCCACGCCCACACTTTGGACCGCGTTGACATGCTGGTTCATTCTAGATGGGAGTGCAACCGTCCCAGAGGTTACTATCGTAATCACCGGGGACCCAGCGGCGCAGGCCAGCTAAGTTACTGCCCTGCTTGCTCTGAAACTCTCTTCCAAATACCATTCATTGCAAGTAGATGGCTGTTGAAGGTTCCACTCGAATGCGCTTGGGCTGGCTCATACCGCGTTCCCTATGGAGGGCTACCGATTGGATCAGTCCGCAGGAAATCCGCCGTACTGAACGCTGGCTGGCCACCGCTAGAGTATTTCTCGCGATTTCATCGTTGATCGCCGTTTGGGTCGATCCCGGAGAAGCGCGCTCAACATGGGTCTATGCCCTACTGTGGTTTTACATCGGACAGGGCTTCGCCATTATCCTTCTGCTGCGTTATTCGCGGCGACAATCCACGCCATCATTTCGCATGCTGGTGCACGCTGCGGACGTCGTCTGGCCGGCCCTGATTTGCCTGCTGACCACAAGTCAAAGCAATACCTTCTTCTTGTTCTTCCTGTTTGTACTGGCGGCAGCGGCCTACCGCTGGGGCCTGTGGGAAACAGTGATGACCTCAATTTTGTCGGTTTCGCTGCTCTGGTTGGAGAGCCTTGCTCTTCATCTAGGCGCGATTCATTCGGTCAACCTCTGGCTGGCGCATCATCACCTGCCTGTGGTCAATGCCGACGCGATTGACTTCGAGCCCAAGCGCCTCTTCATGCGGTCGATATATCTGGTCGTAATGGCGCTGCTCCTGGGCTATCTCGCGGAACAGCAGAAGAAACTCCGCGCTGAAAGAGATGAGGCCGCCAGAATGCTTGGCATGGTGAGCATCGAAGCCGGATTAGCGGGCACATTGACTGAGATCATAGGCGAGATGCTCAGGCTTTATCGCGCGCCCCGCGCGCTGGTTGCCTCCCGCGAGAGCGGCACGGGACGCATGTCAGTGGGTGTAGTGCAGCTGAAAAAAGATTTTGCGCTACTCAATTGGCAAGAACCGGGGCCGGCGGGTGCTGATACCTACTTCGGGAACTTCGGGATTTCCAGTTGCTATGTTCAAAGTCATGCTGGTTCAGGTGTAGGTCAGGAGTTTGTTTCCGTCGCACTTCGTGAAGACGGTACCGTAGCGCGCGACGAAGACTCTGCATTCCTCCAGCGCTTCGCCGAGGTCCACCCGTTCCACCGCATGCTTGTGGTTTCTTTCTCACCCAGCCCCGAACTTTCCGGTAGGGTTTTCCTCCTGGAACCGCAGCTCACCTCGAGCGCCGAGGAAGAATTGCGTTTCCTGCAGGATTTGGTGAGGCAGGTCGGCCCGGCGGTTTACAACGTTTATCTATTACGTCGCCTGCGCCGCCGCGCTGGGGCTTTGGAGCGCGCCCGGTTGGTGCGCGATCTTCACGATGGCGCGGTCCAGTCGCTGATCGGGGTTGAAATGCAAGTGGATGTTCTGCGCCGCAGCCATCCCATCGAGCAGTCAGTCGGCGACGAACTTGAGCGGATACAGATGCTACTTCGCGAAGAGGTAGCCAAGCTTCGCGAGCTGATGCAGCAGATGAAATCGGTTGATATCGACGGGCACAAGCTCCCGGTTTTTTTGCGCGACACTGTGCAGCGCTTCCAGCGTGAAACTGGAATTGCAGCCAGATTTCTCATGGATGACGGAGAGATATTGCTCACCCAGTCTGTTTGCCGCGAACTGGCACGCATCGCACAGGAAGCTCTGGTGAATGTGCGCAAGCACAGCGGCGCCAAGCAAGTTCTTGTCCATCTGCTGCACTCGGACGGCAACTGGGAACTCATTGTCGAAGACGATGGCGCAGGCTTTCCGTTTGACGGGCGGGTCTCGCAGCCCGAACTGGATCTCTCCAGCCGCGCCCCTGCAGTCATTCGCGAGCGCGTTCGCTTGATTCAAGGAGAACTCACGATAGAATCAAGACCAGGTCGCGGCGCAAGGATTGAAGTTCGCGTGCCTCAGCCCACAATCAATGGATAACACGAAAGCGCAAGCCCGGATTCTGATCGCCGATGATCACCCTATTTTTCGCGATGGCCTAAAACGTCTGCTCGAAGCCGAGCGTGGGTTCAAAGTCATTGGCGAAGCCTGCGACGGAGTTGAAGCCGTGTCGCTTGTACGTCAGTTAAGGCCAGAAATTCTGCTGCTCGATCTCGCCATGCCGAGGCGTCCCGGGCTCGAGGCTCTGCGCGAACTAAGCACCGAATCCCTTTCAGTGCGGGTGATACTTCTAACCGCTGCCGCCGAAAAAGAGCAGATCGTTGAAGCCCTGCAACTGGGCGCACGCGGAGTTGTGTTGAAGGATTCCGCCACCCAGATCTTATTGAAAGCCATCCACGCCGTGATGAATGGAGAATACTGGGTTGGGCGCGAAAGCGTTTCCAACCTCGTGCAATATTTGCGCAGTCTGATCGATTCCTCAAGCTCCGCTTCGCGGCAGAAGCTCTATGGCTCGACTCCACGTGAACTGGAAATAATTTCTGCAGTAGTCGCAGGTTACGCCAACAAAGAAATCGCCGAGCACTTCAAAATCAGCGAAGACACCGTGAAACATCACCTCAGCAACATCTTCGACAAGCTCGGCGTCTCGACCCGACTGGAACTGGCCCTTTTCGCGGTAAATCAATCTATCCCTTTTAAGCCGATTCAATAGCACTCTCTGGCACTATCGGGCTATTGCTCGGAATTGTTCGTCAAGAATAAATTTGTAGTGCCGCAGACCGGAATCCCTCTGAGCGGCAGGAACAGATAGACAGGGAGCAAATCGTGTGAAAGACCTACTTCGTCGCTTGATTCACGACGATGCCGGCCAGGACATCGCCGAATACGCCATCATGCTGGCGGTCATTCTGATCATTGTCGTGGGCACGGTCAAGTTGATCGGCAGTAACGCGAACAACACCTTCTCAAACGTTGCCAGTTCGCTGCAGTAAGCACTGGAGCGAATGTGCTTCGATCAGCAATGGACAATCTTGCCGCTCTGAATCCCGCGCGTTGCATTACGCGTGTCCACCACTAATATTGAGTCCCGCACGATCCGCTCATAATCGTAATCCGAGTGGTCGGTCACGATCAGAACGCAGTCATATTGCCCTAAGTTTTCCAGCGGTGCGCATTTCATTTGCAGGTCATACTTGCGCCCGCGTCCAACCTCGGGAAAGTATGGATCGTTGTAGCTGACCTGCGCCCCTGCTTGCTGCAGTAATTCGATAATGGTGAGCGCGGGCGATTCCCGTAGATCGTCAATATCCTTCTTGTATGCGACACCCAGGACGAGGACCTTCGATCCGTTCAGCGCTTTCCGGTGCTGGTTCAACGCTTTCGCAACTGAATCCATCACGTGATATGGCATGTTCACGTTGATTTCGCCGGCAAGCTCGATAAACCGCGTGCGGAAATCCCACTCTTTCGCCTTCCATGAAAGATAAAACGGATCGACCGGAATGCAGTGTCCGCCGAGTCCCGGCCCCGGATAAAAAGGATGAAATCCGAACGGCTTGGTTGAGGCAGCGTCAATCACTTCCCAGATGTCGAGGCCCATGCGCAAGCAAAGTAGCTTGAGTTCATTCACCAGAGCGATGTTCACGCAACGGTAAATGTTCTCGAGCAGCTTGGTCATCTCTGCCGCCGCCGGAGACGACACCGGAACCGTCCGGTTAAAAATCGCCCCGTAAAGCGCTCCGGAAAGTTCGGATGCGCGAGGACTCAGTCCACCCACAACTTTGGGAATGTCCCGCCGCGCCACGGTTTGATTGCCGGGATCTTCTCGCTCCGGAGAAAATGCCACAAAAAAAGATTTTTCGCCTTGATCTTCGCCGCGCGCTGCTTTTAAACCACTCTTGTTTCCCTTCTCCAGAATCGGCACCAGCACCTCTTCTGTCGTTCCCGGATAGGTCGTGCTCTCCAGTACTACCAACTGTCCCGCGCGAAGATGCGGCGCGATCGACTCTGCCGTCCCTGTGATGTAGCTGAGATCGGGCTCGTGATATTCGTTCAGCGGTGTGGGCACGCAGATGATGACCGCATCCATCGATTTCAATTGCGCATAGTCGGATGTCGCTGATAAGCCCTGCTCGCGCGCAGCCAGAATCTCTGCCGGTGTTATGCGGAAAATGTACGAACCGCCGCTGTTGAGCGTGGAAACTTTTCGCTCATCGATATCAAAACCCGTAACTTTGAAACTACGTTCGCTGTAAAGCAACGCTAGCGGAAGTCCTACATAGCCCATTCCGATGATGGCGACGCGTGCCTGACGTTGCTCAATCTTGCTCTTCAGCTCAGAAAAATGCGTGGCAGGAACGGTTTGGCTGCTCATAATTGATATGAATCTGCGGGGGAGTCGCTCCGATTTTAGCATGTAGAATCAGGCGTCTTGTGGGTGCACGCGCGCCCGTAGTTATTACTTTCGTTACCGCTCTTGTCTGATCTGGAAAGGAAGACCTGATGCGCACGCTGCGCATTTTTCTGATCGCAGTTCTTACCGCGGTCCTGCTTCTGTCGCTGACTTCGGGAAGCTACCTCGTAGTGAATGATCCCCAGAAAGCTGACGTGATCGTCGTCCTCGCCGGCGAAACCAACTGGCGCCCGGCCCGCGGATTGCAGCTCCTGTCCCACGGCTATGCACCGCGCATGCTCCTCGATGTCCCAGCCGCAGGCATCATTTATGACCAAAGCATGCTTAACATCGCAAAGGAATACGTCCTGCACCAAGGTCAGGCGGTTTCCATCTGCCCGATTGCTGGCCTCTCCACCAAAACAGAAGCCCAGGATGTTGTCGGTTGCCTAAGGAACAGCGGTGTGCATCGCATTCTGGTCGTGACGTCTGACTATCATACACGCCGCGCTCGAAGCGTCTTTCAGCGCGAACTTCGCGGTTACGATATTTCCATTGCGGCCGCTTTCGATTCGGAAACCTTCGGCATTCCCTGGTGGCACCATCGTCAGTGGGCCAAGATCAACCTCGACGAATGGCTCCGACTAGTGTGGTGGCAGGCGATCGACCGCTGGCGATAGCGGTTTACTTGCAGGATTCCTGCCCAGAACTCGATTGACTGTTTCAGAGCTGCTGCTAGGCTTGACACTAAGCCGATTCTTGTACGCGTGTATTAGTTAGAAGGAGTGGCTCGTGTTCCATTCTGCACTACAGAAGAAGATCGCTGCGTGCCTGCTGCTGCTCATGCCGGCCGTTCTCTCCGCCCAAAATACGGCGGCCGCTGTGATCTTTCCCGCCGGGACCGTTTATCTGAACGGCGCTCAACTGAGCAACTCTTCCGCCTTCATGACCGGCGACGTCCTGCAGACTCGTGAGAACGGCGCTGCCAATATCAATGTTGCGGGATCGAGCGCCGTCGTCGATTCAAATTCCATCGTCCGTTTTCAGGCTGATGGTTTTTCGCTCGATCGTGGATCAATCTCCGTCGCCACCGGCAAAGGCCTGAGCGTCTACGCTCGCGATTTCAAGATCACGCCGGTCTCGGGCGAATGGACCCAGTTCTACATAACCCGTTCCAGCGGCAGCATCGGCATTATCGCCCGCAAGGCTTCCGTCACCGTCACCTGCGGCTCGAACACCTCCACTGTCAAAGAAGGCCAGCAGATCTCACGTGAAGATGCGGCTAGTTGCGGTTTGATCACCAAAGGCAATGGCGCTCCTGCCGCCGTAAAGGGCCCAATAATCACATCCGACAGAGTAGGACTCGGAGCTCTAGTCGTAGGTGGTGGCCTCACCATCTGGGTACTGGCTCAGGGCGACGACCCCGTCAGTCCGACCAAGCCATAGCCTGAAAGCTGTCGCACCTGGCCGATCCAGCATCGAAAGATCTTTGGATTCACAGCCATGGCGAAACCAGCATCCCTGCTCTGTATTCTGATCTCAATCCTGATCAGCACAGCAGCTTTCGCCGGCTCTTCCGATCAAAGCAAGGAAACTCTTCCGCAACTAAGTGCCCCACTAATTATCGCCAGCCCTCATCTCCAGTTACTCGAGAACCCGATCAGCGACTCTGCCGAGATCAATGACGCCAACTCTCTGTTCGCGTCCGATGATTACGGCCATCCCCCACCTTCTCAACAGCAGGAAGACCGTCGCGACCGCATCTTTTATCCCGGCGACACCGAGCGCCCGAAGCCCCTCTTCCGCAAGCTGATCCTCAACGTCGC
>QHZW01000082.1:2105-13804 GCA_003224815.1 Acidobacteriota bacterium | reverse complement strand
GCTTTTTGTACGTCTTCCGGCGTTAGTCCCGGCGCGATTTCTTCCAGCACCAGGCCAGTAGGAGTGACCCGGATGTACGCCATCTCTGTCACGATTGTGTCCACAACGCGGGCTCCGGTAAGCGGTAACGTGCATTTCTTCAGGATTTTCGGAGCACCCTCGCGAGTAGTGTGTTCCATGGCGACGACAACCCGGCGGGCGCTCGCGACCAGATCCATCGCGCCGCCCATGCCTTTGACCATTTTCCCGGGAATCATCCAATTTGCGATGCTGCCCTCTTCATCCACTTCCATCGCGCCGAGAACACTGAGATCGATGTGACCGCCGCGAATCATGGCGAAAGAGTCGGTGCTCGAGAAGTACGAAGTTCCCGGCATTTCGGTGATGGTCTCCTTGCCGGCATTGATGAGGTCGGGGTCTTCGTTGCCATCGAATGGGTACGGCCCGATGCCAAGCATTCCGTTTTCGCTTTGCAAGACCACCTGAATTCCGTTGGGCACATGATTGGCGACGAGCGTCGGCATGCCAATGCCGAGGTTTACATAGAATCCGTCGCGCAGTTCGCGCGCGATGCGCTTCACGATGCGTTCGCGTTTGTCATGGTCTTTGGCGGGTTTGGGCATAAGTTCGTCGCTGGTCGTTCGTCTTTGGTCGCCCGCCGATCAGTTTGGCAGCTGCCTTAAGCCAACATCAGCTAACGACGGTTCTCACCGTCTTTCTCTCGATTCGGCGCTCGTACATTTCGCCTTGAAAAATTCTTTTGATATAGATTCCGGGAGTGTGAATGCTGTCGGGCTCAAGTTCGCCGACATCGACCAGATTTTCGACTTCGACGATCGTGACCTTTGCGGCGGTTGCCATCATCGGATTGAAGTTGCGAGCAGTCTTGCGATAGACAAGATTGCCCCATTTGTCGCCCTTCCACGCTTTGACGAACGCGAAGTCGGCCTTGAGCGCGCGCTCCATCACGTATTTGCGGCCATCGAACTCGCGCGTCTCTTTGTTTTCGGAGACGATGGTGCCGACTCCTGTCGGAGTGAAGAAAGCAGGAATGCCTGCGCCGCCGGCGCGGATGCGTTCAGCAAAAGTTCCCTGTGGTGCGAGTTCGAGGTCGATCTTCTTTTCTAGCACCATTTGCTCGAGCAATCGATTTTCGCCCACGTAGCTGCCGATGTGGCTGCGAATCTGCCCAGCCGCGAGCAACAGGCCCATGCCAAAGCCGTCCACGCCGACATTGTTGCTGATGGTCTTGAGATTTTTGCTTCCCTTGCGGGCCAGGGCACGGATCAGATTCTCCGGAATACCGCACAGCCCGAATCCGCCAATCATGATAGTGGCGCCGTCGAACACGTCTTGGATGGCTTCGTCGGAGTTGGCAACCACTTTGTTCATCGCAAAAATTGTAACGGAAATTTACTGCAAGCGCGGCAAAGGCAACTTCATCTCCGCGGATAAACGCGGATACACACGGATTTTAAAATCTCTAGCAAATATCTCCGGCAAGAAGCGTGTACGTTTCGAGACTGACGAAACAAGAAGTGATTGGGTTTAATGCGTGTTCATTTGCGTTCATCCGCGCGAGCGAAGTTGAGTTCGCTTTGAGCGGCGATTCAGCTTATGCGCGCGGTCAAACTCTTCTTCCAGTTGGCGTGTGTCGAGGTTTTCGCGGATGTGCGCGAGTTCCTGTTCGAGCTTGAGCAGCGCCTCAGCGATTTGCTGTTTATTCGTAATCGCTATATCGCGCCACATGGAATACGGGCTGGCAGAGATGCGAGTCATTTCCCGCAACGCCCGACCGCCGGCTTCGAGCAGAGCGGAGTTGTCGCTGTATTCTTCAACCAATGTAGCTGCCAGGGCAGTTGAGACCATCTGCGGAACGTGGCTGATCCAGGCGCAGAGACGGTCGTGCTCGGCGGAATCGAGGGCAATAATTGTTGTGCCCAGCTTTTTAAGGAGTGCGGAAAACTCCGCTACGCCGGCCGTTTTGGGCGTTTGCTTGGGCGAGGGCGTCAGGAACCAGACAGCGTCGCGAAACAGCTCGGCATCGGCAAATTCGATTCCGGAGTTTTCTTTGCCGGCCATGGGATGGCCACCGAGGAAGCGCCGAGAGACATCAGTGCCGAACACTCTTTCGGCAGTGCTCATGACCTCCGACTTGGTGCTGCCGACGTCGGTAAGCAGGGCGGAAGAGGGGAGATGAGGCGCGAGCTTCTCGATCAGCTCGATAATGCCCCCAACGGGCGTGGCGAGAACAACGAGGTCACTTTTGGAGCACGCTTTGAGCGGGTCAGAAATGGCGACATCAATAGTCCGCCGCCGCTTCGCTTTTTCGAGTACGAGACTCCCATCACATCCGACGATCTTGCCGCGAAACCCGCTTTTTTTCAGGGCAAGAGCGAGCGATCCACCGATCAGGCCGGTACCGATGATCGTGATTTGGCGAAATGGAGAGGATCGAGTCATTGAATCATCGGATCATTGAATCATTGAAACCCGGCGCAGCACAGGACTAAATGATTCAATCCTCAATGATCCAATTTCTACGCAAGTTTTCTTCCGACTGCGGGCGCGATCATGCGCAAGGTGTCCATCAATTCATGGAACTGCTGGGGATAGAGCGACTGCGCTCCATCCGAAAGGGCCTTGTCAGGGTCGTGATGAACCTCGATCAGCAGCACATCAGCGCCAGCGGCGATGGAAGCGCGCGCCATGGGCGCAACTTTGTCGCGAAGACCGGTACCGTGGGACGGATCAGAAGCCATGGGCAGGTGGGAAAGCTTGTGAATGACGGGAATGGCGCAGATATCGAGCGTGTTGCGCGTGTAAGTTTCAAAAGTACGAATGCCCCGCTCGCAAAGAATTACGTCGTAGTTGCCGCCGGACATAATATATTCGGCCGAGAGCAAAAGTTCTTCGATGGTGGCAGCGATCCCGCGTTTGAGCAACGCAGGCTTCTTAACTTTGCCGAGTTCGCGCAGCAGATTGAAATTCTGCATGTTGCGCGCGCCCACCTGAAAAATGTCGATGTAGGGAAGCATCTGGGGAATCTGCGAAATCTCCATCACCTCGCTGATTACCAACAGGTTGAACTTATCTCCGGCTTCGCGCAGAAGTTTAAGAGCCTCAATTCCAAGGCCCTGAAATGAATACGGCGAGCTGCGGGGTTTGAATGCACCTCCGCGCAGAGCCCGCGCACCGGCTTTGGCAACGAGCTCAGCCACAGTAAACAATTGCTCACGCGATTCGACAGAGCACGGGCCCGCCATCACGATGACCTCTTCGCCGCCTACCTTTACGCCATTAGCGAATTGGACAATTGTCCCCTCAGGACGGAAGGCTTTACCCGAAAGTTTGTAGGGTGCGCTGATGCGATGAACGTGCTCAACACCACTGAGCACTTCGAGATTGCGGGTGTCGAAATCAGAGCGCGCCCCCACGGCGGCAAGTATGCTTTGCCGCTCGCCCGTCGTGCGATGAACGGAGAAGCCCATATTCATCAGGTGTTCCATGACTACCTGAATCTGCTCTTCGGATGCGGTTTCCTGCATTGCGACAATCATGTGTGGGTTTGGCTGCTATCTCTTAGCTGTTAACTCAAATGCACTTTGTGAGCTAATGGCTAAAAGCTAAGAGCTGACGTCTAGTCGTTGACCTCCGAATCAATCTCGGTGTCGCCGAGACCGTCTGGCGGCAAAGGCTTTTTGGCTGCTAATTCCATTTCGCTCTGGCGCATGACGTCCACAATGCGCTCGTAAATGCGGAGCAGATCGCGGTCCGGTAGGGGACCGACGTTCACACTGCGGGCGTTTTCCAAAACCTTTTTCTCGCGGTCAGGTTCGTAAACCGGTAATCCTGCAATCGATTTCAATTTCCCGATCTCATGGACAGCCTGCGCGCGCTGGCAGAGCAATTCGACCAGCTTGCGGTCGATATCGTCGATTTTGCGCCGCCAATCAGTGATGTCCATAGAACCAGGCTTCAGGATTCAGCCTCAACAATCAGCAATCAACATTCAGCCAAACACGATTTCCTCAATCCGCGCCGGCGAGGCGACGTGCTTTTGCAGCAGTTTTTTGTGACGGCTGACGACTGAAGGTTGAGAGCTGTTCTATAAATTCTGCCACAGCTTGCGCTTCTTTGCGCGGATTCTGCTCGATCATTTGAACAATGGCGCTGCCAATGGCGGCGGCGTCGGCGTACTTACCAACTGAAGAAAATTGTTGCGGGCCGGAAATCCCGAAGCCAATTGCGATGGGAAGATCGGTGATTCTTCGCAAGCGCTCAACTAGTCTCTGCGCGTCTTCAGGCAAGTTCTTCTGTGCGCCCGTGACTCCGGTGCGCGAAACTGCATAGACGAAGCCGGTCGAGGCTTGAGCGATTTGCTTGAGGCGAGTGTCGGTGCTGGTGGGCGCCGCTAGAAACGACGGGCAGATCGGTGACGAGAGCCCCATCGACCCCGGCGTCGGCTGATGCTTTGGCAAATTTCTCAAGTCCCATACGCACGATTGGGTTCAAATAAGAAAAAATGATGAGGCCGGCGTCGCTCTCGCGACGAATCTCCGCGGCGAGTTTTATAACTTGCTCCAGTGAAACGCCATTTTTCAACGCTCGTTCGCTGGCGCGCTGAATCACAGGGCCATCGGCGACAGGATCACTAAATGGCACGCCGAGCTCGATCACCTCGGCACCGGCGGAAATCGCCGCCAGAGCGACCTCTCGGCTGGTGCACAGGTCGGGATCGCCGCAGGTGAGATACGCGACCAGCGCTGGCCGGGATCGGAATTGCAGAGACATCTTTGAATGATAGCGCAGCCGGAGCGCGCGATTGTCCCGAAACTCAGTGCACTCGCTCACCCACAGCAGGAAGTGCGGGAAACGCTGAGTGCGGTTCAACCTGATACCAGTATGCGACCGAGGAGAAGTTGTCGGCACGATCGTTCGCGTGTCCGTGCTCAATGGTGGCGCGCAATGATTTTGTGAAAGGAATGGGGGAATCCAAATGAAAGCGATACAGGGACCACTTTGATGCTTTCTTTTCGGGGCCAACAACAGGAGCGCCGAAAAGGGCGTAGTAGAAGGGCTTTCCGCCGAAGTCCCAGGCGCCCAGGAAATAGTCTTCGGTTCCAGTGCCATTGATTGACGGCAGTTTCTCGCCGTCGATGAAGAACATGTCGTCACCTTCACCCCACCAGCCGTCTGCATTTTCTACAACGGACATGGTCACGCCAACGAACTGGCCGCGGCCTTGTGCTTCCATCCAGGCATAATTGGCTTTACCGTCGAGATTCGTTTTCGCATCCGGCATGGCGTTGCTCGGCGTTGCCTGACGGTATTGGGCATGAAAGTAAGCGGTGCTGGCAGGGACCAGCTGTCGGAGTTTGCGCCAGTCGATATTCCAGTAAAGCGAGTCGATGCGTTCCTGTCCTTCGTTGGTGACCGTGATCCGCGCATGTTTGCGGAAGGGCATGGGAAAGAAGCAGTTCAGAGCCTTGTCGGCTCCGACCGCTAGAGGCGTTGACTGATACAGGAAATAGTCGCCGTTGCCCAAACCGAAGAAGTCGCCGATGGGCGCTTCAACGCTGGGTGTGCTTTCGCCGTCCCAGTACATGCGGAGGACAATCTTCTTCAGGTGCTTTTCTTCTTTGTCCGCGATGGTGAACCAGATGTGGGAAATCTGTCCGGAACCAGCTTCATCGAGCACGGTAATGCTGTCTCCGGGTGCGACCTTGCGGGCGTCGGCATTGCCGCCGGTACGGTCATAACTCGACGAGCGCTTCAAGGTGTAATCGCGCAACTGAGACAGATCCGAAAGGCCGGCGGGCGATTGAGCAGTGGCCCAGTTTGTGGCTGCGAACAGGAAGATACAAAACAGCTTGCGCATAATAGCCTCCGTCCAGGAAGGCCGAATGATAGCAAACTCAGGCTGCTTTATCGGGACATTGGCGCATCGTACTTTCTTTAAAGCCCGTTTCCTGTCATTATTCCAGCGTCGGAGGTGGCTATGCGCCCCTTGTTTGTCGTCCTGATTATTTCCGTCGCGGCCCTGGCCCAGCAGAGCGCACCGCTGGAGGCAGCGCCGGCGAAGCAAGGGTTACCTGCCGAGCGCAGCGACGCCCGTCAAGTCACGATTCCTGCCGGAACGCATGTGCCGGTTTCGCTGCGTAATGCGATCTCAACTAAAAGCAGCCACGTGGGTGACCAGGTGTATGCGCAGACGACGTTTC
This sequence comes from Acidobacteriota bacterium, assembly GCA_003224815.1. GTDB lineage: Bacteria > Acidobacteriota > Terriglobia > Terriglobales > Acidobacteriaceae > Gp1-AA145. Next base: position 7,580 of record QHZW01000082.1, on the reverse strand, counting down.
CAGTTGTTATCAACGACCATATCGTCATCCCGGCAGGAACGTACGTTCAGGGGAAGATAACATCAATCAAGCCGGCGGGAAGACTCAAAGGAAGCGCCGAAGTTCTGATGCATTTCACTTCGCTGATTTATCCGAGCGGCTACACGGTGCTGCTGCCCGGCTCAATTGAAAGCGCGCCAGGCGTAGACAAGGCCCAGGTTAAAGATAAAGAGGGAACGATCAAGGGTGACAGCAATGCCGGCCAAACTGCGGCAACTATTGGCAAGCCGGCGGCAACGGGCGCGGTAGTAGGCGGGCTAAGTCGCGGCTTAGAAGGTGGCCTGATTGGCGCAGGTGTCGGTGGCGCAATCGGAACTGCAATCGCAGCTTTCGGCCACGGCAATGAAGTGAAGATGGGGCCCGGAACGACTCTGGAAGTGATCCTGCAGCGAGATGTGGCGGTTGATGCTTCGCGCATTCGGGCACGAGGCTTTGAACACGAACGTGCGGAATACTAATCCGCCGTGGAAGGATCGATTACAGATCTGACCTGAGAAATTTTGTTGGCAGGGAACCCGCCTTCTTTCGCGTGCTGCCGGATCAGTTCTTCGCTGGGCGCGCGGTAAATGCAGTAAATCTTGTCATCAGTGACGTAGCTTTCGATCCACTGAATCTGCGGGCCGAGATGGTTCAGCACATCGCAGCTTTTCTGAGAAACCGCGTGCAACTCATCCTGCGTTAGCTTTCCTGCTCCGGGCAATTCTCTCTCGATTACGTATTTGGGCATTCCAAGCCCTCCGAAGGTCGCGTAGAAAAGATTAGCAGTGGGGAAACGAATGACGCAAACGGCGCTTACATCTTTCCAGCGGAGTAGGCGGCAAAACGATGGATTTGCTCATCGATGCCTCTGCGCAGGTCGTCCCAAATGTTTTCAGGCATTTCGAGAAAGATCTTAACCACTTGCGGATCGAACTGGCGGCCGGACCACTTGTCAATCTCTTCCCGTGCTGCGGAAAGTGGAAGCTTGGCGCGGTAGGGCCGATCTGAGGTCATTGCATCCAGAGTATCTGCCACAGAGAAGATGCGCGCTCCGAGCGGAATCTGCTCGCCTTTGAGACCGCGAGGGTACCCGGTGCCATCAAATTTTTCTTGATGGGAGTAAACAATTTCTGAGGCCTCGGTCAGGAAGGGGATTCGGCGCAAGATCTGATATCCGCGATAACAATGTTCACGCATGATCGCGGTTTCCTCCGGATCAAGAGCGCCGGGCTTTCGCAAGATGGCATCTGGGATCGCCATTTTTCCGATGTCATGTAGGAAAGCCCCGCGAGCGATTACCCGAATCTGATCACTAGAAATTCCCATAGCGCGAGCGATGGCAATGGTGAACGCCGTGACGCGCTTGGAATGGCCTTCGGTTTCCGCGTCTTTCAAATCCAGCGCGTTGCCCAGGGCTTCGAGGGTGATGTCATAAGAGCGTTCTAGTGATGCGAGTGCTTGCCGCACCTGCTCGGTACGGGCGGTAACCAGGCTTTCAAGTTCGGTCTGATACTTCCTGTTCTCCAGTTTCAAGCGGCGGTTTTCGAGGGCACGCCTTACCGTGGCCAGCAACTGCTCGCGATCGAACGGCTTGAGCAGGTAATCATAGGCCCCATTGCGAATCGCATTCAGCGCGATAGAAATATCGTGCATGGCGGTAACCATGACGACGGGAATATCCGGAAAGCGTTCTTTGGTAGCTGCCAGCAGAGCCTCGCCGTCCATAACCGGCATCATCATGTCAGACAGCATGAGTTCGAATTCTTCGCCGGACTGAAGCAGGGCCAGAGCCTCTCGCCCAGACTGCGCCTGGGTGCAAACAAAGCCTGAGGAACTCAACATGGAAGAGACGACTTCGCGAATCGAGTCTTCGTCGTCAACAATAAGGATGCGGTCAGCAGGCATGGCTGGACTCGACTAAGTGTACGGCGATTGTACCTGAAATGCGTGGTATCGAAAGTAACCAAAGCACCATGGAAACCCCACTGGTTACGGGATTGTACGTGCTAAAACCTAGACAGTTCGGCTTAGGTCTGCAATTTAATGAACACGCTCCTGTGGCGCGCCGGGCACATCCTCGGAGAGCTCGCCGCGCCAAAACTCGTGAGTCGCGAGACGGCGGTGCTGCTGATCCTTGCCGCCAGCCTGCTGGTATTTCGGACCCTGCGGGAACGCTGCCTCATGGTGTGGATTCGTCGCGGGTACGATGATCTATGCGAATGCGCGATTTCTGCTGGGTCCAGTGCTTGCAATCAGCGCAGCGCTGATTGCGCTGGCAGTTTCGCGGGACATCTATTGTCCGGATTCCGTGCCGCTTCACTTTGCCCTGGAGCTGTCGTAGCACCTTCTGACTTTGACCGCAGCCGCGCTGGTGTTACGTTTCCGGCGCGCTCGACGCGAGATTGGTCCCTGGGTTCTTGCTGGCGGGCTCTTGCTGCTGCACCTGGACTGGTGGCCAATTGCCATCCCGCTGCCCACCGATGCTGGAACGCTGTCCGACATGGTGTTGGGACTGGGCATGCTGCTGGTGGTGTTCGATGAATCGCGGCTGCACACCCGGCGTCTGGCGACGCTCAATGCGCTTACAACCAGTATTGCGCGAGTGGGGCAAGACGGCATCATGGCGGGGACGGCGCTTAAAGAGTTGAAGGACCTCATGGGTGCGGAGGCTGCCTGGTTCCGTTTGCTGCAAAGCAACTGCCTAAATATCCATCAGCAGATCGGGCTGTCACCGGAGTTCCTGAGTAAGAAGAGTTCAATCGCGATCAGCGATGAGGTCGAATGCGTTCCCCAGCAGACGCGCCTGGTGGTTGTGCCGAAAGAGGGGCTCGACGATAGCTTTCATGCTGAAAAGCTGCAGCAAGTCATTGTCGTAACCGTGCCTGGAAGAAAATCTTTAGTTGGAAGCCTGGTCCTGGGCAACCGGCGTGCGAAGTCGTATGCGCCTGATGAAACTGATTTCCTGATATCGTGCGCCCAGCAGTTTGGATTGGCGCTCGAAAATGTGCATCTGTTGGAAGAGATATTGCGGTCGCACCGGCAGTGGAGCAACACGTTTGAATCCATCCAGGATTTGGTCTTGTTGCACGATTCACAATTCCGCATTCTCAAAGCAAACCCGGCACTGCTGAGCCGACTGGGTAAATCGCAGGCGGAAGTTGTGGGGCAGATCTGTGAAGTGGTGCTGCCGAAAGAAGAGCTTGCGTGGGAGAACTGCCCGTACTGTCGAGGAGCCGAAGATGAGCTCTCTGAAGGAATCGATCCTTTTGGGGGCTTCTCGGTGGCGTCAACATCCACCTACGTCGATCAGGGCACGAAGCAGCGCGCTACCATCCACGTGGTCCGCGACATCACCGAGCGCCGCGCAGCGGAGCAGAAGTACCGGTCGCTGTTCGAACGGGTGCAGGAAGGCGTATTCGTCACCACACCATCCGGCAACCTGCTGGATTGCAACGACGCCTTCGTCCGCATGTTGGGCCATGGCAGCCGCGAGTCGCTACTCGGCCGCAACGTGGACGCGGAATTTTATACGTCACGGGAACAGCGGGTTACTTTTCGGCGCGAAGTGGAAGCGCATGATTTTGTGCGTGATTTCGAGGTCAACCTACGCCGCAAAGATGGCTCGGAATTGACCGCTGTAGAAAGCAGCTTCGCGATCCGCGATGAAGAAGGCAAGATCGAGCGGTACCAGGGCTTCCTGCTTGATATAACCGCGAAGAAGCAGGCCGAGGACGAGATCCGGCGGCGCAACCGGGAACTGAATGCGCTGAATGCGATGGCTGTGATCGCAACCCAGAGTTTCGATCTGGATGAAATCCTGAATCTGACCTTGCGCCAGGTGATCTCGCTTCTAGGGGCGGAGGCCGGGTCAGTCTATCTTGCCGAACCAGAGAACCGGTACCGTCGGCGGGCCGAATGGGGACAACGCGTCACTGAACGCAAGCGCCTGGCCGAAACTCATTTTCCAGAAAGCTTTGGAGATCTGGTGATGCGCTCGCGCGCCGAGGTGCTGACGGCGGAATACTTGCCACATCTTCCCGCGTCTGTGACTGGATTCATGAAGGCCGCGAACGGGGGTTCGGCGATGTGGGTCGTGCTGTGGGGGAAAGACGATCCGCTTGGCTTGATGGGAATCAGCCGCGGCCCGGCTCGCGAATACTCGAGCAATGATGAAAATCTGCTGCTGGCGATTGGACGGCAGCTTTCAACGACGGTGGAAAAGGTGCGGTTGTACGAGGAGACCTGCAAGGCTTACGACGATCTTCGCCGCACCCAAGAGCAATTACTGCAAAGCGAAAAAATGTCGGCAGTGGGACAGTTGATTGCGGGTGTGGCGCACGAATTGAATAATCCGCTCACAGCAATTCTCGGTTATGCGCAGCTACTCGAGTCGGAGAAGCTGGAAGCGAAAGCTATGGAGTACGTAGGCAAGATTTTCAAGCAGGGGCAGCGCACGCATCGCGTGGTGCAGAATCTGCTGTCATTTGCACGACAACGCAAGCCGCAGAAAGAAGAATTCGACGTCATCAAAGTGCTCGAAGAGGCGCTTCTGTTGCGCGATTACGACATGAAGGTCGGAAATATTCAAGTGGAGCGGGATTTTCAGGCTGATGTTCCGGCGGTGTTTGGCGACCCGCACCAGCTCGAACAAGTTTTCCTGAACATCATCAATAACGGCATTGACGCGATGACAGACGCGGTCGGGGAGGGTAGCAAGGCGGAACAGCATTTTCGAGTTCGCGTAGCCGCGTCCGACAATTCTGTGAGCATCGAATTTCATGATTCAGGTTCGGGCATTCAGGAGCCTCATCGTATTTTCGAGCCTTTCTATACGACGAAAACTGTAGGCAAGGGAACTGGGCTGGGTTTGAGCATTTGCTACGGCATCGTCAAGGAGCACAATGGCGACATTTCAGCACGCAACGGAGATACTGAGGGCGCAGTTATCGAGGTGAAGTTGCCCTCGGCTGGGCGGGCCGTGGCTCCACAGGTTCCGACCGAAGCAGCTCCACGAGATATGGCGCTGAAGGGACGCATACTTCTGGTTGAAGATGAAGAGAGTGTTCTGGAATTTGAACGAGATGTGCTGTCGGGCGCCGGCGCACAAGTGACGACGGCGACGAGCACCGACGCAATGACGACGATACTTGCGGAACAGTCGTTTGACGGGCTGATCCTGAACGGTAAAATGCCCGGCGCAAACAGTGTGAAAGAGACACACCAATGGATCCTAGATAGCTATCCGAAGCTGAGCGGACACTTCCTGTTTACATTCTCAAGTCTTGCCGAGCCAGAGGTCCGCAGCTTCCTGGAACAGCACAGCGTCCGTTTTCTGGTAAAGCCATTCCAGGTAAGCGACCTAATCACAAGCACCCGCCGGTTGCTGGTTAAGTCGAAGACTGCGGGTGCTGGCCAAGCCTAAGTTCAACTGAAGCATTCCTCCCCCATCAAGGGCAC
>QHZW01000082.1:0-2078 GCA_003224815.1 Acidobacteriota bacterium | reverse complement strand
CTCGTTAACGACATTTGCGCAGGACTTCACTATCTTCAATCGTGCGGTTCAGGTCCACGGTTTTGCCACCCAGGGCTTCATCTATACCAATCACAACGAGTGGCTGACTATGCACACCAGCCAAGGGAGTGGAGCATTCACCGATTTCGGAGTGAACATGTCCACGTTTGTGACGGATAAATTGCATGTCGGAGGGCACTATATGACCGCAATCTGGGGAACCTGGGCTAGTGGCATCTATCATTGGACTGGGCGGTCCGGCGGAAAAGTAAAGACCCGGCTCGGCTTGCACAACGATACCCAGGACCTAAATTTTCTGCGCCCATTCGCTCTGCTTCCGCAAGGCGTGTATCCCACCGACTTGCGCGACGCTACTATCGCCCACACCGGAGGCGACATTTACGGAAGTTTTTCTCCCCGATCTCGCTGGGGCATGCTTTCATACACCGTCTATGCTGGACACCGCAGCGACGGCATTTACAGCGGCTACCCTTATCTGCTCAGCCAATTCGGCACTCACTTTAAGAGTTATGGAGGACTTCAGTACGGAGCTGATCTCCGCTGGGACACTCACTGGAAGGGGCTGTTATTAGGCGTTTCGCGCATGAACGAAGACATTCATGCAAAGGGCAGCACGCCAGACCCATTTAATCCAGGCGTCCTCATTGCGTATTCCGAGCACTCGCGTGCCGACTGGACTAACCAGTTCTATGGCCAATACAGCCACGGGCCATTGCAACTTGAAGCGGAGTATCGCCGTTATGTTCGCGATCAGCTGATCTTTGCCGGCGCATCAGAGAATCCGCTTGATGTTCCTCGATCCGGGACTAACGCCATCAAGCTTGCCCGAGAACCATATCTACGACAAAGTTGTTGCTGGACGCATTGATCTGAACCGCTGGTGGGACGTGAAAGTGGAAGGACATTTTATGGATGGATTTGCCAATGCTCCCTATCCGGATGGTTTCTATCCGCAGGTCAATTCTTCCGGATTCCAGCGGAAAACAAATGCTCTGGTAGTCGAGACAGGGGTCAACTTCTGACCATGAGAATGGGAAGGGACTTCCGGCTGTACTTCGTGCTAACGAGTTTTCTGAGCCTGATCTCGCCGCTCGCGTTTGCAGGCGGCACGAAGGTGATTGCCAATCTCACCACGAAAGTGGACGCGATCTCCACCTCGGAGCTCAAAAGCGTGTTCCTGGAAGAGAGAAACACGCTCAGTGACGGATCGCATGTGGTGCCAGTCCTTGAAAGATCGGGAACGGTTCATGAAGATTTCTTGCGCGAGTTTCTGGACCAGACTGATGAAACTCTGCACAAGTATTACCGGGGCCTGGCATTTACGGGCACGGGATTCATACCGAAGACATTGGATTCAGATGCGGACGTGGTGGCGTATGTGGCCCGGACCCGCGGAGCTCTGGGTTACGTCAACTCCGAAACCAACACTCAGGGGGTCAAAACCCTCACCATCCTCAGACCTACGGGCGCAGACCGCGCACTGCAAGTGCGTGTGGGACCTGAATATCCTGCAACTCTGCGCCAACGCTCAATCGGCGGCATTGTGCGACTTCAACTGACGATCTCGCCTGAAGGCATGGTGGAGAATGTCAGCTTGTTGGGAGGTAATCCGATTCTCGCGCAGTCTGCCATGGACGCGGTTCGAAACTGGCGCTACTCGGCGGCGCGCTCCCGCTCGAAGATGGAAGTAACTATTCCCTTCAATCCATCGGATTGATTTGCCACGTCTGGTTGCAGCCGCATTTCCCTCCAGATATGCTTCTGGCTTATGCAGACGCTGGTGGAGTGCGTCCCTAATTTTTCTGAAGGACGGGATAAGGCCAAAGTCGATGGCATCGTCGAGGCCATGAAACTCGATGGCGTATATCTGCTCGATCGCGAGATGGACGCCGACCATAACCGCTGCGTCATCACACTGGCCGGAGAACGCGAAGCGGTGCAGGAAGCGGCAATTCGCGGCGTGGGCAAAGCCGCAGAACTGATCGATTTGACGGAGCATCAAGGCGCGCATCCACGGCTTGGCGCAGCGGACGTGGTCCCGTTTATTCCGATTGAAG
>QHZW01000081.1 GCA_003224815.1 Acidobacteriota bacterium | reverse complement strand
AATACTTGAAGGCTATTCGAGCATCGCGGTCGCCGGGATGCGCGGGCATTCCGGGTACGGCAGTCTTCTGCTCGATTGCCTTGGCCGCATATGGCCCGTTGGCGAATTCAAGCGGATTGCGATAGACCGCGGCGTTGTAAGCGAGCCACAAGATTGGCGCTGCCGTCGCAAGTAGCACAAACTTTTTCGCGCCGGGACGGAGTGCTCTGAATCCGCCGAACCAGGCAAGCCCAACGACAAGCACACACATCCCAGCCGCGAGAAGCCATCCATCGTAGCGAGTGAGGCAAGCGCCAATCAGGCAGAGCCCGGATCGCACCAGCGCTGAGTTTGCCGTTTTGCTTTCACCCTCTCGGCAGTCCCGAATCGCTGCCGCAAAGAAAACGACTGCCCAAATGAAGAATGCCAAGTAAACCGGCTCCGTCATCGCAGTCGTCTGCAGGTAGATCAGGTTCGGATTCAGGGCGAAAATCGTCGTGGCGAGCCAGGGAGCAAACCGGGTGCTCCATCCTGCCTCGGCTTTGGAAAGGGTGGGAGTAACGGTTGTTACCAGGCGAAAGATCCCCGCCACGCTGAACACGTACGCGATCATCGACGGGATCGCCCCGCCAATTCCGGTCTGCCACAGGAACTTCGAAGCTAGGAGTGGAACCATCAGCAGGTGCGGAAGTGGGAGCCATACGGTGCCGAGTTGCAACAGACCGGGAGTTCGCGAATCGAATACGCGGCGCGCGATGTTGATATGCGCCACTGCGTCTCCGTAAAGCAGCAGATCGGACTTTTGCAGGTAGTAAAAGAATGACGCAATAGAAACTGACGCGGCCAGTTGAAATACCAGAAGGATGTCGCGATCAGAATTGATGGGCTTGAGCTTCGCTGACTTTTTCATTCCAGGTGGGTGAGTTCGCGGAAGACTTGGAACCGGGCATCGATTTCGCCGCGGGTGAGGGATTGCAGGCGTTCGGTACCGAAACGCTCGACGGTAAACGATCCCATGACTCCGCCATAGAATAGCGCTCGCTTGATTACCTCGCGGTTGACCTCCTCTTGCGAGGCAATATATCCCATGAACCCCCCGGCAAATGAATCACCGGCGCCGGTAGGATCCTTTACCTCGTCGATCGGGAGAGCCGGAGCGCGAAAAGCATGACTGCCGAATCCGAACGCGCCTTCGCGAAAGAAAATGGTTGCTCCGTATTCGCCATGCTTGATGACCAGCGCCTGCGGCCCCATGGCCAGCACCTTGTTTGCTGCCCGTGGCAGGTTACGCTCGTTCGCCAGCATCTTGGCCTCGCCATCGTTGATGAGGAGGATGTTGACCAGGCGCAGCGTCTCTCGAAGTTCCTGATTCGCGCCCTGGATCCAGAAGTTCATGGTGTCGCCGCCTGTGAGCTTCACATCAGAGAGCTCCAGGCGTACGGCCGCCTGTAATGCAGGATGAATGTTGCCCAGGAACAAGAATTGAGAGTCCCTGTACTCGGCAGGAATGTGCGGCTGAAATTTTTCGAAAACGTTTAACTCAGTGAAGTCGGTTTTGGCTTCGTTGAGATTCTCCAGATACTGCCCGCCCCAGCGAAAGGTCTTCCCTGCTGCGCGCTCGATTCCGAGTGTATCAACCCCGCGCTTCTTTAGGACGTGGTCGTGCTCGGCGCCGAAGTCATCGCCGACAACTGCGACTACGCGCACCTTCGTGAAGTAACTTGCGGCGAGAGAAAAGTAGGTGGCCGATCCGCCGAGAACATTTTCGGCGCGGCCGGCCGGAGTGGTGATGTTGTCGAAAGCGACGGAACCGATGGCGAGTATCGACATGGAATTCAGCTTCTAGCTCTTCGCTTGTAGCCCTTGGCTTTGTGGCGCCATGCAGCTGATAAGTAATCGCTACTGCCTTGGGCCAACAGCTCAGAGCTACTACAAATACTTTCCAAGAATCAGTTGTAGTCTTTTCTTCGTTTCCACCGGGATCAGCGCACGATCAGTCAGAATCGCATGTGCCAGCGCCGATCCGCACTTGCAGGTGCGGTCCTTCGGCATGGCTGCAACAGCCTCGCGCACAACATTGCAGGCGTTCTCGGCATTTTTCAGCAGCACGGCCACGATCTGGTCCACCGTTACAGAATCATGGTGCGGATGCCAGCAGTCATAATCCGTCACCATGGCAACCGTGACATAACAAAGCTCCGCTTCACGCGCGAGTTTGGCCTCCTGCAGGTTGGTCATGCCGATCACGTCCATACCCCAGGAGCGATAGAGATAGGACTCGGCCTTGGTAGAAAATTGCGGGCCTTCCATGCAGACGTAACTCCCGCCGCGTTTGCCCACAACCTTCGCCTTCTTGCACGCGTCAGTCACCACTTCTGCCAACTGCGCGCACACCGGATCGGCAAAAGCAACGTGCGCGACCACACCGTTGCCAAAGAAAGTATCCACGCGGTGCCGTGTTCGATCGACGAACTGATCAACGACCAGAAACTCACCGGGCTTGTGCTCTTCTTTGAGTGAGCCCACGGCTGAAACTGAGAGAATGCGGTCGACACCGAGCTGCTTGAATCCGTATATGTTGGCTCGGAAGTTCAACTCGCTAGGCAGAATCCGATGGCCGCGTCCGTGGCGCGCCAGGAACGCGACCCGCTTTCCTTCAACCGTGCCCAGGACGTACGCATCTGAAGGCGTGCCAAATGGCGTCTCCTGCGCGACTTCCTGTACGTCGGTCAGTCCGGGCATCGAATACAATCCGCTGCCGCCGATGATTCCAATCTCTGCTTGCGCCAAAACCTTTTCCTATAGGGAGATGAAAAGCGAACGGTGATTATACAGAATCGCTTAGCAGGCTAGGCTGGTTGCGCCTACTGTGCAGAACTCGCGAAGACCGCGTGCCGAAACTGCTCGGTGATGCTGGCGTCAAGGCTTTCTGTTACCAGCACAGTGTCGCCCTTTACAGCAATTACGACATCGCCTTCAGCAGTTTTCCAGGCGTGGTCGCCGCCCAGCGTGCGCAGCTGTTTTAAGTTTGCGGGTAAATTGTTGCCCGGCATTGCTTCAAGATTCTTGTAGCGCGCAGCCATTCCCTGCGCGTAAACGCCGGCGAACTCTTCGGCAGCCTTGATGCTCGCCCATCGCGAAACGAAAACGAGACCCAAATCGCCCTGCGGATTTTTTTTCGGATGCACTGAGTAGTAATACCCGCCGCGCCAGTTCGGGTAAATCTGGTTCGCAACATCCTTTCCGGCATACTGCTCGGCAAGGATGTCCACGTCGAATTCGCCGATGGCGCCGATATCGAAGCGATCGTAATCCTTGAAAATCTTTTTGAAATCGGGCAGCGGGAGCGGCGGAATATGTTCGCCAGCAAGATACGTCTTCGGCTCCATAATTTCGCGGCTGGTGCGCGGCGGATTTTCAAACGGCACACTGAATGCCTTGGCCTTGCCTTGCGCCCGCAGCACCGCGGCTTCGAATTGAACGCCGTATCGGTATGGAAACGTCAGCGACTCTTTCAAAAAGATAGGCGCATTTTTGTATTGGACGGATTCGGGCGTCCCCGTTTGCATGTCTTCGTTCAGCATATCCACAATCTCGGGCGAGTCAGCCACGTTGCGATGTAAGGGCGCGAGCATGTAATCGAGTAATGTGACCATTGCCTGCCCCTCAACGATCGCCTGCCGCGCTTCGCTGTTTTCATCCTTGGTGATGTCGTCAGGCGTCAGGTTCTTTTTCGAATCAATATCGTCTGAACCCTTCTTCAGCCATTTGTCGAGCCCAAAATTCTGGTCCTGAAGTGCGTGGGTTAACTCATGCGCAAGCACCGGGCGCTGCAACTCAGGTAAGACCCAATCGAGCAAGTTCACAGTTTTAGTGTTCGCGTCATAGTAACCGGCTACCTGTTCTTCAAGCAGGCTGACCAGAAACGTTTGCAGATCGAAGTCTTTCGGCAGCAGGCCAAATTTTTTTAGGACAAGTTCCGTGCGGCGCAGACGTTGTACGTCCTTGTCCTCGGCCATGTTCTTCTTCAGATATGCGACCACTTCTTCGCGGCTGGTGAGCCGGCGCTTCACACTGTGCTTGATCGGGAGCTCGGTATCTTTGCTGGCGAAGTCAAGGATCGTGTCCACTTCGTGGAAGAGTTGCTCAGCTTGCTGCGGAGTGATTTTGTTTGCGGGGTTGGATTCCGGTTTGGTGGATTTCTCCTGATCGCCAGATTTGTCCTGATCGGATGACTTGTCCTGATCGGATGACTTGTCCTGATCGGAATCGACCGCATTGTCGTCCGCTGATGATTTGTTCTT
>QHZW01000085.1 GCA_003224815.1 Acidobacteriota bacterium | reverse complement strand
GTACTACTCGGACAGGTGACTGGATTTGACCTGGTACGAAAGACAGTGCAGCTTCCTGATTTCGCACTCTCTTACGACTATCTGATTGTCGCTGCCGGCGCGCGGCATTCCTATTTCGGACATGATGAATGGGCGCCGTTGGCTCCCGGACTGAAAACAATCGAAGACGCGCTTGAGATTCGGCGACGGGTACTGTTGGCCTTTGAACTTGCCGAGCGTGCAACGCTGGCCGGAGAACCTGAGCCGCCGCTGAATTTCGTTATCGTTGGCGCGGGTCCCACCGGAGTGGAGCTCGCGGGAACTCTTGCCGAGATCGCACGCAAGGTTTTGCAGGACGAGTTCGCGACCATCGATCCAAGGCGCACCCGCATCATCCTTCTCGAGGGAGGTCCGCGGGTCCTTCCGGTGTATCCGCCCGATCTTTCCGCCAGCGCTGTGCGACAGCTTGAAAAGCTCGGCGTAGAGGTGCGCGCCTCGGCCATGGTGACCAATATCGAACCGGGTGCAGTCTGGATCGGAGAAGAGCGTATTCCAGCCGCAGTAGTCCTCTGGGCTGCAGGTGTGCAGGCTTCAAGCCTCGGCAAGAAGTTAGGCGTTCAGGTCGATCGCGCAGGACGCGTTCCGGTCGCGCCCGATCTGACGCTGCCTGGCCATCCCGAGGTCTTCGTTATCGGTGATTTGGCGACATTGAAAGATAAGCACGGCAATCTGCTGCCGGGCGTCGCCCCAGTAGCTATGCAGGAAGGCCGCGCCGTCGCCGACACTATCGCGCGTGATCTCGAACATAAGCCGCGCAAAGACTTTCATTATTTCGATAAAGGTAATCTAGCCACTATCGGCCGCGCTGCAGCCGTCGCCCAGATTCGCAAGCTGCATATCTCCGGATACTTCGCGTGGCTTGCATGGTTATTTGTGCACATATTTTTTCTGATCGGCTTCCGTAACCGCATCATCGTGCTGATCCAATGGGCCTGGTCGTATATCACCTACGAACGCGGCGCACGGCTTATCACCGGTGACACAACGCTTCCCGGCTGGACGAACGCATCAAAAGAGCCCGAGTCGCAAGCCACTGTGCAGAGATGAAGCAGCCGCAAGGCAGAATGCAGAAGTAAGGGGTTTGTTCTGCATGCTGATCTTTTCGTGTTCCCGCCCTTAATTCTTTCACTTCATTCTAACTTCTGCATTTCCCGACATTCTGCATTCCCGACGATTGACTGACCACCGTAGTGCAGCTATCCTTAAGATTAGTCAGCTAGTTGCAACTGAGTTGCATCTGAAAAGCCTCCCGTATAAGGACATCCTTGCTCGAAGCATTCATCGTAACGTTGCGCGAAGGCGTTGAGGCCGCGCTCATTATTGGCATCACGCTCGCCTATCTAAACAAGATCCAGAGGCCCGACCTTCGACGCTCGGTTTTTGTTGGTCTGGGTGCTGCATTCATTGCAAGCATCGGCGCTGCCATCCTATTCTCCCGCCTGCAGCTTAATCAGGACATCTTTGAAGGATGGGTCATGCTGGCCGCCGCCTTCTTCGTGATCACCATGATCATCTTCATGATGCGGACTGGCAAGAAGATGAAGGGCAAGATCGAAGGCAAACTTGGCGCGCTTGCCGGACGCGGCTCCCAGATTGGCATATTCCTGTTCGTGTTTCTCATGATTTTGCGTGAAGGCGCGGAAACCGTTCTCTTTCTGGCGAGCGTAAGTCTAAATTCGACCGCGCTGCTCATGTTCATAGGCACTCTCCTCGGCATCTTTGCGTCGGTGATATTCGGTGTCATGTTCGTGAAGGGCAGCGTTCGGATTAACCTGCAAAAGTTTTTCCGCGTGACCACCGTCATTCTGTTTCTCGTTGCCGGGCAGTTGGTCATCTCCGGGTTGCACGAGCTCTCTGAAAATGGTGTGCTGCCCTCTTCGAAAGAAGAGATGGCGCTTATTGGCCCGATCGTTACTAATGAATGGTTCTTCTTTGTTACTATTGTGGCCCTGGCTGCATTGATGGTGTTGTTCGACGCCAAACGGCGCCAGCCTGTCCCGGTCCCTGAAAATGCCGCCGAGAAACGAAAGGCGCTGTGGACTGAGCGCCGCGAACGACTCTGGGTGGTTTCGGTTTACGCAACTTCATTCCTGTTTATCCTGCTGGTCACGGCTGAGTTTATCTACGCGAAAAGTACCAGTCAGCTTTCGCCTGCCACCCCTGTCAGCTTTGTCAATGGCGATGCCACCATTCCTTTGTCGCAAATCTCCGATGGCGATTTGCACCGCTTCTCTGTTCGCGAAAACGGAACCGAGATCCGCTTCCTGCTTTATCAAAAGCCGGACGGCAAAGTAGTCGCAGTGTTCGATGCGTGCCAGATCTGCGGCCCAGTGGGCTTTTTCAAGGGACCCAACGGTCTGGTCTGCAAGAATTGCGCGGCACCAATCAACCCGCAATCGGTGGGAACGCCTGGCGGCTGCAATCCCGTGCCGCTGACATCAGCGTCGGCGGACGGATCTGTGCTCATTCACGAATCCGATATCGCTGCGGGCGCGCATCTGTTCCTGCGTTGAGCTTTGATCCTCTATGTTCGTCCGACTTGTCTACGAATCTTTTCGCCGCCAGACGCGTCGCAAACTGCTCGTCGCCATTGCTGTGACGCTGGGCGCCACGGTGTCGACCGCAATGATCGGGATCGCAACCGGAATTGGAGACAAGATCAGCCACGAACTTCGCTCTTATGGAGCGAACCTCGTCGTTACGCCTGATGAAGACAATCTTGACGTCCAGATCGGCAGCGTTGACCTGAAACCAGCCAGCACAGCGTATCTCGAGGAATCGTCGTTGACAAAGATCAAAGGAATTTTCTGGCGCAACAATATCGTCGCCTTTGCGCCTGAGCTTCAGGTGAATACAACAGTTGGCGGCGAGCCGGTTACGTTGTTGGGAACATATTTTGCAAAACAACTGCTTCCAGCGACATTCTGGTCGGCGAGAGATTAGCTGCCAAGCTTGGTTTCAATGCTGGGTCGCAGGTTACGATTAATGGCAAACAGCACCGGGTCTCAGGGGTCCTTTCGACCGGTGCAGCCGAAGACGATCAGATTGTCGCGCCGCTCGCATTAACGCAAGAGATCTCAGGTACAACGGGCGTGGTTCGCAAGATATTCGTCAGCGCGGTCACAAAGCCTGAAGACGCATTTGCTCGCCGCAATCCCGATTCGCTCAGTCCCGCTGACCGTGACCGCTGGTACTGCTCGCCTTATCCGCAGTCCATCGCATATCAGTTGCAGGAGGTAATCCCTCATTCCCGTGCCGACCAGATTCGCCAAGTCGCCCAGAACGAAGGAAACGTTCTCTCGCGAATTAAGGGCATCATCCTGCTTATTACGCTCGCCGCCTTGTTCACCTCCGGATTGGCGGTTTCTGCCGCCATGGCCACCGCAATGTTCGAGCGTCGTACCGAAGTAGGATTGATGAAGGCCCTCGGCGCCGGCTACTTCCCGCTTTCAATGATCTTCGTTACCGAGTCGGTCCTGTTGGCTTGTGGAGGCGGGCTCGTCGGATTCGTATTTGGCGCTTTGCTCGCCCGCGAACTCGGCCGCGCTATTTTTGGATCACAAATTATTGTCGAACCAGTTCTGCTTCCCGTGATCCTCGGCATTGCGGTCGCGGTCACATTTGCAGGCAGCGCGTTCGCTATAAGGCGCGCTGTGAAATACGATCCGGTGCTGGCATTGCGAGGTGAGGCGTGAGTCGCACTACAAGTAAGTCGGCGATGTACTTCCGCATGCTTCGGCGCGCGGCGATACTGCGAAAAGGACAGGCCGCAGCTGCCTTGGCCGCAGTGATTGTGGCCGGGGCGGCAGGTACTGCCATGCTGAATCTATACGTGGACGTGCAAACGAAGTTGCGGAGAGAATTTCGCAAATTTGGCGCAAACATTGTGGCGCAGGCCAAATCGGGTGAGAATTTTCCGCCCGCGACTTTACAGCGTATCTCTACTGAACTAGGTGATCATGGGCTGGCAGTCCCCTTCTCTTACGCGGTCGCACGTACCGACAAAGATCAATCCGTAGTTGTCGTCGGAACGGATTTCAATTCTGTGCGCCAGCTTGACCCTTGGTGGTCGGTTTCCGCGTGGCCAAAGCGAGCAGGCGAGGCGCTCGTGGGAGCGCGCGCCGCAAGGATCATCAATCACAACGGCCAGCCATTTACGCTATCCGTCCAGGAGCGCGCACTCAGGTTTTCAGAAGCAGGAACTGTTCAGACCGGCGCAGGCGAAGACAGCCGCGTTTACATTTCGCAATCGGATTTTCACGAGTGGACGGGAATGAATCCATCGGTGATCGAAATCGCAGCATCGGGGTCGCCTGCCGACGTAAGTGCCACCATTGAGAATCTAAAACTCGCTCTGCCAGACGCCGATGTAACGGCAGTGCGTCAGGTCACCGAGGCCGAAGCCAACCTGCTCGGAAAGACCCGGTCCACGCTACTTTGGTCCTCCGCATTAATTGTCTGTATTGCCGCGCTCTGCGTACTCGCAACCCTTATGGGATGGGTGTTCGATCGCCGCCGAGACTTCGCCATCATGAAGGCACTCGGCGCTTCCGACCGACTGATTGCATTGTTCGTGGCCGGAGAAGCGGCCATCATGGGTTTCGCCGGCGCTCTGGTCGGATTCGCCGCAGGTATCGGAATTGCCGATTGGATTGGCCATGCAAACTTCTAGTCTTCGGTCTCGGTGCGATTCAGCGTCTTGCCTGCAATTATCATAAGCTGCCTCACCGTAACGCTTCTGGCAACGCTGCTTCCGCTGCGATTGCTGCGCGCAATTCAGCCAGCTATGATTCTGAGGGGCGAGTAATGATCCGGCTAAGCAATGTGAGCAGAATTTATCCCGCAAAGAGCGAGGCAGCCGGAGCCGGAATTCGCGCACTCGACGACTTCAGCTTGCATGTTGGTCGTGGTGAGTGGATCGCGATCATGGGGCCCTCGGGTTCAGGGAAATCTACATTGGTAAATCTGATCGGGTGCCTCGACCAGCCCAGCTCAGGCGAAATCTGGCTCGACGGCCAGAATGTCGCGGCGCGAAGCACCAACGACCTCAATCGCATCCGCGCCGAAAAAGTCGGCTTTGTTTTTCAGCAGTTCCATTTGATTCCCTACCTCTCTGCTCTCGAGAACGTGATGCTAGCGCAATACTTCCACAGCATGACAGATGAGCAGCAAGCTCTCGATGCCCTCACACGGGTGGGGCTCAAAGATCGCGCGCATCATATTCCGGCGCAGCTTTCAGGCGGCGAACAGCAACGGGTGTGCATTGCTCGCGCATTGATCAATGATCCGAAAATCATTCTCGCCGACGAGCCGACTGGAAATCTGGATGCCGCAAATGAAGAGATCGTGCTCAGGCTGATGCGCGAACTGCATAGCCAAGGACGCACCATTGTGATGGTGACCCACGATCCCGTCGTCGCACGTTTGAGCGACCGACGCATTGAACTGCACCATGGAAAGATCGCCGCGCAGGAAGTCTTTGAAATGGCGGACGAGGAGCAGTATGAAGAGGTTCTTGAGGAATTGTGGGTACTCGAAGAGAACGGTCAAATCGCCGAAATCGAGCACATGGAAGTTCATGGCGCGCTGCCGGTGAGTTTGGCTGTCGATAAAATGCGTGATATGGGGCTGCTCACGACCGCTCCTCACCCGCCCATGAGCCACGATCACAAAACGTTTGTGAACCCCTGCCATGATGCTCTTAAACCTGCGGGAGTTTCCGTCGGCGATGGCAGCATGATTGTGGAACTAACTCCGCGAGGCCGCCAGCGCGCTGCTGACATTATTCGGCGTCACCGCTTGGCAGAGCGGCTGTTCACTGATAGTCTCGCGCTCGACAGCGAAACCGAAATAGAGCAACAAGCCTGCAAATTCGAACATGTCCTTTCACCGGAAGCGACAGACAAGATCTGCACGTTTTTAGGCCATCCGAGGACCTGCCCGCATGGCGCACCCATACCGCCGGGGCAGTGCTGTGGGCTGTTAAAGACAGACGATGAGGTGATCGCAGGGATCAAAGGAAGATCGCGTTTAAACGGACCGTATACGCGGGATGAGATGAACGAGCGCCGATGAGCCAGCCCGTTATCGGCGTTTTCGATTCCGGGTTCGGCGGCCTGACCGTACTTAAAGCGTTACTTGAGGTTGTTCCTGAGGCCGATTATCTCTACTTCGGCGACACTGCGCGCCTTCCATACGGCTCGAAATCGGTCGAAACCGTAGCTCGTTACGCTTGCGAAGCTGCAAAGTTCCTTGAAGCGCAGGGCGCGCAGATGCTGGTCATTGCCTGCAACACAGCAACAGCTCTGGCGCTTCACCACATCAAGCAGGCATCTTCTGTGCCGGTAATCGGCGTAATCGAACCCGGAGCACAGCGCGCAAAATTAGCTTCACGCAGCGACAAGGCGGTCGTAATCGGAACTGAAGCTACCGTTTCCAGCCACGCCTATCGGAAAGCCCTTTCTGCATTACAAGTCGAAGCACGTGAAAAGGCCTGCCCTTTGCTCGTGCCTCTCGTCGAAGAAGGCTGGGTGGATCATGCAGTCACCGAAGAGGTCACTCGCATTTATCTGGGGGAAGCATTTGCGGATGGATTCGGATCAGCCGACGTGCTTCTCCTTGGATGCACACACTATCCGCTGCTGAAGCCGATGCTGCAGCGCGTAGTGCCTGGGCATGTCACGTTGGTCGATTCCGCCGAGTCCACGGCTCTGGCGGTCCAGAACGCGCTTTGCAGTGGCGAGGACGCCCGTCCCTGCAAATCTATCTCGCAAGAACGCAGCTCCCTGAAGTTTTTCGTTACTGATTCCGCCGAAAAATTCAAACGCCTGGGGGCCTTGTTCCTTGGGCAGAAAATCGACAACATCACGCACGTCGATCTGAAGGAATAAAGGCTCAGCGAAATAAAAAGGCCAGCTCGCAAGCTGGCCCTTTTATCTATGGTAATTCGACTTAGTAGAGGCGGAACGTCACTTCTACGTTGATCGCGACCGCCACAGGCTTGCCATCTTTCTGCGCAGCCTCGAACTTCCATTGATTGACGGCTTCGATTGCTTTCTCGTCGAGACCCAGACCGAGGCTTCTGGCCACCTTCACATCACGCCGCTTTCCGTCGGGTCCGACAATCAGGCTGAGTACGCATACGCCCTGATACTTCGCCTTCCGCGCTTCTTCCGAGTACTCGGGATCGGGCTGATACGTAACCTTTGGTGCGCTGACTCCTCCGCCTACGCGGAAGACACCGCCGCCAATGCCACCGCCGCGGCCCTCGCCAACGCCAGGGCCTGAACCAACGCCGATACCGCCGCCTGAGCCGGATCCAATTCCGCCGCCTGAGCCGGTCCCATTCGAGGGCGGACCGGAAGGCATTGCCGCCGTTGGATTACCAAGATTCGGCGCGTTCATCGCCATCTTCACTTCAGGAGGCATAACTACTGTGGGTTGCACTGGCAGTTTCGGATGATCGTTTCTCACCACGATTGCCGGGGGAGTAATCTGCTCCATCGCCGGTTTAGGGATATTTCCTTTGGGCGCCTGGAATTTGTCTCGATCACCACCGCCACCGCCGCCGCCCGCTTGTGTTGGAGCCGGTTTCATCACAGGTGAGTCAAGAGACGGAGCTACCAGCGGGACGATCTCTTTCGGCTTCTCGACGACTCTCTTACCCAGGTAGTACGTGCCCACCAGGATCGCGCTGATCACGATAATGTGCGCAATCGTTGAAAGCGTAGCGCCGCTTTTCTTGTAGTCGTAGAAACCCCAAATATCCTTGACCGGAACCGGCTTCGAAGTCAGAACTAGCGGTGGGAGCTTTTTGGGGAAAAACGTGTCCTTGAAGTTCTCGTTGAGCGACTCCCAGAGTGAAGGAGTCGACTCCTTCATTAGAAGGTGCAGTTCGGGTTCAGGTTCGGCGGTTTGCGGTGGTTTGAATTCCAAAGTTGCCATATGTTACCCGAGTCCCTGGTTGATGGCCAATTCGGCCTTTCTTATTCCTGATGAGCACTCGGGCTACCAAGTTGCATTGTGCCTGACGACCCGAATGAAAACCGTTCAGCGGCCCCATCTAAACGCCTTTGAGGAGTTACCCCCTACTCACCCTTTAGATGCTCACTCTCGGGAAACGTAACCTTAGGAAAATTGTACACTTCACAGTCAATTTTCTGCAGTCCCAAAAAGTAAAAACTGGTCACGCAACCAGGAACATCCTGTAGATCAGCATATCTCGTGCGCGACAATTCGCTAATTAGACGCCGTTTCCATTGCTCCCTATAATGAAAAATCAGCTATTTTGGAGAAACTCATAGGCGTGCCGTCCGATCTGAAGTCCACCATTAATTTGCCCAAAACCAGCTTTCCCATGAAGGCGAATCTGCCCCTGAATGAGCCCAAAATTCTGGAGCGATGGAAGCAAATGCGGCTCTACGAGCGCATTCGCGAGGTCCGTAAGGGCTCTCCACAATACGTTTTGCACGACGGCCCGCCTTACGCGAACGGCCCCATCCATCTGGGTCATGCCTTGAACAAGTGCCTGAAAGACTTCATCGTGAAGTCGAAAAATATGGGTGGATTTGATGCCCCGTACATTCCGGGATGGGACTGCCACGGCCTGCCAATCGAGATCAAAGTCGATCAGCAACTAGGGGGCAAGAAGCTCCAGATGCAGCCGATCGATGTGCGGATGGAATGCAGAAACTATGCACAAAAATATCTCGACCTGCAGCGCGAGCAGTTCAAGCGGATCGGCGTCCTCGGACGTTTTGAGAAGCCATATTCCACGATGACACCGGAGTACGAATCGGTGGTCATCGGGACTTTCTACAAATTCTTCGAGGACGGCTTCGTGTACAAAGGCCTGCGCCCGGTTTATTGGTGCATGCACGATCGCACGGCGCTCGCCGAGGCGGAAGTCGAGTATGAAACCCACACCAGCCCGACGGTGTACGTGCGATACCGGCTTCAGTCTGATCCTCGAACCATTGATTCTGCGCTGGCCGATGCTCGTATTCACGGCGACAAGCCGGTTTTCACCATCATCTGGACGACAACCCCTTGGACGCTTCCGGCTTCATTGGCAGTGGCGTTCCATCCCAGCGAGGAATATGTCGCCCTGGAGGCGCTCGATGCGATCTACATCGTTGCAGAAAAGCTGGCGAAGGATGTAGCGCAGAAGTGCGGCTTTCCCGACGCCAAAACCGTTGCCCGATTCCCCGGTCGCGTGATGGAGAACACGTTGTTCTACCATCCGTTCCTGCCTTGGGAGCGACGGAAGATTTTGGGCGTGATCGCCGACTATGTCACCATGGAGACCGGCACCGGAGTGGTCCACACCGCCCCTTCACATGGAGCCGAGGACTTCGCGACCGGAGCTCGATACAAGCTCGATCCCACCTGCGATGTAGATGCAGCCGGACGGCTCCACAATGGATTGCCTGAGTACGATGGCTTGCAGGTTTTCAAGGCAAATCAGCCGATAATCGACTTGCTCAAAACGAAGGGCGCGCTACTGCACACCGAAAAAGTCGAACATCAATATCCACACTGCTGGCGCTGTCACAATCCCGTAATCTTCCGTGCCACTGAACAGTGGTTCATCTCGATGGAGACACCGATGCCCGTTGGGCCGGCACGGGGCAAGACGTTCCGTAAACATGCCTTGGACGAAATTAAAAAGGTGAAGTGGGACCCCGCGTGGGGAGAAGAACGCATCGGCAACATGATCGAAAGTCGTCCGGATTGGACAATTTCGCGTCAGCGGATCTGGGGCGTGCCCATTGCGATTTTTGTTTGTACCCAATGCAACAAAGCACTCAACGATCCGCAGATAAACCGTCGCGTCGTCGAGCTGTTTGCCAGTAAAGGGGCGGATGCCTGGTATTTGCCGGAGGCCGATTCTCTTGCTGATGGCGCGAAATGCCCCTGCGGCGGAACTTCATTCCAGCGCGAGGCCGACATCCTTGACGTCTGGTTCATCTCGAAGGTGGAGACCAATACCGCGGCTGGTTCATGTCTTCCCTGCTCTGCTCAATCGGAGTAAAAGGCACCTCGCCATACAAAGGCGTCGCCACGCCTGGATGGACTCTGGACGAGCAGGGTCGCGCAATGTCGAAATCGCGCGGCAATGATGTTGATCCGGCAGACATCGCAAAACGTATGGGCGCGGAGATCGTGCGTCTGTGGGTCGCTTCGGTAGATTTCCGCGAGGATGTGGTCGGCTCAGAGAATCTGATGCAACGCATTGCCGAGGTCTATCGGAGTCTGCGCAACAATCTTTTCAAGAATTGCCTCGGCAATCTTTATGATTTCGATGCTACAAAGGCCGTTCCGTTCGATCAGATGCAGGCAATCGATCAGTTCATCCTTCGATTAACCTACGCGCTTTCCGTGGACGTGACTCGCTGGTACGAAGAGTTTGCGTTCCACAAAATCTATCAGCGTGTAAACCACTTCTGCACCGTCGAACTCAGCGCCTTTTATGCCGACATCGTCAAAGACCGGCTTTACACCTATGCTCCGAATTCGATCGGCCGGCGCTCGGCTCACACAGCATTCTGGCGCATCTGCGAGGCCCTGGCTCGTCTGCTTGCGCCTATCATGAGCTTTACCTGTGATGAAGTGTGGCAGCATCTCTCGGCAATTGAGGCCCGCTCAGAAAGCGTGCACCTTGCAACGTTTCCTACTGCCGCAGATATTTTCGGAAGCACCAGCGCTGCAGCCGCCGATGCGACTCAGGAGCAGGAGTGGACTGCGCTTCGAAATATTCGCGATCAGGTGCTCAAGGCGCTAGAAGAAGCACGTAATCAAAAGCAGATCGGGAAGAGCTTGGAGGCGCAGCTTAGGGTCACCGCTTCCGATCCGGCTTTCGCCCTGCTGGAACGCCATAAAGATGATCTGCGATACCTGTTCATCGTTTCGCAGGTGAGACTCGAGCGTTCGGCTTCCGGCAATGGCACCGGAGGACTCACGGTCGAAGTGAGCAAAGCTGATGGCGAGAAATGCGAACGGTGCTGGAACTACTCGACCCATGTGGGAGAAGATCGCGAGTACCCAACAGTCTGCGAAAGGTGCTCTGCGGTGCTCAGGAACATAGAAGGAAACAAGCCCGACTAGGTCTTAGCCGTTACTCTTTGCCTTTGGGTAAGGACTGTTGCTAAGAGCTAATAGCTAAAGGCTAAGAGCTGCATTACTAATGCCTGTACACCGAATCATGCGCATCTATCATTTTTTGATTGCCTTCGTTGTGCTCCTGCTCGACCGTCTGAGCAAGCGGCTTGTCGCCAAAGATATTTCCCTGCACGACAGCATCACGGTTATCAAACGGGTGCTGTACATCACGCACGTCGAAAACCGCGGCGCGGCATTCGGCATATTCAACGACTCGCCTTCTCAGTGGAAAGTCGGCCTTCTGGTGTTATTCTCGATTGTCGCTCTGGTAATTGTTTCGGCACTCCTTTGGAAGAGTAGCCACACCATGACTGCGAGCGCAGTCGGACTTTCACTTATCCTTGGTGGCGCTATGGGAAATTTATGGGACCGCCTGCTCAACGGGCGAGTGGTGGATTTTTTGCTCGTCTATATCGGTTCGTATCAGTGGCCGGCTTTTAACGTGGCGGATAGCGCGATCGTGATCGGGGCAGGTTTATTAGTCTTTGAGATCATATTTGCCAAAGCGCCAGCAGCAGAAAAATCGGCGTAGTTAGGGCCGTTTTACGGCGTGCCGTACAACTGCCGATACACATTTGCGTTCCGCATGATCGCCTGGACGTACTCGCGTGTTTCGGTGAACGGAATCGACTCCACAAATTCCTGAATATCGCGATATTTGCCGGCACCCTGCCAGTCGCGCACGCGATAATCTCCGGCGTTGTACGCCGCTAATGCGTATTCAAACCCGCCAAACTGGTCCACCATGGAACGAAAATATTTTGTTCCAAGCTGCAAATTCATCGAGGGCGTAAACAGTTGCGTCACAGTGAAGTGCTTGATTTTTTCCTGTTTCGCTACGCCTTTGCCTACTTTGGGCAGGAGCTGCATCAGTCCGAGCGCGTTCTTGTTTGAGACCGCATTCGGATTGAACTCCGACTCCTGCCGTATTAGGGACGCCACGAGATAAGGGTCCAGCGCATTGGCCGATGCGAAACGTTTCAGGTCCGTCCAGTAAGGCCGCGGAAACAATGCTTCCCAATATGGCCGAGGCAAAGCCGTCAAATCCAACGCGAAATAATTTGGAATCGCGCGCTTCAGCGTCTCGACCGCCAAATCATAGCGTCCCGTGTCTTCATACATGCGTGCGGTTTCAGCCGGAAGCCAGTTCCCTTTTTCCTCTTCCGCAGCCGCCCGCAATTCGCGCACCGCAAAATCCAGGAGCCCGCCATTCTCGAGCAGGTGCGCTTTCTCTATTCGCAGATTATCGTCCGGAACAGTCGCATCAGCGACTGTGGGCAGATCTGTCAGCGGCGCAACGTGATCGAGAATCGCATAATGCTGTGGATCTCCAGTGACGTTCAGCTTGCTCTGCCGCTCGCGCGCCAGCGGGCCGTAATAGTAATTGCGATAACGCTGAGTGATCTTCTGATAGAAGGCGTTGGCCATAGCGGGGTCGCCGTCTTCTTCAGCCAATCGCGCGCGCCAATACAGCGCGGCACAAACTTCGTTTGACTCGGGATATACCGCGATCTGCTGCTCAAATGCCGTCTTTGCCTCTGCCGTTCGCCCCTGACGCAGGCTCAGCCATGCAACCTTCCAGTGCGCATAGTGTGCGCGAGCGCCTCCGGGGAAACGCTGCTCCATCTCGCGGAACGAATCGATGGCTTTGTCGTAATCATGGCGTAGCAGGTAGATATTCGCCGCACCCAGCAGCCCCTGCTCCAGCCAGGGACTCGTTGGCGCGACTTCGCGAATCTGCCCCAGTGTGCGCAAAAATCCGTCATCGTCGTTTGCATTGCGCTGCATTTCGCCGAGATCAAACAATTTCTGAGCAGCGATCTCCGGTGTGGTGGCTTGAAGCGAATCCAGCAGCCGCTTCGCCTCTTTTTCCTGGCCAGACCGGTAGAGAGCTTCCGCCAACGCCAACTGAATGGCAGGCCTGCCGGTTGCAGTCGCCTCGTTCTGCAGTTCGCGATATGCGTCCGCAGCTTCCGGATATCGCTTGCCACGCGCCAGCAGATCAGCCCGGGTCTTGCGGTCTCCGAAGCTGGGCGGTGTAATTCCCGGCGTGGACGCGAGCTTCTGCAGTTCTCCTTGGGCCGCTGGCGCTTCCGCACTCAGCGGCAGGCTGTAAAACAAATGCTGCAGTACCGCGACAGCCTTCACCGGCTCACCCGAAGCTGCGTAGGCACGCCCGAGGGCAAACTCCAGATCACTGCGAATTGGCTGGCGATCATTTTCGAGTAGCGCAACAGCTTCTTTCGGTCGATTGTCCGTGAGCAGCGCATTCGCATAAAGAACGTGCGCATCTCGCAGCAGCAGTGATCCAGGATATGTGTGGTCGAACGTGCCAAGTGAAGCCATCGCTTCGGCCATGTGCCCGGTCTGCAGATAGCAGGCCGTCAAGTAATAGGCGACGTAGTCCCCAATATCGCCCGCATGCGGCTTTGCACGATTCAGCGGCTCAAGCGCTTTGACGCAATCGTGATCCAGGAAGCGAGCGTATCCGACGGCGAGCCACGCCAGAGAACCCGCATCGTTCGAGCTGTTGCGCCGCGCGAAGGCTTCGACTCCCGCATAAGCAGCGGGAGTGCGATCCTGAAGCAACTGGCGCGACATCGGCTTCAAAGTTGCCGATGTCACGAACGCCTGATGTATTCGCTTGAAACGTGGCGAGTTCCGCCTTCCGCGAGTAGAGGTCTGCCGTTTGCGACCAGGCGCGGCTGTGCCCTGCTTCTTGGCACCTGGGGATTTTTTTTTAGGGGATTGCGCGCTTGTTTTTTGGGCGACCGCAGGAGCGGTCGCCTGCGGCGCAGATGACTTGTTTGAAGCAGCAGGTAGCGCTTGCGCGCTCGATGCCTCGGGCGACTGGGCACTTACCCCCGCGCACACAAGTATCGTTGCAAGAAATCCGAAAAATAGAACTCTGCGAAGCCCCACCACTGTCCTTCAATTATCGCCGAAAATTGCTGCCCAGGAGGGAAACATCGTCTTCAGCTAGGCTGCGAATCAGTTCCTGGTTGAAATAGTCTGCGCTGCCTGCTGCGGTATTGCCATAGCGTTTCTGGTACGTGCCCCGGCTTTTCTCGATGTCTTCTTTCAACCGCGTGTAGAGGTCTTTGTGTTTGCGTCCTTCGGCTACTTTTGCTTGATTGTAAAGTTTGATCTCGTCCATCAAAAGGCGCGCAAATCGCTGGGCTTTGCGGTGAATCTCAGTATCTTCTCCGCCTGAAACTGGGCTAGGAAGCACAGTGGTCGCCGCTGCCGAACCCGCTCCCGCCGCAACTGACATTGCCGTCGCTTCTTCCGCCGGGGGCACGGGCATGGCTTGTGCTTTCGCAGAATGAATCGGTGAGTGGGCTGCAAAAGGATCGTTGATTGCCGGCGTGCCGTGCGTGGCTTCTGCAATCTCAGAAGCGCCTTCCTTCTGCGCCTGCTTGCGTTGCGAAATCACTTCCAGCCAGGCGCTGGTCGCGCGCACGAGCACGTCTAACGCCGCAACATCCAGCGTTGCACCTTCTGTTCCCGCATCTGCATAAACCAAAGCCGAAACCTTGTCTCTCAGCAGCAACGGCAGGAGAACCGCATTGTCCTCTGCAGGCTCGCCTACTTTAGAAATGAAGTTCTGATCCATGTCAGACGCGGCGCCGCTCTCAGCTGATCGCGACTGCATGGCCGCTGCGGGAAGACCAGAATTGATGTCCAGAGGAGAATCTTTGATCGCATCGTTGCTCGAGAAGCCCACGGCTTGCCATCCGCTAGCAGCGCCGGCTTTAACCACGAATAGAGCGGCCCGCCCGCTGCCAAGCGTTGTGCTTTCGAGCAGCGCGCGCAAAATCTCTTTTTGTGTTGACCCGGCCTGAATGGCCGCAATGGCCTTCTGCAGCGCCGCAGCGGAAGTCTTCCCAGCCCCACTCCGAGTGCCCGAGCCAAGCTCGCGCAGCACCTCGGCTACAACCTTCTCGCGCAATGACGATATCTGGCGTTCCAGGGCCTGTTCGACCGCCGAACGTACGCTTTCTTCGAGGTGTTTATCGGACATAGGCACACGAACCAGCTGCAGAACTGGCCTTTTCCGGATTATAGGCTGAACCCCCGCGTCCCCCGCAGGTCACTTTAGTCACTTGCCGCAAGAACCGCGCTTGCCACGCCACGTCCAATTGCGATGTAAACATCCCAAATTAGATGGTCGAGAAGCTTATAATCTTGCGTTTGCCAGCGTCGCGCCTGCCAGCAGGATTGCGACTGGCTAGGAAAGATCCAATGCGAGCGCGACTGTTCGTCATCCTGGCTGTGTCTGTCTTCGTTTGTCCCCTCATCTTCGCCCAATCCCCGGAGGATCTGTCTCAGGCATGGCACTGGCGCATGATCGGGCCGTTTCGCGGCGGACGCACCCGCGCGGTCGCCGGAGTTCCAAGCCAGCCCAGCGCCTTCTATATGGGAGCTGTCGATGGCGGCGTGTGGAAATCCGACGATTACGGGCGCACCTGGAATCCAATTTTTGACGATCAACCCACGCAATCCATCGGCGCCATTGCCGTGGCGCCATCCAATCCCGATATCGTTTACCTCGCTTGCGGCGAAGGCTTGCAACGGCCCGATCTTTCCGTCGGTGACGGAATCTACAAATCAACTGACGCCGGAAAAACCTGGAAGCATTTGGGACTGCGCGACGGGCAACAAATTCCCGCGCTGGCCATTGATCCGCGAAATCCAGACAAGCTATTCGCTGCGGTGCTCGGACATCCGTATGGCCCCAACCCTGAGCGCGGAATTTTTCGGTCCACCGACGGCGGAGACACTTGGGAAAAGGTGCTGTCCAAAGATCAAAACACCGGCGGCTCTGATGTTGAAATCGATCCGTCGAATCCTGACGTTGTTTACGCTTCTCTGTGGCAATCGCGCCTGGGCCCCTGGGAAGACAACAACGGTTTTGCCGGAACGAATGGCGGCCTGTTCAAGTCCACAGACGGAGGCAACACATGGCGGAAGCTGACCAAGGGATTGCCGGACGATTTGGTGCAGATTAATGTCGCAATTGCCCCGAGTCAGACGAACCGGCTGTACGCGACGCTATCCACTACTACGCCTGCCGCCTACGCGAGCGATAAGGGCCTCGGCTTCTTCCGTTCTGATGATGGCGGCGAAAACTGGACCCGCATTACCGACGATCCCCGCCCTGCAATGAAGATCGGCGGCGGCGACCTGCCAATGGCCCGTGTCGATCCGAAGAATCCCGACATTGTTTACAGTGCCAGTCTCGTGACCGTTCGTTCAACAGATGGCGGCAAAACCTGGGAGAGCATTCGCGGAGCGCCCGGCGGCGATGATTATCAGAATTTGTGGATCAACCCAGCGCATCCGGAAATCATTCTGCTGGTGGCGGACCAGGGTGCACTAGTCACAACCAACG
The DNA here is from genome assembly GCA_003224815.1 of Acidobacteriota bacterium. Classification (GTDB taxonomy): domain Bacteria; phylum Acidobacteriota; class Terriglobia; order Terriglobales; family Acidobacteriaceae; genus Gp1-AA145. The sequence goes on along the minus strand of QHZW01000085.1, from coordinate 6,687 downwards.
GCGGTAAGACGTGGAGTTCCTGGTACAACCAGCCGACCGCGCAGCTCTATCACGTGAGCACGACAAATGAATTCCCCTACAAGGTTTGTGGCGGACAGCAGGAGAGCGGATCGGTCTGCATTTCCAGCCGTGGCAACGACGGCGAGATTACGTTTCGCGATTGGCATCCCGTGGGGGTGATCGAGTATGGCTATGTCGCCCCCGATCCTCTTGATCATGACATCGTCTATGGCGCCGGCCGCAGCGAAGTCTCGCGTTTCCACTGGAGCACCGGGCAGGTCGAAAACATAACACCGATTCCGAATGGACTTTCTGCCCCGGGCAGGAAGAAAGCCGCCGAAAGCAAACCGGAAAACGAAGCTGCACAAAACCCGGCCGCAACAAAGGAAAAACCAGAAGAAAAATATCGCACTGACCGTACCGAGCCGATCGTATTTTCGCCTGCAGATCCGCACGCGCTCTATTACGCGGCGAACGTGGTGTTTAGGACTGCCGACGGCGGTCATTCCTGGCAGAAAATCAGCCCAGACCTCACGCGCGAGCATCCTGAAGTTCCCTCAAGTGTGGGCAATCAACTTAAGCTCAATCAGAAAGCGGGAAAGCAGCGTGGCGCAATCTATGCGCTGGCCCCGTCCTTCCACGACCCGAAGACACTCTGGGCGGGCACCGACGATGGGCTCGTCTGGATCACTCGGAACGGCGGCATCAATTGGAAGGACATCACTCCGCCGCAACTGACTGTGTGGAGCAAGGTCACTCAGATCAGTGCTTCCCACTTCGACGAGCAAACTGCCTACGTCTCGGTCAGCCGTTTTCGGATCGACGATCTTCGTCCGTACATCTACCGAACGCACGATGGCGGAAAGACGTGGCAGCAAGTCACAAACGGCTTACCTGACAATTCACCCGCGAACACCGTCCGCGAAGACCCGACGCGCAAGGGTTTGCTGTTCGCCGGAACGGAAACCGGCGTATGGCTCTCATTCGACGACGGCAACAACTGGAAATCGCTGCAACTGAACTTGCCCCACACTTCCATGCGTGATTTGACGGTGCATGACAACGATCTGATCGTCGCCACTCACGGCCGGTCATTCTGGATTCTCGACGACATAACGTCGCTGCGGCAGATGAGCGTGACAATGGAATCCGCTGTGCGTCTCTTCACTCCCGCTCCGGCATACCGCGCTCGCCGGGACACCAACACCGATACCCCGCTCCCCGGTGACGAACCTGCGGGCGAAAACCCTCCCGACGGACTTCCCATCGATTACTTCCTGCCGCAATCCAGTTCCGGTCCGGTGGCGCTCGAGATCCTGGACGCGCAAGGCAAACTCGTCCGCCGCTACTCTAGCGACGAGAAGCCCGCCCTAACGCAAGCCGACCTGCAAAAAGAAATGATCCCGCTCTACTGGTTGCGTCCACAGAAAACGCTCTCCGCCGAAGCCGGTATGCATCGCTGGGTTTGGGACCTGCGCTACCCTCAGCCCACTTCAACTCTGCACGAATATCCCATCGCGGCTGTGCCGCACGACACACCTCGCTATCCACTGGGGCCGCTGGCGTTGCCGGGCAAGTACAGCGTGCGGCTCATCGCCAACGGCGTCACGCAGTCCAGCGGGTTCGAATTGAAAATGGATCTTCGCGTCAAGACCACCAGCGAAGGCCTGAAACTAAAATTCGATCTGGAGATGCGCCTGGCTTCAGCGATTACGCGAAGTTCCGAAGCCGTGTCGCAGGCGCGGTCGGTACAGGAGCAACTGGTGAACGCAGCGAAGAAGAGCTCGCCCGTGGGCGAAGCAGCCGATCACCTGGCCAAGAAACTTACTGCCCTACTCGACGGCAAAGAGAATGACTCAGGCGCGCCAACTCTGAAATCGGCGAACAATGACTCCATCGACCTCTACAAGGAAGTCGAGAAATCCGACGCGGCGCCGACGCTGGCGCAAATCAACGCAGCTAACCACCTTGAACCTGAACTCGCGGGCACCCTGAAGACGTGGGTGCAAATCAAGGCGAAAGACCTGCCCGCGTTGAATTTGCAATTACCCATTGCCGGACTACCCCAGATACGCCTAGATTTAGCCCCGATCGAACAGGAAACCGGCGAAAGTGAGGAGTGAATCCGAACCGTTGCGAGATAAGCGTTAAGGCTTCATCAACTTAGCGCATAAAGCCTGTTTTGGCATCTCCTACAGAATAGAACTGATATCTCTCCCCTGCAGCTGCGACTAAAATGCAAATCGAATAAGTGTTTCCAGAGCCCTGAAGGCAGAGGAGAGATGAGCACAATGAATCAACGAATAGGAGCACTTAAAAAGTTTTCACTTGCGCTGGCCACAGCAGCGATGCTGCTTTGCAGTGTGAGCTGGCTCACGGCCCAGACTACTGATACTTCTACCGAGTCGAAAAACAATGATACGGACATCCAGAAGCGCATCCGGAACGCCGCCCAGGTTCTCGACGAGATTATGGGCATGAAAGAAAAGGCAATTCCCGACAAGATCATGAGCGATGCCGAATGCGTCGCCGTCGTGCCGTCGATGGTAAAGATCGCGATTGGGTTTGGCGGCAGCCATGGCAAGGGCGTGGCTACCTGCCGGACCGCCAATGGCTGGAGCGCTCCGGCTCCTCTCTCGATCACGGGCGGAAGTTGGGGTTTGCAGATTGGCGGTCAGGCTGTTGATCTTGTAATGCTGGTCATGAACCAGAAGGGCATGGATGCGCTGCTTTCAAGTAAATTCAAGATTGGAGCTGATGCGTCGGCCGCGGCAGGACCGGTTGGCCGCCAAGCGGCTGCCGACACCGACTGGAAAATGAAAGCGCAAGTCCTTACGTATTCGCGCGCGAGGGGTGTGTTCGCCGGCATCGACCTGAACGGAGCGAAAATCGCGCAAGACCGCGACGAGACCCATGTCCTGTACGGAAAAATGATACCGTTTGCGACGATTCTGAGCGGGAAGGTTTCGCCACCCGATGGTAGTGAACCGTTCCTGGCGGCGGTCCGCAAATATGCGTCTCAAGCCCGCGAGCAGGGCAGCTTGAACAAGCCAGCAGATGTGCAAACAAGTTCAGTCAAATAGTAAGTCTCCTTAATGTTGAAGGCCGGGCGAAAGCCTGGCCTATTTTTTCCTCGTTCAATTTATCGAACGGCGGCTCCTCGCAACTGACGATTTCATTCCGGCACCTTAGAGTCCATCGGAACTGCGCCTGTGTCACTGCGAGTTGGCAGTGCAGAACCCGAAACTCCGCGATCTCCCGCTTCACTCCGCACCTGTCATTTGTCTGGATCTTGGACTAGGGTTGAAATGTGCCCCTAAAACTAAAGTCCCTATCCGTCCAGGATGACCACCGAACCATGTCAGAGCACTGTGTTGCGCGATCAAAGAAGCGTATAGCGGAAAGCCGAGCGCTGATTGAGCAGTCCGCCAGGAAGCGGCGCGAGGCCCTCGCTGCATCGGAAACGAAGCGAACAGCCGCTCCACATATCCAACACGAAAGCGAGAAGCCCTAAAACAAGCCTCAGCCTACGGGACTGGTTTTTCTTGTGCGAGCTTGTGGTATGTGCCGACGTGAGCGATGAAAACCTTACTTACAGACGGCTTGGAATCAATCGGGAATTTCATTCCGCATGCGGAACACACTTGTTCCCCATTTTGGTCAATCAGATGCGGAAGTTGTACTTGCATTGGGATTTCGAGACTAGTGCCTGCGAGTGGATTTCGCAAATAAATTCTTTTTATCGAAGTACATGAAAACAGAAGCTGGACGGGCATTTTCGAGCGATGGCGTTTGTTGGCGTATCCAAGAACAAGCAAATGCGCCTTTAATTCCGTACCGGAAGTGGCAAACGAGCTGGGGCGCTGTTCAACCTCCCAAAGAGCCATCGGCGTTCCAGCCTCGCATCCCAAGGAGAAGGCACATGGCATCTCAACCAAACCCCGTTCCCGCACATAAACCGCAAGGTGATTCACCGTATTGCTCTGACCCAAATTGTGAGTATTGCACGGATTTGCGTAAAGCCCAGGAACAACTTAAGAATGGGTATCCCATTACGCCTTCCCGCAAAGTTTAGGCACTCTAGATCCATTTGGCCTTGTGCCGCTCAGCTCTGAACGGCACAGTTGTGCGGCGTTTCTTGACGCTTCACATCCGCAGCAAATTTGGTTATTTATTTCTTGTCGGCGACAGCTAAAGACCCTCGTCGCCGCGCTTGGCCTGGCACTACTCGAACGCCGATTCGAGGGCCGACTTAGCTACGCAACAGAACGGCGCGATTCGCAGGCAAATCATTGAATCCGTATGCCCGACACCGACCGCGTGTCAGAACTGGTCCGTGAGGCGGAGCGGCTCAAAAAAGAGGCGCAGACGATTCGGGAGAAGTCTGCCCAGCTGATTGCACGTGCGGAAGAACTGACGATACAGGTAGTGCAGCACCAGAAACCGCAAGACGATTCAAAATAGCCCTTTGTCTCAGCTCTGACTCGCGCTCCGGATACAGAACACAACGGCAGAAATCGCAGATAGAAAGCCAACTGAAACTCTCTAGTCGTGTACCTTGCCGTCATCATCTTTTGGTGACTCGATGCTCGTACGCCCGACAACCCGGTCGCCCAGCAGGTCAGATAACGTCACCTCTCCCTGCGGCACAGATTTCCAGTCTTAGTAAACACCACCGTGATGCGGCACACCCGTGATCGGCACGCTGCCGCCACTGAAAGTCAGAAGTCTGGAGCGGCTATTTGTCTCGGCGCGAGTGAACTCCAGAATCTCCGCCACCATGTCTTCGAGGGATCGTTTGGCAACAGCTTTTGGGGCAGCTGGGAATGCGTTGAGTTTTTTTTCTAATTCAGGCCAGAACTGGTCAAAAACTGCATCTAGCGTCTTTTCGGGAAGCGGGTCATCCCCACCAACAGCTTTGTTGATCGTATGAAGAAGTTGACGAGTGTCTTCCTTTTCGGGTTTTGTGTGTTGGAAGTGACCTAGCGGAGGTTCAATATCCTTGTTCTCCAGACCACCAAGAAGATAGGTACACACACGTGTTTTGTCGTCCACGCTCTTTGCTAGAGCAGAGTGCGCTCACGTGGATGCCACTTCGCAGCTTTTAGCAGAGCTGTGACCTGCTCAACTTCGAGATAGGGCCTATCAACCGGCGTAGTTCTGGGAACTTTCAATAGACGCGCCGGATTCTTGCGGATGTAGTCTTGCTCAGTGGCTTCGAGGCAGATAGTCCGCAGGAATATGCGACAGTGACGCACGAGCAATCCTGATTTTTTCTTTGCCAGCTCTGCCAACCATCGCTGCATCTCTCCCCATCCAAATCTCCTCAAGCTGTGCATCGTCCTGCTTCCACTCGTAGCGCCCGTCTTTCGCGTGCATGCCATTCGCCCGCATGATCGCCCGCAGACGCTTCGGCTCAATCTTGAGCTTGGTCGCGAGATCGCTACAGTCACAATCTGTGCCTCTTTTTTCTCAGCCATTGATGCTCTCCTTGCACTCGCATTTGGGAGCGAGTGCATGAGAAGCATAGGATTTTCGTGGAGAAATCCGAAGGGGATGGCTAGAATCGAGGATAAAAAGCGGTCAATGAGTTCTATGGCGATTTTTCACCAATTGACTGCATCGAATCAGAAATCAATTTGAAGGGTCAAGTTGGACATCGAGCGTCAGCCGACTTCCCGAGGGCACATTAAGCGGCTTCCCCGTCCCAATGCTTTCATCCCACTCACGAAATCCATCCGATTTAACGTGCAGCAAGAGGTTCGTGTCAGGCGGAACTAAAATTACGTGGTCGGAATAGCAGCTCATCGTGAAAAGGGGCGGTTCCGGCTTCTCCAGTGGTGTCACCGCAACTCTCAATCCCGAGATTGCAGCGCCATTTCTTCGGTTTGTTAGATGAATTTCAATGAAGCCGGCTTTGGGAGGAAGAGAGATATTAAATTCCGCCTTGGGGTGTTCAGGCGTAATCTCAACCTCTGCCGGGTGACTGTTGCCTGCCGGGCCAGTGCTGATGTCCGAATACCCGGCCTCTTCATCGTTCGCATAGACGGTGTACCTTCCCCGCCATGGCAGATTCTCAAACCGATATTCGCCCTTGTCATTTGTTTTGGCTTGAGGAAGCACTGCAGCAAGCGCAACGCCCAGTGGCTCTGCTGTGAGACCCAACCCTTTTGCTGGCTCTCCGTGCCCGACGACAATTCCGTAGATCGTACCTTTGAGCGCGGGCTGCTGACGCAGCTGTGCCGTGGCGACAGTCAAAAGTAGCAGGCAAGGGAAGATGAACTTCGTCTTCACAATGCCGCGATGTTAGCACGCTCTCGGTAAAGCGATTACACGCATTGACACGGTGCGCAGAAGTCGTCAGGGGTTCCGAAAGGTAAAACGAGGGGTAAAACTTACGTGCGACCGATTGGCTATATAGCGCGTAAGTTATTGATAAGCATGGTGGGCAGTGCAGGACTCGAACCTGCGACCTCCTGCTTGTAAGGCAGGCGCTCTAACCAGCTGAGCTAACCGCCCGTGATGAGGGCTTCACTGATTCTAAACCACTGCACTTCCGATGGAGTGCCCGTTTTTGGCGTCACACCCGCAGAGGCAGTCAGATTCAATTCCTGCCGGATCTGCTCACGGATTTTGCGCGCCACAAGCGTTGCCGTCCGCAAATCAGTCTTGTTCTCAGTGACGTCG
>QHZW01000285.1 GCA_003224815.1 Acidobacteriota bacterium | reverse complement strand
GGGAAGTCGGACGGTACGGCACATGGCGGCCACTTTCTCGGAGGGCGCGCGTGGCCGACGCTGGAGATCATGATCTCGGAGCTGCCCGTACATTTGCGGCGGCGCGATGATGCGGAAACTGGGCTGGCCCTGATTGAACTCGCGGCCTAATCAATAGGTCGGGTGCGCAGTCGGCAGAATGGCTTCGGGTTCATGCGTGCTTGAACGTGAGCTCTTGCCCATAAGCCACTTGCGTAAAGGCCTTGATTGCTTGTTCGAGGCTCATTGCAGGAAAGCGCATTTCATCAGTGTCGGTTTGTCCCAGCCCCAGCTTTCCCGCTTCCCAGAGGTGGCGGACAGCTTGTGCGCGAAAACCGAGTAGTCGCGCTCCAACGACATCTGCAGCAACGGCGTCGGTGCTCGCAATCATTATTCCGCTCTCAACGGGGTAGCCTCCCAGGGGACCACTTCCGATCATCGCTGGATGCCCTACGATGATCGCCAGATCAATATGAAACCGTTTGGCCATCGCAGCAATAAAGGAATGCATGTCCGCAAAGAAGACGTTGGGTGCTTTTTGACTGTGGCGAGGATGGCCGTAGTAATCCGCTGCCGGGAATGACATTGCGATGTTCTTCAGAGATAGAGTCACGGTTGCAGTTTCATGCAGCTTCAGTTGGGCGAGCGAAATCAAAGTTTCGTATTCAAGGACCCGAGGATTCACTTTTACAGTCTTCTGCGGTCCCTGCACATCCTTTGGCGGCTCGTATTCGAGCTGCACGTCTTTGAATGGCGGGCGATTGTGGTCAAAAAATTTGTCGCCTTCCGCATTCACCACGTCCATCATCCCTGAAACACGGAATACATCTTCAGTCTGGGCGGCGCCAGATCCGCCAGTCACTACCAGTTCGCGTGGGCCGAATGCCTTCAGGTATCGCAAGACTCCGCCGAGAGTGTCAGGTTGCGTGACTCCGGTTGTGTCCTCTTTCGATGCCCAGGTGTCGTTCGGTTTGACTGCAACCACTTTGCCGCGAACCAGCGGTTCGAGAGGGATATGTTCCAGTGCTGCCGAAAGAGCATCTTCAATATCAGAGTTTTGGGTGATCACTACGGAAGAAACTGATTTCATTGCTGCGGCCATAAACTCTCCGAGAAAATTAAGGTTGATTAGATGGCAGGTGGAACACCGAGGTAACAGGGAAGAGGAGTTCAATTTCACATCGTACCTGGCTTGAACTGGTCCACACGATTTTCAATCGGCGGACCAGCCCAGAGCCTCGGTCTGTGTCATGCCGCGCGTGACATGTCAGCGGCTGCGGGCATTGTACCGACGGGCGCAAGCTGTACGCCGGCCACAGCAATCGCTTCCGTCAGCTTGGCCAGCCCAAAAGCACTTAAGCAGAGGCCAATATCGCGCAACGCGATGTCAAAGTAGTGACCGGTCATCACTAAGTTGATCGCGATCAGCAGTAACCAGATGCTGGCGATGTAAGCGCCAATGCGCGGCCAGCCCCCAATGATTATTAGCCCGACGGTCATCTCCACCAGGCCGACGATCAACATGAAAGGATGGCTGAAGCTGCCCAGAACGCTTTGCGCCGTGGGACTCAGGTATTGGTCCCAATTGACCAGCAGATGAAAGAATTTATCCAGACCGGCGAGGAATGGGCCAAGAAAGAACGCAATCCTCAACGACACCAGGCAGTCTTAACCGTGTTGTTCATAAAACCTCCTAGAAACGGAAACTCCGCAAACACGTTCATATCTGATGCCATAGTTCAAGTCCTTGTTGGGCCGCTCTGTTCCTGATCCGGACACGAATCTCTACATATTAGCGACGCTTAGCGATGCTGAAAGACTGCTAGCAGTAGCTTTTCAGCTCACGATTCTGGGCTCGCCGCTCGCGGGAGGTCGTAAACCTTTGAGACATATAGGCATCTCAAAATTGGGGATTTTTTCAAATGACCGCTTCAGCATACAGATTTCCAAGTCGCAAAGAGTTAACACGGTTGTCGGCACTTGCCAGTCCTCTCCTGCACTTCAACTTGGCTGAGGAACTGGCGCAGCTACGGAGTCGGGCGCTCTGGCAGCGTGGCGCGCGACGAAGCTCGAAGACTCTCGTCAAATACCCAGATCTCCATATCGTTCTTGTCTTGATGAAAGGAAATTCGCGAATGGGTACCCATCACGTAGATGCCCGGATTTCGATTCATGCGATAGAAGGCCGGATTCGTGTACGTCTTGCAGAAGAAGTCTTGGAAGTCTCGTCTGGAGAATTGGTCACACTGGATTACGCCAGACCCCACGATGTCGAGGCCATCGAGGAGAGTGCCTTTTTAATCAGCATCTCCTGGCCGGGCGGCACCAAGGAAGAACGGCATGCCTGGAAACAGAATATTTCATGATGCTGCTCGACACACGGTAACGGTTCTTTGGTTCCCGATCTTTATCTCTTGGTTAGCAATTTCTTCCCACTCACAAGACACGCGCGATCAGATCCCGATCGCTGCCAATGAATTCGTTCGCCGCGTCGTAATGAGTGAGCTGAAAGCCGAGCAACAGGACCACAGTCACTGGAGTTTCCGCCTGCAAACACAGAAGCCAAATGGGCAAAGAGAACTCGATGAAGTAGTCGAAACAAGAGATGGCGATTTGAAGCTGCCGATTCGTATCAATGGGCGGGAGCTCACCCCAAAACAAAAGCAGGAATCAGAGAAGCGGATACAGCAGCTTGTCCGAAATCCGGACCCGCTCCGAAAAGCACGCGCTCAAGAGGACGAGGACACATCTCGAAGCCAGAGGCTTCTGAAAATGTTCCCCGATGCGTTCCAATTCAACTACGGACAGCGCCAGGGAAATCTTGTTCAGCTGAACTTCGCACCCAATCCAAGTTTTCATCCTTCCACGCACGAGGCTGAAGTGCTTCACGCCATGAAAGGGACTCTGTCGGTGGACAGCAGGCAATTGCGCTTAGAAGAAATCATCGGCAAACTGGTGCACGAAGTGAAATTTGGCGGGGGCATCCTGGGTCATTTGGATCAGGGAGGAACATTCCAGGTCAAACAAACAGAGACTGCGCCAGGCTACTGGGAATTGACGCTCTTGAAAGTACAGATGAAAGGCAAGGCTCTTTTCTTCAAGACGATTGGCGTACAGCAGAACTATACTCGTAGCGACTTCAGGCAAGTGCCTGACGATCTGACAGTCGCGAAGGGAGCCGAAATTCTTGAAAAACAAGTAGGAGCTAGTGAAAGTCAAGCTAAACAAGTTTCCAAAAACAACTGATTGAATGCCTTGTTGAATGCGAATCTTTGTTAGCGCGCGCCTAACACTGATCAGATTGCTCGATGCAATCTTGTCGGCTGAACGCAAGCCCGCTCAGAAAAACCAGTTCAATCTTTCTTTAAGCTGCCCCTTTTTCCGGGTGATCAGTAATGTTCTCCTTCTTACTGTTTTTCTCCACAGTGGGGGCGGCATCTTTGTTCGTGCGGGCGGTGTTCTTGGGCTGCTTGATGTCTTCCTGCTCTCTCTGTTCCTTTCCGGAAGGCTGTTCCTGGGTCGCCCCACTTGTTCTGTCGGCCGCCTTCGTTGTTGACTCAGAACGCTCCTCTTCGGCGGTTTTCTCTGCCATCTTGAAGGCAGGGGTAAGCACCCGGTTTATTCTCAAACGGGCAGCCCGCCACCGTACGGCACTCGCGCTTCGAGCCTGTTCCACATAGGGCGCCAGTCCTTCGTCGGTTGCAATTCCCTTGTCTTTAAGAAACTGCAGGATAGCTCCACTCTGGGTTTCAAGTTCTTCGAATGATGGCAGCAACTCGTCGAGGATCTGTTCTATCACGCTCGGTTCCATACGACCCTCCTAGTGCGAACTCACCTCTTTTGATGCAAATATGCTGTCTAGGCAAAGACTCGTAAGCAAGCGACATCAGACACAGTTAGAGCAAGGCAAACGTGGTGCGCCATGCACTGCTGCCTTCACGTTGAGGCATGGCAGGCTGCACCAAGCGGAAGTTGGTGTATGAAGCTGTCTTTTCCTGATGTGAATAGTCCGACCATATCGTTCGACGAACGCCTTCAGTCTCAACCAGGAACACACGCGCAAGATCTTGTTTCCGAGCAACTGCGCACTCGCGATCCAAACTGGTTGCTGATCGATGAAGGGTTCACGTTCACCCGTGAGCATGAGATCGAATCGCTCTTTGCGATTGCCAATGGGTATGTTGGGAATCGTGGATCACTGGCCGAGGGCAGCCCCCTCTCAGCGCCGGCGACGTTTGTGGCTGGAGTATTTGAACAGGTCAATACGCCGGGTTCAGTTCCGCAACTCATGGTTTTGCCGGATTGGACCGGAGTTAGGATCTGGATCAATCATCAGCCACTTAGGAATCATCGCATTCCGATTCGCATCTCTGGCTGATCGGCACTTGCTTATTCACTCGTTGACACTTACCGCAGAAAACTACAGCTCGGTAGTACGATTCGAGAGTTCGATGGAGGTCGCGGACGGCGCTGTTTCTCTACTCGCGCCGGAATGGATACCGCGCAGCAGCTCTGCTCGTCCCAATGTCTTGCCACTGGGTTTGCGCACGCCTGGTCGGGATACGACGGTCGCTTTTGGCGTGACCAGCCAGATGCTCAATTCCACGAATGTCGCTGGCTGCCGGAGAGTAGATGTTAACGAACGCCGCATCATGGAACATTGCGAGATCGAACTAGATGTCGGTCAAGAGTGCCACTTGCACCGGTTGGTCTCAGTCTTCAGTTCGCGCGAGAGTTCAAAGCCTTTTGACTGTGCGATGAAGCACCTCAAGGATGCAATTCCTAAGGGCATCTCGGCTACTGTTTCGGCGCACACATCAGCATGGGAATCGCGTTGGAGCACCGCCGATATCGAGATCGAGGGCGACAATTCGCTCCAGCAGGCGTTGCGTTTCGCCGGTTATCACTTGGTCAGTGCCGCCAATCCTGACGATGGACGTGTGTCCATAGGCGCTCGTACCCTTTCTGGCGTGGCCTACAAGGGTCACGTCTTCTGGGACACCGAAATCTACATGCTGCCGTTCTATATCTTCACGCATCCACCCTCAGCTCGGGCGCTTCTCGAGTACCGATACCACACGCTCGATGCGGCGCGAGCCAAGGCGGACAAGCTGGGACTCCGTGGTGCGATGTATGCGTGGGAATCCGCCGATACGGGCGATGAAACTACACCCCGGATGATTATCGTGCCAAATGGCGATGTACTAATGGTCCCTAATGGCGAGCTAGAGGTTCACATCACTGCTGATATCGCTTTCGGTATTTGGAATTATTGGCAAACGACGGCAGACGATGACTTCTTTCTACAATACGGCGCCGTGATCATGCTGGAAAGCGCTCGCTTTTGGGCCAGCCGAGGGGCGATGGAGTCGGACGGCTTCTACCATATACGTCACGTGATTGGTCCTGACGAATATCACGAAGGGGTGGATGACAATGCTTATACAAATCTGATGGCGGCATGGAACCTGCGCCGAGGAGCAGAAACTGCAAGGCTGCTTGAACAACGCTGGCCGGATTACTGGCGGGAACTAGGCACCCAGCTGCAATTCACTGATCAGGAAGTCGGCACATGGTCCAAACTTGCGGATGTGATATTCATCCTCTTCGATCCGAAGACTCTCTTGTATGAACAATTCAACGGATATTTTCAGAAAGAACCGATTGACTTGCAGAGCTATGAACCGCGCACTGCAGCGATGGACATGATTCTGGGGCATGAACGCATTCAGCAGACCAACATTGTGAAGCAAGCCGACGTGGTATTGGCAACCTATCTCCTCTGGGATGAAATTACTGCAGATGTCCGCGCGGCAAATTTCCGGTATTACGAACCGCGAACGGGGCATGGCAGTTCGCTCAGTCCCGCAATACATGCGCTGATTGCAGCTCGAATTGGAGACCGCCGCCTCGCGCAGCGGTATTTGAGGCAGGCATCAGAAATCGATCTAGGCAACAACATGGGAAATGCTGCCGGAGGTGTGCATGCAGCCGCACTTGGGGGCTTGTGGCAGGCGATGGTGTTTGGCTTTGCTGGCCTGAGAACATATCCAGATAGCGTGAGCTTCGCGCCCAACTTGTTATCCCATTGGCGCCGGCTGGCATTTCCGTTCGAATGGCGCGGGCGCAAGCTGCGCGTCGCAATGGATCCGAATGCAATCCGCGTGGCGATTTTCGGCCCTCCGCCAATCCAACTGTGCGTTGAGGGAGGCCCCCAGATCCAGGCGACGTCGGAAGGCGAATACGTGGCTGAGCGAACAGACCGGGGCTGGCGACCATGGCAGGGGGAGCGGAAGGAGCTTATATGACGGCGGCATTGTCTGACTGGAACGGCGCGATCCGATCGGCGCCGCAGAGCACGAGATCGATTGAGACTATTGTTCTTCCGCTGGATGGTACTAAGAATTCACAAGCCGCTATTCCGGTCGCGCGCAAACTTTCTGA
>QHZW01000284.1 GCA_003224815.1 Acidobacteriota bacterium | reverse complement strand
TTGATAAACGCCTTGTCAATGGCGAGTGGCTTGCGGGTGTAGAACTGATTGGTCGTCTGATTGGTGGAAATGGGATCGTTAATGTCGCCAGATGCAAACGTGAATCCGCCATTGATATCGTCATTCAGTTTTGCATTCGCATTAAAGCGAAGGCGAAAGCGCTCGCGGTTGCGTACCTGCGACTGATCCGAAGGACCGCCGAAGAACGGCTCATCCCGCAGACGGAAGTCACCGCTGAAAGCAAACGGGCCGACCTTCTTCAGACTGTTCTCGACACCTTGTACTCGCTTGACGAGTGTCTGGTCCGCCTGGGCGACTGTCGTTTTGGCGTCGGCGGCAGCTGAGGATGCCTGGGTAGCAAGGCGCTCCGCTTCAGTCGCCGATTGCTGTGCTTGTGTGGCCGTTGCCTGTGCTTGATCGGCGCCGCTCTGGACCTTCTGAGCATTGGCATTGGCCTGCTGCACCGAATCGAGGACCTGTTTGAGCTGATCCTGCAATTGCTGGACCTGCTGGCTCTGCGTTTCGATCTGTTTTTGTTGCGCGGCTACAATGTCGCGCAGCGCTTCAACATCTTGCTGCGACGCTGCGGGAACAGTTGCCGCCTTGGCTTTCTTTCTGGTTGACGTATTGCTGGTCTGGGCCAGCAATGGCGTAACTCCCAGAACAATCGTAAGAACCCCCAACCGCCAGAACGTGAGCTTCATTAAAGTGATGTCTCCCTTTTGAAATCGACGACTAAAATTGCGCCGGCTTTTTAATTACAAGTAACTATACTATCTTAGTAGACTTTAGGAACGCACTGAACACTTCTGCCAAAGCAATTACACAAACTGGAAACGAGACACTGTTTTCGTCGGGGGCTGCTCTACGCCGGTTCCCTCTTCGCAAAGACTTTTACATCCTTCGGAATGATGAAGACCTCTTCGTTTTTGACGAGTTGCAGGTTCTGGAATCGCTCTTGCGGCATCTCTACGCGGACCGAGTCGCCCCACTCTGCAATAGCCTCAACCTTCACCAGCGGACCAGCCGAATTGATCTGCTTGATACGCGCCCGGAAATGGCTGCCGCCATTCGGCAACCGGGCGATCTCAAGAAGATGCGGACGCACGTATAGAACCTGACCGGTGGCGGTTTCCTGGATGTAGGTCTTGCCATCATCGACGCGGCCGTGGAAGAGATTCACGTTGCCGAGAAAGTTGTAAACGAACGGGCTGGCGGGGTGGTTGTAAACTTCGTCGGGCGCGCCAACCTGCTCGATCCGGCCCTGGTTCATTACCACAACGCGATCGGCCACTTCCAGCGCTTCTTCCTGATCGTGCGTCACGAAGACGCTGGTGATGTGAATTTCGTCATGCAACTGTCGCAGCCAACGGCGCAGCTCCAGCCGGACTTTGGCGTCGAGCGCACCGAAAGGTTCATCTAGCAACAGAACGCTCGGCTCCACGGCGAGGGCGCGGGCGAGTGCCACTCGTTGGCGCTGTCCGCCGGAAAGCTGTGAGGGATATCGTTGCGCTAAAGTTTCAAGTTGAATGAGGCGGAGCAACTCTTGCACTTTGGCGCGAATTTTTTCGCGTGACGGACGGCTACTGCGAGGGCGGACCTTCAACCCGAAAGCAATATTTTCGAAAACGGTCATGTGACGGAATAACGCGTAGTGCTGGAATACGAACCCAACCTGACGCTCGCGAGCAGTGCGGTCGCTGATGTCTTTGCCATTGAAACGGATGGTACCTGAATCGGGGAATTCGAGGCCGGCGATGACACGCAGCAAGGTGGTCTTGCCAGATCCGGAAGGTCCGAGCAGCGCGACGAGTTCACCGCGATTGATTTCGAGGTTCACGCCTTCGAGCGCAGCGAACTGGCCAAAACGCTTGCTGATGTTGAGAGCTTCAATGCTCATGCTGCTTCTCCCATTCTTGCCAGCTCCTTCGCATGCTGGCGCGACTTCCACTCCACAGCGGTCTTGGCGAACAACGTCGCCAAAGCCAGCAACGCAAGCAGTGACGCGACCGCAAATGCAGGCGCGAACTGATACTCGTTGTACAGAATCTCAATGTGCAGCGGCATGGTATTGGTGCGGCCGCGGATGTGTCCGGAAACCACCGAAACTGCGCCGAATTCACCCATGGCGCGAGCGTTGCAGAGGATCACGCCGTAGAGCAGTCCCCATTTGATGTTGGGGAGTGTGACTCGATAAAAGGTTTGCCAGCCACTGGCACCGAGCGTGAGAGCCGCTTCCTCTTCTTCGTTCCCCTGCGCCTCGACCAAAGGAATCAGTTCGCGTGCGATAAAAGGAAATGTGACGAACGTCGTCGCCAGCACAATTCCGGGCACGGCGAAGATAACTTTGATGTCATGCGCCGCCAGCCAGGGACCGAGTAGCCCTTGCAATCCGAAGATCAGCACGTAAATCAGTCCTGAGACAACCGGAGAGACCGAGAATGGCAAGTCAATGAGAGTTGTCAGGAAACTCTTGCCGAAGAAATCGAATTTACCAATGGCCCAGGCGGCGGCGATTCCGAAAACCAGGTTCAGCGGGACCGCGATTCCTGCAGCAATCAAAGTCAGGCGGATTGCGGCGAGAGCGTCCGGCTCGCGCAAGGCAGAGAAGTAAACTGAAACTCCCTTGGCCAGCGCTGAGGTAAACACGACAGCCAGGGGCATGAAGAGAAACACGGCGAGGAATACAACGGCGGTTCCAATCAGCAACCAGCGTATCCAGGCCTGTTCACTGGTGGCCGCAGCGGCACGGCGGCTGACCGGAAGACCTAGGTTACGGATTGTGAAGGTTGTCGCCATGAGATTGCCTGGTTATGCCTCGCTAAACGCCGGAGCTACGATCGCCGCCGCTGCTTTTGCTCTGGTGCGCCCGCCGCTCCATGCCTGGAGAAGATTGATTGAAAGCAGCATCGCGAAAGAAACCACGAGCATCACGACAGCAATTGCGGTAGCGCCTGCGTAATCGTACTGCTCAAGTTTGGTAATGATCAGCAGCGGCGTGATCTCGGTACGCATCGGCATATTTCCGGAGATGAACACGACGGAGCCGTACTCCCCGACTGCCCGGGCAAACGCCATGGTGAAACCGGTCAGTGCCGCCGGCATGATCGCCGGAACCAGTACGCGAGTGATGGTCTGCCAACGATCGGCGCCCAAGCTCGCCGCTGCTTCTTCCATTTCTTTATCGAGATCTTCCAGCACCGGCTGAACGGTCCGGACCACGAACGGCAATCCAGTAAAGGTGAGCGCAATAACTACACCCAAAGGCGAATACGCGGAGTGAATGCCGATCCGGTCAAAATACTGACCCAGCCAGCCATTACGCGAGTAGATCGCTGTGAGCGCGATTCCGGCAACGGCAGTCGGCAGCGCAAATGGCAAATCCACCAGGGAATCAAACAATTTCTTTGCGGGAAATTCGTAACGCACCAGAACCCATGCAACGATCAGGCCAAAGAATAGATTGATTCCAGCTGCGATTGCCGACGCTCCAAAACTCAAGCGATACGAAGCTATCGCACGCGGCGCCGTCACGATGTGCCAGAACTGCTGCCAGGTCAAGGTCGACGCTTTCAGAAACGTCGCCGAGAGCGGGATCAGCACGATCAGGCTGAGGTAAAGCACGGTGAAGCCGAGGGCGAGCCCGAATCCCGGCAAAATGCTTTGTTGTTTGAAATTCAGTCGCATGGATTATTGGTTTGGTTGATAGATCTGGTCGAAAACCCCGCCATCG
This sequence comes from Acidobacteriota bacterium, assembly GCA_003224815.1. Taxonomy (GTDB): domain Bacteria; phylum Acidobacteriota; class Terriglobia; order Terriglobales; family Acidobacteriaceae; genus Gp1-AA145. The sequence continues at coordinate 497 of QHZW01000284.1, read as the reverse complement.
GCGAAGTGCGTCTTCTGTGTCTTTTGCCAGTCACCAACGATTTCCGACAACGTGAACAGCTTCACTTTTGGGAACTGTCCGGCATATTTCTTCAGCACCGCATCCGAGCGCGGGCGGTAATAGCGCTTCGCGGCGATCTCCTGCCCTTCAGGGCTGTAGAGATAGTCGAGATAGGCTTGCGCGACAGCGCGGGTGCCGTGTTTGTCCACTACTTTGTCCACCAGGCTGACCGTGGGCTCGCAAAGAATGCTGACTGAGGGAACAACGACATCGAATTTGTTCTGGCCCAGATCCTTTGCGCCAAGAAGGACTTCGTTCTCCCACGCGATGAGCACATCGCCGATTCCACGCTCCACGAAAGTGGTCGTTGAACCCCGCGCGCCAGAATCGAGCACAGGCACGTTTTTATAAAGTTTGCTTATGAAGTCGCGGGCCTTAGATTCGTCGCCGCCGGACTTTTTCAGCGCGTAACCCCACGCGCCCAGATAATTCCAGCG
>QHZW01000084.1 GCA_003224815.1 Acidobacteriota bacterium | reverse complement strand
AGGAGTAACTGTTACCTGGAATGGAACAAGGGAGACGGTGGCTCAACACTCGCAGGACATCCTGGATTATGTGACTGAGATGTGCTATCGCAATCTGGCTGGCGGGAACGGAAACATCGAGGACCAAGCCAGTCCCGTGGTGAGTTATGCCGACCAGATCGGCAAGCCGATGTTCATTGCCGTAGAAACTACCGATATCAATTCCAGCGGCGACCCCGCCAAGATCTCCTTCTATACCAATGCCGACTCCTATATGGAGGGGCAGCTTAGTCAGATTTACAGCAACTACGCCAGCGACGCCGGTTTCCACGGCATGGCCATTCACTTCTACGATGCCTACCGGATTCTGCCGCTGAATGGTTGGACCGCGACTGCGACTTTTTGGAACCCGAATGTTGCTGACACGACCGCGCCCACGGCGCCACCCAGCGTCACTGCTTCAGCCTTTGACTTTCAGGAACTCGATCTCAATTGGAGTCAGAGCGCCGACAACAATTTTGTCGATCACTACAATATTTACCGCTCGACCTCGAGCAGTTTCATCCCCAGCAGTTCGACGTTGGTCGGCAACACAAATCAGCTCTTTTATCAGGACACCGGTCTGACCGCCAATCAGACCTACTATTATTACGTTCTTGCTGTCGATCAGAACGGAAACCTTAGCGCTCCGTCTAATGAAGCCAATGCAGTGACCGGAACCAATGCGCAAAATCTTATTCCAGTGCACATTTCCAGTATCAGCCTCAGCCTGGGGAGCACCACCGCCACATGTACGGTTACTGTTGTGGACAACAGTGGGAGAGCCGTGAGTGGCGTCGAGGTCTTCGGCAACTGGGACGAAGCCGCAGGAAAGGAATTTTCGGGTAACACTGGCACGAACGGAACCTATAGCACGACTTCGGAAACCACGCTGACTAGCCCGTACTCGGTCCAGTGCACGCCGACCCGCATCACCGATAGAACCCACTACTGGGCCTCATCGCAGGACATTGTGCACATAGCTCAAGGGAGCCATTAGCGCTGCCACACGCGAGAACACCAGGGTTGTCTGTGGCAGACTGCTAAGTACCTGCAAATACGCGCACACCCTGGCACTGATGGGCTGCGTAGATGGCCTCATCGTGGGGTCAATGAGTGAAGAATCATCTCGCCCGATTACAACAGCTACGTTTTGGCTCGCCAACTCTGCGCTCATACCGAATAGCCCGTGTTCCAGACACAATCCGAGAGGTGGTAGTGATAATTTTATGAGTCCCAATATGAGCAAATCAGGAAGGGCGTGGCTCCGGGGCATCCTGGATGCGAATCGAAACGGGCAACCCGTTGGCCTCTACTCAGTTTGTTCCGCACATCCCAGCGTGCTCCGCGCCGCCATGCAGCAAGCGCTGGACGACGACTCCGGGTTGCTGATCGAGTCCACGTCAAATCAGGTCAATCAATTCGGCGGTTACACCGGACTGACCCCAGCGCAATTCGTCGCCTTTCTTCGTTCCATTGCGCAAGAAGTCGGACTCTCGCTCGAGAGACTGGTTATCGGCAGCGATCACCTGGGTCCCTATCCATGGCGAGCGGAGGCAGGCGAGATCGCCGTTGAAAAGGCCTGTGCACTGGCACGTGCCTGTGCGCTAGCCGGATATCAGAAGATTCATCTCGATGCAAGCATGCCATGCGGCGGTGATCGGCCAACGCTCGACGATGAAACCGTCGCGCAGCGCGCTGCTCAAATTTGCGCAGTCGCCGAACGTGCCCGCGCAGAACGACCAGACGAGTTGCCCGCTCCTCTTTATGTCATCGGGACGGAAGTGCCAGTGCCGGGCGGCGAACAATCGGGTGCCCGAGGACCGCAGGCTACGACAGTTGAGCACATCCGCCGTACCCTCGATAGCTTCCAGACCGCATTTTTCGCGCAAGGATTGCATGACCCATGGGAGCGCGTGATTGGCTTGGTCGTTCAATCCGGAGCGGATTTTAGCGATGCGAAGGTGTTCGACTACGATCCTGAGAAAACGAGCCAACTCCGGAAATACCTGCCGGAATCGCCTGCCCTCGTTTACGAGGCCCATTCCACCGACTACCAGACCCCGAATGCTCTGGGAAAAATGGTGCAGGATCACTTCGCGATCTTTAAAGTAGGTCCCTGGCTGACCTTCGCCTACCGCGAAGCGGTATTTGCACTGTCGGCGATGGAACGTGATTGGTTGGGCAACAATAAGAAGACCCGGCTCTCTGCAGTGATCAAGACGCTGAATGCTGCGATGCTTCGCAATCCGGTGCATTGGCAAGGCTATTTCGGCGATCAGGACGAGGCGATGCAATCGGTCTCGCGCCAATTCAGCTACAGCGATCGCTGCCGTTACTACTGGCCGGATCCCGCGGTGCAGAGAGAAGTGGATCTCCTTCTCCGCAATCTTTCGTCAGAGGAAATTCCGCTTACGCTGATCAGCCAGCATTTCCCCGAGCAGTACGACAGAATTCGGACAGGGGAATTGGCTGGAACGCCAGAGAGCCTGATTGCACACCACATTCGGAAGGTGCTTACCATCTATTCGAGTAGTTGCCGGATGCGCAATACCAGCGGATGAACTCTCAGATGGCAAGCTCATAAGGACATTTTGAACTCTTCGAGGTTATGGGGTCGGGCTAATGAAAGTGCGTAACAGGCGCTCTGGCGAGCGCTTCTCAATCGGATAGTCTCAACTCGCGAATCGCTTCTCCAGCGCCGCTGAGATTGGCGAGCCGCATCTCGGAATACTTGCGAGAGAGAAGCACGCCTGGAGCGCCAGCGCGGAAAGCCGCCAGAACTGCTTCCTTAACGCTTTGCGGGGTACACTTGCTGTGATTGGGTTCGGTCGGAATATCGACATCAATCCCCGGCCAGATCAAAGTCCTTGTGCTAACAACACCCTCCAGTGCGCGTTTCGTCTCACGGTAGACGTAGTCAGCGGAAAGCCCTGTGTGAGGAATCTGATCGTAGCTGCGTTCTTTGAATCCCATCAGTGCATAGTTAAGATCGATCAGGCTCTGTTTCGAGAGATCTCCATAAAGCGTCGAGCCGATATTGTCGGCATATAGAGCCATCCGCTCGCCGCCGCAGTTGTTGTACATGACGATCTTTATGAAATCCGAATAATTCGAGAGCTCATGCAGGTCCTGTTCCGCGCGGTAGATCGGATTGAAGGAATTGTTGTGCCAGATGTGCCAACCCACCGGAACCGCGGGCTTGGCTGTCTTTACCGTTTTGTATATTGCGGCGTAAGTCTCGCGAAGGCTGTCCGTCCACATCATTTCCCAGGCGGCTAGTTCGGGATACCGCAATAGTAGCCGCCAGAATTGAACGTAATAGCCGTCCACAGGTCGTGTGCCGCTCCGCGCCGAGCGAACGAATTTTTCCAACTCCAGAAACCCCTGCCTGGCGCGCGCCACATTGATGCCGCGCTCCTTCGCTTTGCTCTGACAAAACTCGCAGAAGCAAGTTACCTTGCCAGGATCGATCGGCGGTGTGTCATGCGTAGCTCCAAGGCTGTCGCAAAGCGCACCCTGCCGCTCGGATCCCCACATAATTCCGTCGATGTCATAGGAACGGGCATAGTCCTCGACCAAGCCTGTCAGGAAATTCCGATAGTCCGGATTGTTGACGCACAACGTCTCGGCATTCCGATCGTATAGATCTCGCTCCTGAAGTTTCCCGATGTTCGGCAGGTCGGTGCGAAACACGTCCTCAAGCCAGCAGATGACCTTCATGCCACGCTTCTTGGTGGCAGGGAGCACTTCGGCCAGGATGTCCAGGTCGCCGTGATCGGGCGCGCGAGTTTCTTTGAGAACCGTGTTCTTGTAGTACTGGGGATGAGGAGTGGCGAAGTTCCCGCCGTGAAAATTGAGATCGTACTCCTGCTTGCCATGATCGGGCAGCGGCTGGCCCGGAATTTGTCGTCCGGCGATACCTCGACCATAGGTGAATACTGCAAGAAAGAGGGTATTCACGCAGGCACGTTCCTGAAGAATATCCAGAACTTTCTCGGTACCTTCATCCACAAAGGAGATTGCGCCGACCTGGATGCCGATCATTTTGGAAGTGGCGGCAGTGTGTCCTGAAGTTGGCATGGCCAAGGCGGCGCCGGCTCCAGCGGAGACCTTTAGGAATTCGCGACGATTTAAATCAAATTTCAACATGCCCTTCTCCTATTTGCTTTGGTAGCAGCCGATGTCTATGTTTCCGGATTCGACTCGTCGTGAGCCCTTCAAGGTCCAGTTCCCGCGCCGGCACTCCATCGGCAGCGGAAACGCACACAATAACGTGAGAACAGCCAGGAATTTCAAGTTCACGCATGCTGACGTGAATTTATTTGTGCGAGTTTTTGCGGGAAGGAACTTTTCAATAGCCCTGATTACAAAAATTCGCGCCATTCGCTCGTTTCTAAATAATGCTTGGCGAGTGAGGATACTACTAAGCAGGTCGTCTATCGGTTCCGTGCCAAAAAAAGAATAGCCGGCACGCGCTGTGGCCACAACCCTATTGTATTTTGGCGCCAAAGGCTAGCGTTGACAAGCATTCCGGGCAGTGAGAAACTTCTCGTCTTGGAAGAAGTGTGATTCGGCATTTGTTCCTATTCGTGGATATCGCTGTCGGATGACCCACGCATTCCAACCCTACTCATCAGCGATATATAAGCCACCTTTGAATCGCTTACGGGACTCACATTCCGCATCCTGCCGTAATCCTTCCCGACAGCCGGTTTGTGATTCCAGCAAGGCGGCATGCTCCGGTTTTTGTCTTGTTGTTGTGGCTCTCGCAATGAGCGGAGTCGGTTGCAATCGAACGCAGATTGCGCGACGCCTCGATTTCAATCAGGATGTACAGCCGATCCTGGCCAGCCGATGTTTTAGTTGTCACGGTCCTGACCCGGAAATGCGCAAGGCAGGCTTGCGGCTCGATCTCGCTGAGTGGGCGATGAAGAAGCGCGAGGGCCGTCGCGACGCGATCGTCCCGGATCATCCTGAGAAGAGCGAGTTGGTCAAGAGAATCGAGTCGAAAGATCCGAAATATCTCATGCCGCAAACTGAGCAAGGCGAGGCCAAGCCGATGAGCGCAGCCGAGATCGCGACTCTCAAGGAATGGATCAAGCAAGGCGCTATCTACCGCCCGCATTGGGCTTTCGAAATTCCGAGTCGCGCGGCTGTTCCCCATGATCGCGGGAGCGACGCTTGGGCGAAGAACGCCGTCGACAATTTCATCTTCTCAAAACTCGAGAGAGAAGGTTTGCAGCCATCTTCGGAGGCTGACAGGCCGGCGCTCATTCGCCGTGTAACGCTTGACCTCACCGGGATATTGCCTACGCCCGAGGAAGTTAGTGCATTCCTAAACGACTCGTCGCCTGACGCATACGAGCATCTTGTCGACGGACTGCTCGCTAGGCCGACTTTCGGGGAACAACGCGCACGCTACTGGCTCGACTACGCCCGGTACGCCGATACTTACGGTCTGCATTTCGACAACAGCCGTGACATCTGGCCTTACCGCGATTATGTGATCCGCGCGTTCAACAGCAACAAGCCCTTCGATCAATTTGCCGTCGAGCAGATCGCTGGCGACCTGATGCCAATGAAAACTATCGATCCCCTGATCGGCAGCGGTTATGTGCGATTGGGTGTCAGCAGCAACGAAGGTGGCACAATTCCCGAGGAGTTGCGCGTCAACATCGCACGTGAGCGCACGGAAGCATTCGGCGCCACATTCATGGGACTTACTGTGGGTTGCGCAGTCTGCCACGATCATAAGTTCGATCCAACCACTCAGCACGATTTCTATGCCCTGAGCGCGTTTTTCAATAATCTCGACGAAAAGCCGTTCAATGACGATCGCCCGGTATGGACGCCTGTCGTCCGTGTTCCGAAAGCCGACAAAGAACTGGTGTACAACAGCGTACTGGCCCACCGCTCAGAACTTCGGGGAAAACTGAATTCAATGCATCTCGACGCCGGCAGTCTGGTGGCGCACTGGCTGGCAACTAAGAAAGATCTTGCGCGTCCAGTCTCAACCGACGGACTGAATGTTCGTCTTCGGCTGGATGAGGGCAGCGGCGAACTGCTGAAAAACACCGCCCCCAATGCGAATCCTTCGAGCTTCAAAACAACCACGATGAACGCTCAATGGGGTGAGACCACTTGGCTCTGGCCCGACTTCCGCATGCAATCCAGCACGCGAGTGCTGCTTGGACAGGCTGGTGATTTCCAAGCGAGCCATGCGTTCTCTGCGGGAGGTTGGTTCATGTTCCGGTCCGCGCCATTTCATCCCGGCAGCTTCGGAACGTTGATATCGAAGATGGAATCGACGCAGCACGATCGCGGGTGGGAGCTCGCCGCTGACGACAACGGCGCGATAAGCGTGGCTTTGGTCAATCAAGCACCGAAAGGCGGCAAGCCGAAAAAGGAAGATAAGAAGGGCTCAGGCAAGAAGCCACCAGAAGCGAAGGAGCCTTTTGATTATCCTACGCCGCAGGATCTCAGCAAAAAGGATCTGGCGCCGAATAAGCCGGCTGAACAGCTAAAAGCCGAAAAAGAGGAACAGAAGAAGTCAAAAGCGAAGGAACAGGCAGAAGCCAAAGCGAAGAAGTCAAAACCCAATGAAAAGCCGATCGACAATACGCCGGAGATCGCCATCCGTGTCGCCGCTGTGACGCCTCTGCCGCTTGACAACGCCTGGAAGCACATTTTCTTCACCTATGACGGCTCAGGCCGCGCCGCTGGGATCAAGATTTACGTCAATGGTGTTTCCATCGCAACGCATGTGCTGAACGACAACCTTGGCCGCTCGAGCATTCGTACGGACGCTCCGATGCAACTCGGCTGGCGCAATCCTGATGAGCATCCCGCGAAGGAGGCGCGTTACCAGGACATCCGTCTTTATGCGCGGACTCTTGCGCCAGACGAAGTCAAACGGCTCCCGTTCGAGGACCACGTAGCCGACATCACCACTCGGCCGATATCGCAATGGACGGCGGACCAGTGGCACGTCGGCACCGAGTTCTACCTCCAAAATGTTGATCCCACTTACCGGCGGGTCCAGCGCGAAATGGCTTCGCTCAATGAACAATTGGATCGGCTATCGGCTGGCGGCGATTTGACACTGGTCTCCTGGGAAAAGTCCACTGTCCCTTATGCTCATGTGCTGACACGCGGAGTGTACACGGCGCGCACTGAGCGAGTTGAGGCCAACACGCCACACTTTCTTCCATCGCTACCGCCGAACGAACCTCACAACCGCCTCGCGCTAGCGAAATGGACCGTTAGTCCCGACAATCCGCTCACAGCACGGGTGACCGTGAATCGTATGTGGTACGAGCTTTTCGGCACGGGGCTGGTTGAGACAACTGAAGACTTCGGAATAATGGGACAACGGCCGACGCATCCCGAATTGCTTGATTGGCTTGCTGTCGAGTTCCGCGATAGCGGATGGAACATCAAGCACATGTACAAGTTGATGGTGATGTCGGCGACGTACCGGCAAAGCTCGAAGGCGAACCCGCAGCAGTTGGTAAAAGATCCTAGAAATGTTTTCTTGTCTCACGGCCCGCGGTTCCGGATGGATGCCGAAATGGTCCGAGATATCGCGCTGCAATCCGGCGGACTGTTGGTACATAAAATCGGCGGACCGAGCGTGAAGCCGTACCAACCACCGAGTATTTGGGAACAGGTAAGTTACCCGACCAGCGACACCGTACATTATGCGCAAGAGCACGGCGATGCACTTCACCGTCGCAGCATGTACACGTATGTGAAACGCATGGCGCCTCTACCTAACATGGATGCGTTCGATGCTCCTGTGAGAGACGTGGTCTGCACCAGGCGGCAGCGCACCGATACGCCGCTGCAGGCTTTAGTGACGATGAACGATGTGCAGTGGGTGGAGGCGGCTCGGGCCCTGGCTGAACGTGTAATTCGCGAAACCGGGCCGAATCCCGAGCAGAGGATAAACCGCATGGGCCAGATATTGCTTGCGCATGATCCCCCTTCACAGATGGCAACGGTTCTGGAGAAATCATTCAGCGACATGCAGAAACACTACTCGGCAGATCCAAAGGGTGCCCGTTCTCTTGTGAACATTGGCGAAAAGAAACGGGACAATTCGATCCCCGAGCCGGAACTGGCCGCCTGGACTATGATCGCCAGCGAAATGCTGAATCTCGATGAGACCGTAAATAAGTAGGACTGTATGAAACAGCACCCACTGTGCAGCGATTGCGAAGAAAAGGTCACCCCGATGGATCTGCCCATTCCATCTGGGCTCAAGAAAGAGTGGTCGGTTTGTGAGTCTCGCCGCCAATTTCTGGGGCGCGCCGGGAAAGTGTTAGGGTGGGCATCGTTGGCGACTCTTTTCGGCGAAGCGAGTTTTCGGCACGTCACTTTCGCATCAGGTAACAATTCGCAGGCAGGATTCGGGGGTAACAATCTCGGGCTTCCACACTTCGCCCCTAAAGCAAAGCGCGCAATTTATCTTTTCATGTCTGGCGCTCCGCCACAGGTTGATCTTTTTGATTACAAACCGAACCTTGCCGCGCAATTCGACAAAGACATGCCAGCCTCCGTTCGGGGCAACCAGCAGTTAACCGGGATGACCGCCGGTCAGGCTCGTTTCCCGGTTGCTCCCGCACATTGGCCCTTCAGTCAGCATGGGCAAACTGGAACCTGGATCAGCGATTTGCTTCCGTATACGGCGCGCATGGTGGACGATCTCACCTTGATTAAATCGACCAACACTGATGCCATCAACCATGAGCCAGCCATCATGCTCATGAATACGGGAAATATGAATTCGGGCAAGCCGTGTCTCGGCGCCTGGCTGGCATACGGCCTCGGCAGCATGAACGATAATTTGCCAACTTTCGTTGTCCTTCAGACCAAGACGAATCCTAAGGAGAACAATCAGCCGGTCTCTTCTCGTTTGTGGAGCAGCGGGTTCCTTTCATCGGAATTCGCGGGTGTGGGTCTGCGATCGGTTGGCGATCCGGTGCTTTATCTGCAAGATCCCGCAGGCGTGGATCGCGATGTGCGGCGGAAGATGCTGGACGCGGTGGAAGAAATAAATCGGCAGACACTCGCCGAAGTGGGAGATCCCGAAACAAACTCGCGTATCGCACAATACGAGATGGCGTTTCGTATGCAGTCTTCGGTGCCGGAACTCACCGACCTCAGCAAAGAGCCCGAATCAACTTGGGAACTCTACGGTGTAGAAGCTAAGGAGCCAGGCACATTCGCCTACAACTGCCTGCTCGCGCGCCGCATGGCCGAACGTCGTGTTCGCTTCACACAAATCTATAAGCGAGGTTGGGACGTGCACGACAATGTCGTCGGGAACTTACCAGTGCTTTGTCACGAGACAGACCTCGGCTGCTATGCCCTGGTGACCGATCTGAAACGGCGAGGCTTACTCGACGACACGCTGGTCATTTGGGCAGGTGAATTCGGGCGGACCGTGTACAGCCAGGGCGGTCTGAGCCAGGAGAATTATGGTCGCGACCATCATCCCCGCTGTTTCACGACGTGGATGACCGGCGCTGGCGTCCGCCCCGGGGTTACGTTTGGCGAGACCGACGACTATAGCTACAACGTTGTAAAGGATCCAGTGCACGTGCGGGACTTTAATGCGACCATTCTTCATTGCCTCGGCATTGACCACAACAAATTTACTTACGAATTCCAAGGCTTGCATCAAAAGCTCACCAGTCCAGTAGCGGCATTTGTAGTGCAAGGAATATTGGCGTGAGCGTCGCGGCGAAGGTTGTGGACGCCGCTGGTGATGTACTGCGGAGAGCACGGCTGATTCCGCGAGTGTGGATCGGTGCCGTCTGTGCTGGCGTCCTTATTGTGCTCTTGCCGCTCTTTTTTCCTCTGGACGGTAAACCCCATGCTGACTGGCTGCAATTCCTCGGCCGATTCCACCCCTTGCTGGTGCACCTTCCTATCGGACTGATTGTGCTTCTGCCACTGCTCGAGTTTGCGGGAACGAGGCGTCTGTCTTTGCGCGAAGCAGCAGGCTTTGTGTTGCAGGTCGCCCTGGCAACCTGCGTTGCTGCAATTGTTTTTGGACTTCTATTGGCCTATGGCAGCGGGGAAATCGGAACCACGGTCACACGTCACATGCGCGGTGGAATCGTGCTGGCAATTGAGTTGTTGTTGTGCCTCTCCGTCCGCCGCTCATGGCTTGCAGGGCAGCAATCACGCTCGTACTTCATCCTGCTCGGTGTTGTTTTAATTACTCTTGCCTGGACCGCTCATCATGGTGGCTCGCTTACGCATGGAAGCGACTACTTGACCAGGTACATGCCACCCACACTCAAGAGATTTCTCGCTCCGAGTGCGGTCTCGTCTCATCCCAATTCTTTTTTCGCAAGGCATATTAATACAGTTCTCGATACGAAGTGTGTCGCATGTCATGGCACGAATAAAGAGCAGGGCGGTCTCCGACTGGATTCTTATGAGTCACTCATGGCCGGAGGTAAAGATGGCATCGTCATTACCCCCCGCAATCCTGACGGCAGTCTCCTGTTAAAGAAGGTGACGCTTCCTCCAACCGATCCTCACTTTATGCCTGCCGAAGGCCGCGCGCCGTTAACGCCTGACGAAATTGCGAGAATCCGTGCCTGGGTACTGCAGGGAGCTTCTCCTGATGCGAGCAGCGTCCCAGGTATTTTCATTGCTGAGGATCACGAGGAAGCACCACCGCCTGTTGGCGATTACAGTGCCTTAATGGGCGAGATTCGGCAAATGCAGCAATCACAAGGAGCGAAGCTGGTGCCAGTCTCAGCAAATCCATCGGATGGCCTCATCCTTCGCACAACCGACGTCGCCGCCAGTTTCGACGATGCGCAGCTCGCAAACTTTCAACGGTTCGCGCCATTTATCGTGGAGGCGGAACTGGGACGAACCGCTGTTACAGATGCCGGCGTCGAAACTCTGAGCCAGTTCAAGAGTCTTCGGGCGCTTCATCTGGAGGGTACGGCCATCAGCGGACGGACTCTCGCCAGGCTTTCTTCGTTGTCGCAACTCACCTACTTGAATCTGAGTGCGACAAAAGTGACCAGCGACACAGTCGCTCCCTTGAAGAGCATTCCCAACTTGCGTCACGTTTATCTTTTTAATACGCCCGCCGAACCGGCATCAGCGGCGGAAATCGACCTTAGGAGCACTCAATGACAAACTTCAATCGGCGCACGTTCATGAGCGTAGCGGGTATCGCAGCTGGCGCACCCGCGATGTCAGCCCTTGGTTCGGCGGAAGAGAACAAGGCGGCATCGGCAACTGTCCTGACTGGAAATGGCGAGTGGACCTACGAAGTTGTGCCTGGCTGGGGATCGCTGCCCTCTGGGACAAGCTTTGGAGGGACGCATGGCGCAATTGCTCAGGACAAGGCTGGCAACACCTATGTCAGCACGCAAAGTACAACCGGAGTGCTCGTCTACAACCGCGATGGCAGTTTGATCAGGACCATAGCGAATGCCTATCCCGAAGTTCATTCGATGGTTCACGCCGAAGAACACGGAGAGGAGTTCTTCTACGCCACCGTGCAGAAAGGCACGCCCACGGAGAACTGGTTGTCTATAAAGATGAAGATCGACGGCACCGTCGTATTGAAAATCACCGCTCCTCCCGAAGGTGGTTTTAAGGCTCCCAATGAGTGGCGCCTTACCGCTGCGGTTCCTGCGCCGGACGGTTCCATATTCATCGCCAATGGCTACGGAGACTCGCGGATTTTCCGTTTCGACAGGAATGGCAATTACAAGGGAAGCTTCGCGCAGAAAGGAAACCATGAAGGGCAACTCGACTGTTCTCACGGTCTCACTCTTGACCTGCGCTATGATCAGCCCCTGCTGCTGGTATGCGATCGCGAAAACCGGCGCTTGTGCCATTTCGACCTTGATGGCAAATACGTCCGCACCGTGACCCAACACTTGCGGCGGCCATGCCAGGTCAGCTTTCACGGCCATAATGCTGTGATTTCTGAATTGGAAGGCCGCGTTACCGTTCTGGATGGAGACAACGCACCAGTTGCTTTTTTGGGCGATAATCCGCAGAAGCTGCAGTGGGCGAATTATGAACTCGATCCGACCGACGTCAAGGCGGGCGTGTTCAGCGCAGCGCACGGCTGCTTCGTTGATTCCGATGCAAACATCTTCGTTTCTGATTGGAACCATACTGGCCGAGTCACAAAACTCGCTCCACGCAGAACCGAATCTTGAAACCGCAGAACGCAGCTGTGCAGCATGCGCCGCCCATTGGAGTGCCCCACGTCGCCCCCGGCATTTCGCCATCGTCAACAAGAACGGCGCGACATACCAATCTTAACCTTGAGTTTCATGGCTTACATTGATGGGCGTGAGTATTTTAAAAAGCCTACCCGCACCGACCAGTTATCGTACGAGCGTTCAAGATGGGTCCGAAAGCGATGGACGCCTCGACTTTGTTGAATCTGCGATTTTCATCAACAATATATTCGGGGCACAATCCGAGTGGCGATCCAGAAAACCTCAGGTTTAGCCATCCCGCCCATGATCATGCCCGCGAAGCGGTGAAATGACGCGCGAAACAACTTCAGTTTAGCTGTTCGGCGCTCCCCACGGGTCGCATTTGCCATTGATAAGCGTTTAGCGACTAAATCCGTCTTTTAGCAATTCAGGTTTGACACGTCGAGCGACTACTGCCATTGTTAGTTGCCGCGCTCAAAACATATTCAGGAGACGTGTGTCATGGCGATGACTCGACGAGATCTCTGTTCACTTTTGCCCGCACTGGCGGCGTTGCCCGCAACCGTTCCGATGGTTGCCGCACAGGAAAACGTGCTGTCCTCCGCTACTTTCGATTTCGACAAGCTTTCGGTCGAAGAGAACGACCACGCGCAGATTCGCCATATGATGAAAGGGAAGCTGGCGACTGGCGAATCTGTGGAGGTACACGAATCCACGCTGCCGCCGAACGGCTATCCGCACTCGCCGCATCATCATCCGCATTCTCGAATGAAGAGCACGGAATCAAGAACGTTGGCAGCGGCCCTGCGAACTACTATGTTGTTGCCATCGGTCCTGGCGCAGACACGCAGGTGTAATCTAAATCTCGAAGCGAACACCGGCCACTCGCCATAATAATGACAGCCCACTCTGGAGCAGAGACCGCGGAAGTTTCTCCGGCGCATTCACTCGGAGAAGCAGGCGGTCCTCTCGAACCAGCGGACCGGAACGCCGCCAACTTCGCCGCTCTCGTTTCCTTCCTTGCTCTATTTTGCGTTGTCGGAATCGCACTGTGGGGTCTTCCTTTTTATTATGACTTTATGGTGCGCGAGTTCGGCTGGACCCGCGCACAAGTCACGTCAGGAAACGCTTTTAGCAAGTTGATCATCGGCCCGCTGTTTGGCTTTCTCGCCGGATGGCTCGTGGACCGCTTCGGTCCCCGCAGCCTTCTTATCGCAGGAACTTTGATCGCTGGACTCGCACTTTTTGGCCTCGGGAGCGTAACGACCCTTCCTTGGTTCTACTTCTTCTATCTGCTGAACGCAGTCGGTTACGTTTGTGGGGGACCACTGCCGTGCCAGGTTCTGGTTTCACGCTGGTTTGTGAAGTCCCGCGGCAAAGCTATGGGATTCGTGTATCTCGGAATCGGGGTTGGTGGCACTTGTGTTCCCTGGGTGTCGCATGTTCTCGTCGAGCGATTCGGGTGGCACACGGCGCTGCAAGCCCTTGGGCTGGTTATCATTGTTATAGCGGTCCCATTGGCGGTGTTCGTAAAAGACGCCGCGCCGCTTGCCAAAGCGCAACCCCAGGGCACGAGTGCCGACGTGAAGAGGGCATTCAAGACATTTTCGTTCGCGCTGCTGATCATCGGGAGCATGTGCTCAATTGCCGCAGTTAGCGGAACGCAACAAAGCCTCAAGCTCTTTCTTAGTCTGGACCGGAACTATACCCAGTCGCAGGCGGCGCAAGTCTTATCGCTCGTGCTCGGTTTCAGCATCATTGGTCGTCTAGTGATGGGATGGCTGGCAGACCGTTTCGACAAGAAGTACGTGATGCTGTTGATTTATCTTTTGGTTGCGGGCGCCATTCCGCTGATATTTCTGGCGCATCATCCAATGACGACTTCGATCGCAGCCGCGATCTTTGGCATCGGGCTGGGCGGAGACTACATGATTATCCCGCTGATGGCCGCCGAGATCTTTGGCGTGCAGATTCTGGGCCGTCTGATGGGCGTGCTATTGACTGCCGGGGGCGTTGCTGAAGCGCTTGCGCCCTGGTGGGTCGGGCACCTGCGCGATAGTACCGGCAGTTACAGCTACGGTTGCGTAGTACTCGTCGGTATGGCATTGCTTGGAGCTTCAGCGGTTTCTCTGCTGCCAAAAGAGAGGAGGGCCGCATGAGTGTGCCCATTGTGCGCCTCGCCAGCCTCAAGCATGCAAACCGATTCAGAGAGCACGTACACTCGCTGAACGTGGACGTTCCATGTGACGAGAGAGTGTTGCATGGACAGGATTCTCCTTTGCTCCAGCCAATGTCTTGCGGCGACTTGAAAATCACCAATCGCATTGCAGTGCAGCCGATGGAGGGTTGGGACGGAACTTCGGATGGAAATCCGAGCGAGGCGACAATCCGCCGTTGGCAGCGCTTCGGGCAGAGTGGCGCCGGACTGATCTGGGGCGGGGAAGCCGTTGCCGTTTCGCATGATGGCCGAGCCAACCCCAATCAACTCGTCATCGCGGAGCACACGAAGAAAGGACTCGCGCAGCTCCGGCAAACGCTGATCGATGAGCATCGAAGAACGACTGCATCTGGCGAGCCGCCGCTGATTGGCTTGCAGCTTACCCACTCAGGCCGATACTGTAAGCCGAATTCGCAGACGCGCAATGAGCCGCACATCGCGTATCACCATCCCATTCTCGACAAGCGCCTGCGCCTATCCGTTTCTTACCCGCTGATCACAGATCCCGAAATCAAAGCCATCATCGCAGACTTTCATCACGCGGCGGCTGAGAATCGTACCCGTTTTCTTCGGGAGGTGCTGGAAGGCGTGCGATGTCTAGCGCCGAAGCTGGAGATTGGCGTCAGGCTCTCCGCGTTCGATATGATTCCGTTCTTCCCGGATCCAAGCCAGTCCTCAAATGGCAAGTTGGGCCCGGGCATTCCCGAGGATGGCGACAACCTTATTCCTTACCGATGGGGATTCGGCGTCAACTCAGAAAATCCCACCATGATGGACCTGGCCGAAGCGACGCGTTTTCTCGATCTTCTCCAACGGCTTGGAATTCGGTTGGTGAATCTTACGGCGGGCAGTCCTTACTACACGCCGCATATCCAGAGGCCCGCGCTCTATCCGCCTTGCGATGGATATCAGCCTCCGGAAGATCCGCTGGTTGGAGTCGCGCGCCAGATGGGAGCAACACGGACGCTGAAAGCGCAATTCCCAGACCTGATCATCATGGGCTCCGCTTACAGCTACTTGCAGGAATTTCTGCCGCGCGTCGCGCAAGCGGCGGTGCGCGAAGGTTGGGTCGATCTGGTCGGCTTAGGGCGGATAGTACTGACGTATCCGGAGATTCTTTGGGATGCAACCCAAGGTCGCGCTTCGCAGCGCAAACGTATCTGCCGGACTTTCAGCGATTGCACAACTGCCCCGCGCAACGGGCTGCCCTCCGGCTGTTTCCCGCTCGATAGCTATTACAAGGACTCTGAGTGGGCGAACAAGCTGAATCTGGCGAAGGGAATCGAACCGCGAAATTCATCGAGCGAAATTGTGGGCCAGGGCACCACTTGAGACGAGACAATGCCCCAAGCTATTGAAGATTTAATCAAAGCAAAAAGGCTGCGCCGCAGGGTGCAAGGCATCGCCGCCGTCTTGCTGCCCTATAAAGAGGATGGAACGGTTGCTGTTGAGGCCTTCCAGGAGCACATCATTGCAACCCACCGCTGCGGCTTGATGAATGCCGTCAACATGGATACTGGCTATGTGAATTTTCTCAGCGCCACAGAACGGCGCGACGTGCTGCGCTGGGCCCGGGAAGCTCTCGGCAGCAACGTTCCTTTCGTTGCGGGCGCTTTTATCGAACATGATTGTGGCGATGTCGTCCCGCTCTATCGCCAGCAGATGGATGCCATTGCCAATATTGGCGGTATTCCCATCATGTTTCAGTCGGCGCGACTGCACGGCAAGTCCGCTGCTGAAAGGGCCGCCACCTATCAGGCAGCTTCGCACGGCTATCCTCAGGTGTTGGCCTTTGAACTCAGCCCGAGCTTTGCGCCAAATGGCGAAATGTTTGACGATGAAACTTTCCGGCGTTTGCTCGATATTCCCGAAATCACTGGCATGAAGCATTCATCGCTCGACCGCATGCTTGAGCTGAAGAGGCTGTGTGTTCGCGACCAGCATCGCCCCGAGTTTCGCATATACACCGGCAACGATCTCGGAATCGACATGATTGAATACGGGTCCGACTATCTTCTGGGCCTGGCAACGTTTGCGCCGGAAAAATTCGCTGAGCGGGACCGCCTCTGGGAAGCGGGGGACGCTGCTTATTACGAGCTTTCGGATGCGCTTCAGTATTTAGGAAACATCGCTTTCCGCGACCCCGTTCCGGCCTACAAACATTCCGCCGCAGTGTTCTTACATCTGACCGGAAGAATTTCCAGTGCGACTACGCATCCCAAGAACCCGAAGCGCCCACGGTGGGAGGAGCAGATGTTAAAAGATTGCGCGGTACGTTTGCGATTGGAGACAGGCCCTTCTCGCATCCGCTAGCTCAATCGAAAACCGCCACGCACTGAAACTTACTTTTTCCTGGTATGTGATGCGGCAGATTGATCGTCCCAGAGGAAGGTCGGCGTAGATGAGCCCCAGCGTCCTCGGTTGCAAAAGAGACGTGCTCAACTTTTACCTTGAGGTTGTCGTGTGAATCGCAGCCGAGGGTGTCGGTGCTTGAGCAATCACGATGCGGGCACACAGGATCAGAAGCGGCGTGAGCGCGTGCATAATGCTGCGTCTCATCGTGGTCTCGTCCCAATGCAGTATAGCTGTTGCAAAATCCCCATTACTCATTGACCCCGCAAACGAGGGGTTTGAGTGCAATCGCCCGTTAACAGCAGGTATCTAGTGGCGGGATTTCTTCTGTGCTCGATCTGGCCACGCTCAGGAAAACCGAGGATCTCGCGTCCGGCAAGAAGATATACTTCCGGGATGTTGCGGCGGCTTCGCCTTATTGGACTCATCGCTCTCACATCATTTCCCTCAGTCACCATTGCCTCATCCTCATGCGGATCGTGGAGCGGCATCGTTTCGAGTGGTGATGGCGCTCCCGCGGACGGCGCCATTGTCGAACTCCAGCCCATCTCTATGCAAACTCTCGTTCCGATTTCGAGCACAACATCCGCCGATGGCAAGTTCCAATTTCTCAATCTTGCTGCCGGGGAATACGAGCTGTCGGTAATTCTCATTAACAGGACCTATCGCTCACAGAGTCACATAAACATAGGCAACGGCGCAGGAGAACATCTCTCTAGCGGCGCGGTTTCCAGTCTTCCGCTAAATTCCCGGGACTTCAGCAAGTTGCTACTGTTGGCGGCCGGCACCATGACAGACACGAATGGCGCGGCGAACTTTACTCAACAATTTGCCGTCAACGGCCAGCGGGGTACAGCAACCGTGTTCGCGCTTGATAGTGCGGATACGACCGACCCCGAGATGGGCGGCGCCACATTTTCCAATTTCAATGTGGATGCGATTCAGGAGGTGCAATCAAACTCAGGCGTCATGCCCGCCGACGTTGGTCATGGTGGGGCGAGCTATACAAATGTTGTTTCAAAGTCCGGCACCGATCAGATCCACGGCAGCATGTTTGAATTTCTTCGCAACGCGGCATTCGACGCACGAAATTATTTCGACCATCCCAGCGCAATCAGTCACCGGCGGATTCCGCCCTTTGTCCGCAATGAGTTCGGTTTCACCAACGGTGGGCCGGTTGTGGTTCCAGGAATCTATAACGGGCGCGGACGCACTCACTACTTCGGGGAATATCAAGGTTTTCGGCAGGTGCTCGGAACCACTCAGGTTCTACCGGTTCCAACGCTTGCTGAGCGTCAGGGAATCGATACGACGACGTATCCGGGTGACACTCTCATGGTTCCTGTGAGCACCGCGATACAGTCTGTTCTCGATCATTATCCTCTGCCTAACGCGCCGAGTGGACCGTACGGCCCGCGCACTTACGAGGCATTCTCGAAAGTCTCGACTACGACAGACCAGTTTTCAATTCGCGTGGACCACAAGACTTCTGATAAATCCAGCCTGCTTACTCGCTTCAGCTTGAACCATGTAACTGGCCCGGTCACGAATCCGGACCAGACCGTCATCGATCCCAGCTTTGGGATTCAGTTCTTCGATCATCAGCGCGACGCGACCGTGAGATATTCGCGTGCATTCTCGCCTTACACGAGCTCCGATACGGCGTTGAGTTACATTCGGAGCACGCCGTTTTTCCCGGCCATCAACCACAGGCAACCTGCGCTTGGGTTCGGGGACGGGCTGTTTCAGGGCTACAACGCTCCCGGAGGTTCGATCTTCGGCTCGTATTCGAACCTGTATCAACTCCGGGAAGATTGGACGACGATTCATGGCCCGCACACTTCCAAATGGGGAGCGGAAATCCGCGTCAACCGCGATTCCACCATTTTCGGAATCAGTCCGAATGGCGCGTATTCATTTGGTGGTGGCACCGCGTATTCGCAAGTGTTGATTCCATCTGCAAGTGGGACACACAATATTAAGGTTGGCGATCCATTGCCGGATTCTCTCGTGGGATTGTTGACGGCCACTCCGTATTCGTACAACGCAACCGTCCCCGCGGGCTTTACGCCGACCGGAGCCAAATTCGACGAAGCCGGCGTGCGCCGCGAGGCTTATGATTTTTATTTCGAGGACAGCTGGAAAACGAATCCGCACCTAACCGTGAACTACGGATTGCGTTACGAAGTCAATAGCCGTATCCACGAGGCGACGAAACGAACATCTTCGCCGCGGTTTTTGAACGCCGATGGAAGCTTCGCGGATTACCGCGATCACCATGCACAGCAGCTCTTTCTGGTCGATCCGCAGCCTCCGTATAACCAGGATTGGTCAGGGCTCGGACCACGACTCGCCATCGACTACACCATTTCATCCGACACTGTGCTTCATGCTGGGGGTGCGATCACAACCTTGCTGCCAAATCTTTGGCAAGACAACTTTCTAACCGCCGGCACTCCTTTCACGTTTGCACCGAATTTCGCGGCGCAACCGAACGTGCCAGTCCCATTCAGCAACGTCGCTGTCTCGTTCGCGTTGCCACCGCCTTATGCGACCAACGGACAGCTCGTATTCCCAGATGGAACCTCAACCTCAGTGCGGCCCAACACCATTCTAGACGTAGATCGCTGGACGTCCGACATCACGGCACTGACTCCGGGCAACCAGGTGCAGCTACCGAGTGTTTCCGGCATCGATCGCAATTTTAGCAACGGATACCTCGGCACATTCACTGCGGGCATCGATCGTGAGTTTCGCGATGTGAAGCTCAGTGCTGTGTACGTAGGGACCGTGGGTATGCATCTTCCGCGCGTATATGCGCCGAACGGTTATGTGGGCGCCGAACCCGAGTTCGCGCCTTTTACGCGCTTCGACTCAAGCGGGCACCCGGTCGGCGGCTACAGCACGGAGAGCCTAATCACCAGCGGCTCTCATTCCAGTTATCACGCGCTTCAAACAAGCTTAGCCAAGAATTCGCCGCGCGCGGGACTTGGGTTTCAAGCGAGCTATACATATTCAAAATCGCTCGACGACACCAGTGCAGTGCTCGGCGGCCTGCTTGGGACAGCCGGAGTTGTCCTGCAAACGCAACCCCAGAATCCCTGGGATCCCGGAGCCGAGAAAGCTCCGTCAACATTCGACGTAACGCATGTGTTCAGCGCAAGCGTTATTCAGTTGTTGTATCTCGATCGAATGCATTTTCTTCGCGCCCTGCCGAAGGTTACAACTTTAGGATGGCAGTTTTTGAACATCACTACGTTGACGAGCGGATCGCCGTTCACGATTTTTTCAGGCATACAACAGACTGGAGTCGGCGGCGGTGGCGGCACTGATCGGCCGGACTTGCTTATTCAGCCACATCTCTCAACGAGCCGGCGCGTCAGAGAAGACTATTTCGGGCAGGGGACCAGTAATGCTTCGTTCTTTCTTGTTCCCATCAATGTCCCAGGAGGATCCGGCCCGAAGCACGGGCGGTTCGGAACTCTGGGGCGCAATAGCTTTCGAGGGCCGGCATTTCACGACTTCGACGTCGCCTTGATCAAAGACACGCCCGTCGGCCATCGCGGCAATGCCGAGCTTGCAATCATCGAATTTCGGGCTGAGTTAGTTTTCCCTAAAACTGATTTATTGAACTCGCACGAGCGCGGGTCCCGCCTGTCTAGAGGTTGATGAGCGAGATCGCCTGGTCGCTCCGGCACGTCGATTCGAGCCACCACTGACAGGACGCTATTCAGAGACCTCTTGCTCGGTTGACGGAGAAAACCTTTGTCGCACCCTGTTCCACTCCCCTGTTGAGAAGAGGCGCGGCCCCACCTCGATGAGGCGCGGCATCATATTGAAGACCGCCACCCGGTTCCACGGCCTGCCGTCCCGCATCCGAAGGCCCTTTTCATTCAGGTCACTGACAATGCTTGAATAAGGGAAGTCCTGGACCAGCAACTCCATCATCAGCATAAGCGTCCTATTCTCGACGGGATCGATCTCCAAGCGCTGGCAATCATCCGAGATGCGCAGTCCATAGGGGATCTCCTCGCTAAATGCGCCTTGGGCCGGAGCTTCCGACTCGGGCAACTCACGCCGCCATTCGATCGATACCAATTGCCATCCCGCCGCCGTGCGCTGCTTGAGGACATCGGGACTAAAGGGCCCGGAAATCACGTCGCGAATCCGTTCAAAATGCGCAATGGTAAGCCTCCGTGAGTCGTTTTGGGCTAAATGCATTTCAGGTGCCAAAAATCTGGACTGCAGCGAACCTCTCAAGTAGCTCCCAGTATTTGAAATAGCCACAGGCTGTGCGTTCAGGCTCATACCGCTGCTGTCCACTTGTTCAAATCACTGTCCGCTTCTGGACGTCCTGCACCTTGCGGGTGCCTAACGCACTTTGCAAGTTCCTATTCTGACCAGAGATCTGATGGTCGCGAGCGCAAGACTGAACATTTGTTTCACCACTCTAAGGGGCAACCTCGACTAGACGGCCTCGCCGGAGTGGAAGTATGGCACGCGATGTAAACGCTTCAACCATAGCTGTCGATAAATCCGATTACGCTCATCGACCGCCAGCGGGGATTTTGAGCGCAAACGCCTCTTTGCGACAGTTCACGTCAGTTTCCCACCACAGCGGTTTAGATCCTCTCCATCGCTACAATGGGAAGCATGGCAGGTCGAGAATGCTACCACTGCAAGCAGTGGGTCCAGGAACGGGAGGAGCACGACTGTTGGACCACGACCGAAACTGCCCTCACCCAGGATCTCTCAGGAGATCTCCATGACGCGTGGGAGCGGCTGCGCGAGACCGCCGTCTCTTTCGGAGATCAGCGGATCTACGCCTCGCACAAATCGGTGATGTTCTCGCGCAGTTCGTGCTACTTCTTCGTGCGTCCGAAGAGGAAATTCCTCGAAGTCTGCGTGTTCCTGGGTCGGACGCTTAAGGCTCCTGAGGTGCGACGTGTCGATCGCGCATCGAAGTCGAAGGTCGTTCACGTCATTCAGATCAGACACCGGGACGAGGTGGAGGCGCCCATCACCGACTGGCTTCGGGAGGCATACGAACTGTCTGACGTGCTGACCTCGAACGCCGACAAGGGCCGCGCCAACTCGACACCGAAAGCTAGACCGAAGCAGAATAAAGCGAAGGTCGCTCCGAAAAGCATCGCCGCTAGGAAGTCAGGGCGGCGGTAACGGATGACCTGCCGTCCCAAGTTGGGGCTACCCTATGTGCTGTGATGACAACTGGTGAAACATCCTATTCACTCATTGACCTTTGATAGGAGAATTCGATCCTCATTCTCTGCATTGCTAGAATCGGCAATTGACTTCATCCACCAAGCGAATCTTGAGGGTGTGGTTCCCGTCTGTCACCTGGCTGGCGGTTATAGTCCTCGAATCCACCAACCTCGGATCTTCCGAACATACCGGACGGATTCTGTACCCGATCTTTCATTTTGTGTTCGGAATGGATTTGGCGAGTTTTGCGGCCTGGCATGCCCTGCTACGCAAGTTCGGACACATTGTTGGCTACTTCATACTGAGTGTTCTTCTGTTTCGCTCGTGGCGGGCCACTTTTCCCCGGCTTAGCACGCGATGGTGCTTGCAATGGGCTACGCTGGCATTACTCAGCACGTTACTTGTGGCGATGCTTGATGAGTGGCATCAGAGGTTTTTACGATCGCGGACCGGTACCTTCCGTGATGTGATCCTCGACAGCATTGCAGGTCTTGTCGCACAAATCGCACTCGTCGCGATTCTGCGTAAAGCTCAATGAGTGATCGCCTGATTTCGACAGCTATACTGCTCCATTGATGGCGCAGCAAACAAGGAGTTCAAATGCAATCCGAAATTAAGGTAGGGCAACGTTTCAAGTTCAACATATTGTCCGACAAGCCTTCGCAAGAGCGGCAGGCCGTAGTAACTCGCGTACTTTCTAATGGAGAGGAAGGACTCGGGCCGGAGGTGGACTTCTATTTTGCATATTGGGTGGAGGCTTACGAAGTTCCAGAAACAGAGGCTCCGACGACCTTGGTGTTTGAGCGCGGAATTGACGGAAACGTATATTTCGACGGACGTCAGGTTACCATCACTTTGCTGAAGTGATCTTCCGCTTCGGAACATCGACCTTCTGTGCACGCTTCCCTCTGCACCGCATCGATCCGGCCTTCAGCATTTTGTAGTCGCGCATCCACGAGGTGACTTGCAACAAGATGATTGCCCGAAGTCCGAGGATCGTCGGCACCTCGGAGGTGGGACAGAACTTGCAGTTGTCGAACAAATCGCGATTACACGCAATATAAAAAGGCGCCCACTTTTGCGATAGGTTGTGAGTGTTTGGATCGACAACCTAGCGAAAAGGAGCGCCTTAATGAGTCAAGAAAAGTATATCGGCGTGGACGTTCATCAGGCCACTATTTCCGCTGCCGTGATGGATGCTCATGGCAAGTTGATCATGGAATGCCTGCTGGAGACCAAGGCATCCACCATCGTCGAGTTCATGCAAGGACTGCAGGGAACTCTGTCCGTGACCTTCGAGGAAGGGACCTCGGCTGCCTGGTTACACGACCTTTTGCAACCCCACGTCGACCGGCTGGTGGTTTGTGATCCGCGAAAGGCTGCCCTGTTGAAAGAGGGCAACAAGAGTGACCGGATCGATGCGCGAAAACTGGCGGAGATGTTACGCACCCAGCAACTCCACTCGGTCTACCACGGAGAGCAGCCAAGCTGCTGATTCTGAGTCACTTGATTTTTTTGGGTTATGTCAGGAACGCCACTTGAAGTGGAATTTCTTTTCCGTACAAGAAGGGAAGTTTCGCAGATTACAAAAGTAGTCTCGGCACAAAGAAACCGAAATCGTCGCTGTTGGAGAGCTAAGCAGGGCTTGCGAGAGCGGCTTTCTTCTGCGCTATCCTGCTCTTTTAATGCCGCATCAAGTGCATTTCTTTCTCAGCGAGAAACATGGGCAGCAAAACTTATCTCATCAGGCCATTGCACTCACTTTTGCGTCCTCTAGCGCCTGCCATTCACTCATTGCCCCTGCCATGATTTTGTGGTGCTATCGCGGTTATCGATAGCTACAACCCGGTGCGCTCGCTGCGATACCGAAAGGAGACAAATCACGATTAGACATCGGCACGGATGTTCGGGCGGAGAGTGAGTGAACCGTCGTTATTCAGGCTCTGGTGGCAAGCCCATCGCACGGGATACCGCATTCCTTTGACCTCAATTTCTGCTTTAAGCTTCAATCCCTTCCAGTCTCGGATATTCGGTAAGACGAATTGTGCCTGACGAATCTTACCCGGCAACGGATACCCGGCATCCAGGCACCCGCTGGTGAGTACTTTTCCATCAGTGCTTTCGATGGTCACTCGTAATACGCCCGGTACTCCTGCGATTCCGTCATTGGCAAAGCCGACGATCAGCCCGAGGTAGCTGGCATCTTTATAGCTCCAAATAAATGACGGCCTCACGCGATAGCCAATCTTACGATTGATCTGGTCGAACGCGGCTGGATAAGCCTGGTAATAGGCAGTTAGATTTCTTGCGCTGATCTGGTGAAAGTTCCAGAGCGACCAGTAGTTCGCCCCAACGTCTATCACATGCGCGATCATGTTTTCCGCAGGCGATATGCCTTCGTGTGCGCTCGTCGGATCGGGAAGTTTGCCGGGAAGCCCCTGTTCTAGCAGTGCGGCGATCCACGGCGGACGGTTGCTCAGTGCCTCAATCTGCTCGTTCTCAATAAAAATGGTATCGCTGCGAATCCAGTTATTGCTGCGGACTGTGCGATTTAACAATTCCGAATTGCCGACGCGGCTGTAGTCCGGTTGGGTGTTGGTCAACAGAGGAGTCTTATTAAAATTCTCGAGCTGCACTTCGAGCATGTTGACCCAAGTGCGCTCCGCGGTCACATAATCAGAAAACGGATTGTTGGCGAATGGCCAAGTGTGGCCTTCCCCCCAAAAGCCGTACATGAAGGTGTCAATGAACTCGATCTGCGGATTGCCATCGAATTCCGCCGCCAATGCGCTAACCAGCTCTTTGAACGCCTGCTGGAAAACGGGATGATCGTATCGTGGCTGGTATCGGGAGTGCGGGTTAGTCAGATATCTTTGCGCCGAGCGGCTGTTTTCCTGGTCGCTGAGCACCAGATCGACTTTCGGCACCTTTTCCAGGACAAAATCCGGTAATGCCGCCTCGCGTGTGTAATCCGGAGCGCACATCTGGATCCGCAGTCCGATGCGTTTGTTGTTCTGTCTTGCTAGATCAAAGACTAATTTCAGGTACTCGGGCAACTGAATACTTCCAGGACGCGGCTGCACCTCCCTCCACGTCGGGCGAATGTAAAGCTGTTGGCCGAGAGGAAACTTGACCAAATCCTCGATTGCCTGAGCAATATTTTCCGACTTAATTTCGTCCGTGCCGCTGTCGGCCGTTATGTAGGTGACCAGTCCCTTGCCGTAATTTGGCACTGCCTCGTCGGTGCGAGTGGTCGTCATCACCACGTCATCATTGGGAATAACGGCGTCAGGCGGGTATTGCGGAAATGGCCCCTGATTCAAACGATCAGTCACCTGTGGACCCGAGCCGAAATCGTAATTTCCCCAAAGATGCGCTGGTACTTTTCCTTCGGCCTTCCCCTTTGCAAGTTCCCCGACCAGGGCGCCCGCGACTGTGCTTTTCAGGAAATCTCTACGCTGCATAAGCGTGATGTTCTCCATGGGATTCGATCACTTCGGCCACAACAGGCAAGCTCAACCTGAGCACCGAAGTATAGCCTGCTCGGCGAGTCAATGAGTGCTAACGCGCTGTAGCTGTTGAAAGTCCCTTTGGTTCGAAAACCGTCGACATTTGCGGGATACAAAATGTCTCGCGATCCGAGAAGATGATCGCTTATAACGCATCATGACGCAATTTCATTCTTGGGAATTTAGCGTGAAATGAGTTTTTCAATAGCCACGCCTGTTTACAGTTCAGACAGGGCTGAGTATAACGCTCTCCATTCACTGCGTCTGCTCAGTCAGGGCGCGCGGACTCCCTACTGTTTATGATGCTGACCGCCAATAACATGATGGCGTTGTCGGCTATCACCGAGCCATAGTGATCTGTGTAATCTGAATCGGCACCGCGAAAGCCACGGGTCCCGTTCAACCTCAATTCCGAAACTACTTTCCCGGGCCGGGGATTCGGCCACTCATAGGCGAACATGGTGATGGAGTTCGCCCGCTCCCCGCTCACGAGAATCGGATCCGCTCCGTAACAATAGTCACGACTGGTTTTCCGTGATTGCCAGTCCCACTCGGCAATATTAACGCCGTAGCGAATCGGAATCGTTTCCGTGTATCCATCTTCATATCGGGCTTCATACCAGCCGAGTACGTCGGCAGAATCAAAAACATCCCACAACAAACGGTCAGGTTCGCGATTGGCCGCCGGCTTTGCGCAGGCATGCAAGAACAAGAGGCTGGAGAAGTCTGAGTCAATGCGAATTCCATCTACTGATGAGGGCAGACTCGTTGGCCTGCTTCCGATGGTCGCCACCGCAATCGCGGCCTTTTCCTTCACTCGACCAATGCGGAAGGGTACTTTTCCCAGATAGATTGTCTGTTCGTGAATCGAATTCAGGTCGCAATCGATCAACCCCGAGTGTCCCGCCACATTGAAGCGAGAGGAAATGTCAATTGGAGAGAAGTCCGATTCGGTAGAGCTAGGAGGAGGTTCGCCGCGAAATCGGCTTCGAAAAAGTGGCATCCGAGCCTGTGCGATGTCGGACAACCGCCTGCCATTTATGACATCTCCGTGCCATAAGATGTTGCTGCATCCCATGATGTCAGCGATCATGGTCCGTCCGAAGTTGGATTCGTTCGTGGCAAACCATGCCGAAGGCGCACCTCCCAGGATCGTCCGTCGCGCGCTGCGCGCTGAGTAGTTTTGGATACTAGGGTTGAAGTTTCCATAAATCTGCTTGAAACCCATTCCCTCGAGGATCTCCTCATTCTTCTCAGCTTGCTCTTCAGACCACTCGCCCTCAGCTCCGGCCCAGAACCAATTAAAGATGAGGATGTCTTTCGGGATGAAACGTTCAACCTGTTCGCGGGACAGCCCGCCCGCGACTTTATAGTTCCAGCCGTCCGGTGCGCGCTTTGCGCGAAGGCCTTTGCCACGCACACTCTCCATAAGCATGTCACCCCACATCGCCATGCCAATGTTCTTCCTGCCAAGATAAGAGCGAATCCGCGCAACGTCCTCACCATACCGTTCTCCGATATCGCGGTCCCCACATTTCTGACACAGTGCGACCGGAGCGAACAACTCGTCATGTCCCACGTGCAGCGTCTTTGGCTTCAGCAGGTCGATGTATTCGTCGTAAACCTCGAAAAGTAGCTCGTAAGTTTTCGGATTCGAGGGGCAGTAGGTATCCGGCCACCTGTCTCCCGGCACCTCCGATAGTTCTTTATGCCGTGTCAGGAGATAGTAGCTATGCGTGAAAGAAGGAAGCTCAGGAATCAGTTCAATCCCTTGTGAGCGGATGAAGTCAGCTAATTCAGCGACTTCTTGCTTTTCGAGGAAATCGCCGTCAGCCGTGTCCTGGTGGCAGGAATTCTGCTCCCGCCCATGCAGAGAGCCGGGTGGGTAATTGCGCCGCGAATAGTTGGTATCCAGCAGCATCTCCCGCCAGCCTGCATTCATCTCCGGATGGCTCTCCAGACGCATACCTGCGTTGAGTTCCATGATCAATGTGTTGTACTTGTGTGCCACCACGAAATCTCGAATGAAACGTTTGAAGAAGGGGATATTCTTCGGGCCGGGAAGATATAACTTTACTCCGCGAAAAGGTTTCTGCGGATGATCGACAACGTCAAGGCACGGCAAGCTGAGTCTGCCGCCGTCAGAATCGAGCAACTGCTTGAATGATTGCAGTCCGTAGCGCACACCTCGAGAATCCGCGCCGGATATTACCGCAAGATCAGACCTGATACGCAG
>QHZW01000283.1 GCA_003224815.1 Acidobacteriota bacterium | reverse complement strand
TACTCTTCTTCAATCCTTCCTGACTGCGACCGTACCAAAGCTGCCGCCCTTCGAGATAAAGGCGGTAAGCCTCTGCGTTGGTGGTGCCAGCGCGGCCGACTTGCTGTTGCTCGGCGCCGCTTAGCTGAATCCGCAGGCGATTGGAAAGGTCGCGCGTAATATCGCTTTGCACCTGGGTAATGTCAGCCAGCTTGCGGTCGTAATGCGATCCCCACATTTCCGCGCCGTCGGCGGCGTTGACCAGATCGGCCTGAACCCCGAGCTGGTCGCCGTGTTGGGTGATTCTTCCGATCAACACCGCGCTTACCTGCAGGTCCTGACCGATTTTTTGCAGATCGTCTTCTTTGCCTTTGAACCGGAAGACCGTGCTGCGCGCCATGACCTTCATGTTGGGCAGCTGCGAGAGCGTGCTGATCAAACTTTCGGTCAAGCCATCGCTCAGGTATTCATTGCCGGCGTCCGCGGTCGAGTTCACAAAGGGCAACACGGCGATGGAATCCACTTTGCCGGTCGCGGATTTTCCGCGCATGTAATAGGCGGCCGCTGCGCCAATAATTAAAACGATGGCTGCGCTTGCGGCGATCAGGTACTTGCGCGAAGGCCGACCGGCGGGCGCAACCGCGGCCGATGGCGAACTAGCCGCTGCCACACCGGCCGCCGAAATCGAAGCGCTGCTCCGCCCTGAGTCGAGGTCCCGCTTGGCGCGTGCGAGATCGGTGCGGAGATCGGCGGCGTTCTGGTATCGGAGATTGCGGTCCTTCTCGAGAGCTTTGTGAATGATGCGTTCAAGCTCAATCGGCAGATCAGGGTTCATCCGGGTAGCCGGAAGGGGTGCAGCATCCAGGATCGCCTTGAAGATTTCTGCGGTGCTGCCGCCCCGAAATGGGAGGGTGCCGGTAGCCATTTCGTACAGCACGGCGCCGAACGAGAATAGGTCACTGCGCCCATCCACCTCTTTGGCGCGCGCCTGCTCCGGCGACATGTAGGCAACAGTTCCGAGAGTTGAGCCGGGGCTGGTGAGGTGCTGCTCGTCCACAGTATTGGCCGATGCGACCTGGCTGGACGAACTGCCCACGGGCGCAACTTTCGCAAGCCCGAAATCCAAAACCTTGGCGTGATCACGCGCAGTTACGAAGATATTCGCCGGCTTGATATCGCGATGAACGATGCCTTTCGAGTGCGCGGCGTCGAGCGCGTCGGCAATCTCGATTCCAAGGGTCAGCAAGGCTTCGGTTTCCAGCGGGCGGGCATCGATGCGATGTTTCAGCGTCGAGCCTTCCAGGAATTCCATCACGATAAAAGGATGGTCGTCGTGCTTGCCGATTTCATAGATGGTGCAGATGTTGGGATGATTGAGCGCCGATGCTGCGCGCGCTTCGCGGCGAAAGCGTTCGAGGGCCTGCGGGTCACCGGCCAGTTCGTCGGGAAGAAACTTCAGGGCAACGAAGCGGCCAAGTTCCGTGTCTTCGGCTTTATAGACGACTCCCATGCCGCCGCCGCCCAGTTTTTCGACGACGCGGTAGTGAGAGATAGTCTGGTCGATCATTAGTGGCGAAGGAGCAACAGAAAGGTGTGTTCATGCTACGGATAGCATGGAGAGAAGTCAACGAAATGGGATTTAGGACAATCCCAGCCTCACTGGGCTGAACAGATCCTGGCCGTCCCGGCAGCTTCATTCTTCCCCAAAAGAAACCCAAGTCTTTGTTTGGATCCTTCGCCGAGGAAAAGCCTGCGCCAACAAATGTGCGGGTCGGACGTTCGTCAGTGCCTCACAGCCTTGGGGCCGGACTATTCCTTGAAGTACATCATCGCCGTATTGTTCGCCAAATCTTCAGGCCTGCTTGCATAGTCTTGGATGTCTTTGAATTCCAGCTTCGTCCGCTCGTAGAAATGGTACGGCTCCAGTTCTCTCTCTGTTAGGAGAATGGCGCGGCGTCGGTATCGGTCATTAAGCGTTTTCGCTAGTGCGATTTCGTCCGCTGTGAAGGGGCAGAGTTTTGCCAACACGATGTACGTAGAAAATCGCTTTCGCGGTAATGCATCCGCAACACGCCTCAGATGTTCGATATCCGTGGCGTCGATGGTTCCTTGCGTTCCGCCAGTCATATTGTCTCTACCTTGGTCCTTGCATTCCCCGATCACGACCACGGTCTTTTCTGGGTATGGTTCAGGGATCACCCAGACAAAATCTACTTCACACTTCGGCAAGTCCGTGCTCTCTTTCGGAATCAGGTTCAACGACGGCGAATAGACTCCATTACGAAAGCTGCTCAAATTCACTCTTAATGGCTGCAGCGTAAGCACCACGGGAATTGCGCCTTGCGCATTCCTTTCCGCACCAATACGCCGGAGCGACGATAATGCCACGCGCCGTTGACGAGTTGGCGCGTCGCATCAAACTCCCGGCCGCACATCTCACAGACCAGCCGCTGCTTCAGTACGTCTAGAGCGGTCCAACTGCTCAAACGACAATAGGGACAGGCCAATTCTGCCCCCATGCGGAACAACCCCTTTTCGAGTAGATAAGTGAACACCACCGCTGGGTCTAGGTTGGTGTCATACGGGTGATGCCCACCGTAGAGCCGTTCGTAATCTTTAAATGACGCAGTCGGATTTTCTGGATCCCTGCTTCCGATCAGCTCCACAGCGCTCTTCTTCGTGAACGCAGCTGTCGGCCCATGTGTCTTCAGAAGGCGTCGAACACCAGGAATCTTGAAGGCCCTTGCTCCGTCCACGCCACCAAGTTGCACTATGAGTTGTCGGGCAATGAGGCCGCCGGCACTCAAACTGACAGAGAATCCTGCCAGTTCGAATATTCGCTCGATTAGGTCCGCGACAGGTAATGCATAAATGAAGGTTGTTGTGTCGCACGCGTCGATAACAAGGCCAATTCGGTCGGATTCGCTTCGCACTTTGCTGTAGTCGAAGTGCATCGAGCGTGCATAAAACTCGTTAAGCTCGGGTACGAATGGCGGTACGAGCGTGTGCTGTTCGTCGGCGTAGAGGCCGCCGATGAAAGACAAGGACGCGACCAATGTTTGGCTATGGAACCACGCATGGTCACTGAACGGCTTGTTGTCAAGTGCAAAGGATACTTTGGGCCTTCCCGATTCGAAGCCTATCACTCCAAGGGTCGAAATGTCGCCGAGATACATCATCGGAGGGCGAATGTTCAATCCATTCCATGTCCCGTCGCCAATGGGGCAAATTGACGACACCTTCTCTTCTTTGAATGGCCTTGTGGCATCTGTCATTGCCTTCGCCAGGTCGGTTCTGTCGAGAGCCTCTTCCCTGACCCAGACTGCAATCCTCCGATCAAAGTCGTGACCTCGGTGAGAAACCATATCGCGCATGGCTTTGCCCCAGACAGCGATGGTCTCGCCGTATCGTTTCAGGTGCTTGACGTCTACGAACAACAGAGGAATGTCGGTCGCCCGAAGATTCCAGCAGCAAACTAAGTCATCGAAATTGCTGGCATCACCGGAAAAGAACCCAGGCGTATCCCGTCCCCCGGGTACGCTGTAGTGGCGATTAAGGCCGCACCGCGAGACAAAGGCGATGCTCGGATGCTCGAACAGATCGGCTGGAAGATTCGACGCGGGATCGATCAAGACTTCGTTCGCGTCGCTCACATTCTTCAACAATCCTCGATAGTCAATATGGATTTCGTCTGCGCTCGGGAATTCGCCAAACTGCATTAGGAAAACATCAGCCAATGGGTCCTCGGGTGCCCAGGCATAGAGTCGTAGACCACGTTCTTTTACCTGCTTCCACTCTGGCCTGTCCTGAAGATGTACCAGCGCGTTGTGGACATCGAGCACTTCTGACCGCGCTCCGTGCTCGGCGTCGCCGACGAATATGTTTTCATGGAAGAACGGTGTGATGATGTGGGGGAACTTCTTTGGGAATTCCTTCACTTGCTCTGAATCGCCGAGCGGAAGGATCATATCGACGTGGAAAACATCGATTAGGCTAGCCGCTTCCTGCGGCTTGTCCACAACGATGATCGGATTAAAGCGACCGCCCCACAGTTGCAAATGAAACCCGCGCCGCTGCACGGAAGGCCTCCATATCGCCGGCCTCGATGGCATAACCAATTCGGAGAGGGCGGTAGCTGATATCGACACGAACAGTTTCCAACTAAAAAACTCCCCAACTCATGTTTGCCCGAATGTCTCACATCTGGGTGGAAGTGTAAATGCTGGTTGGCCTCATCAATTCTCAACGCTGGAGGATCATTCGAAATTGGGCGAGTCTACCCCCGCAACAAGACTTTGTTACGAAAACAGAACAGATTCAAACTGCACCACTTT
>QHZW01000282.1 GCA_003224815.1 Acidobacteriota bacterium | reverse complement strand
GCAATTGGAAATGCCTTCAGCCTGTCCCCCACGGCTCCGTAATAAACGGTGTTGTTGAAGTATGCTGGCATTCCAAACACGCCGCCGCCTAAGACGCCCTTAATTTCCTGATAAATATTGTTCGCACTGGGATTGAATTTCCCCATGTTGTCACGATCTACGACATAAATCTTCCGGTCCTTGCCCGCGCCAACCGCCAAATGACGGACCCCGCCACTCGCATCGGTGAGATCAGGCAACACCAGCGCCCCACCCGACCCCAGGTCTTGGTCCAGGCTGGACTGGTGGACCGTGTCGAACGTAGCAAAGTAATCCGACACCGCCAACCCATTGGCGATAGATAGCTTCATGAAAGAATTTCCGAAGTCCTCTCTATTCGGAAACCCATTCACGTCGAGCGTCGTATCGAATGTGCCATTGGCATCGAGGAAGTAAATATTTCCGCTAGCATCGGCAGCCGGCGCCGTTCCACTCATCCACATTGATCCCTCGCTGCCGTTAGGCGTGACATTCAGAACGGCGGCCTGCGCGAGGGTCGACGCATCGTAAGCAATCACCCATCCCGTGTAAGGCTGAATATCGCAATGCGAGGTCCACATCGTATAGATAACCCCATTGAGCAGCAGCAAGCCCGCGCGCTCCGCGTGTTGCCCTGGCATGAACTTCTGCGTTCCTGCGCTGCCTTCTTCTCCACCTCCTGGATACGAAGCGTTGATCGTCACCGGCCCGCCTAGCATCTCTGCGCCGGTGGCGAGGTTAAGCGCATGCAGCCGCTGCGAGTAATTCCCTGAGCCGTCCTTCGACATCGCAACCGCATAGATCACGTTGTGCCCACGATCAATGACCGGCGTAGATGTAATCCCGATCTCCGGCGTGATCTGAGAGCAACCGTGATTATCGCTCGTCGTCTCACCCGCACCCAGCAGGGACACACGCCAATAGACTGTTCCGCTGGCTGCATCCATCGCGTACACGCTGTCATGCTCGGTCACGACGTAAAGAATGTCATGTGTACCCTGACTCCCGAGGTCTATGCCCGCAAGCAGCAGCGGCTCGGCATCGACCTTGCCATCCACGGAAAAAAATCCAAGCTTCCCAAAGCTCGACGAGTTTACGTTGCTTGGAGTCAGCACTGTTTCGGTGAGATTCTGTCCCGTGCGCGCCAGGTCATTGTGATACGTCACAACGTCCGTCGCCCCGGACGTAGTCGAGTGGTGCGCAGAGTTGCCGCCACTCGAACCGCAAGCCACGATTATGATTGCCAAAAACCAAACAGGCAGAGCACAGATTAGCCATCGCATGCGTGGTTGGAAGGCCCTGCAACTTGGCAGGTTGTATTTTTGATTCTTGGACGAGAACTATTCGTCGCAATGGTTGTAAGGAGCCGAAAATAGGGACGAGTTATCACTATTGGCCGGCCTAGAGATAAAGAGAAGAATGCAGAATTTCTGCACTTCTGCATTCTTAGTTCTACCTTCTGCCTTCCGTTAGAACTTCTGGTCGATCGCGATCTGCTGCACCATTGCCTCCAGCTTCTGTTGCTCATGCGATTCCTGGCCCTGCAGGTCGGCGATTTCTTTGTTCAGCGCAGAGAGCCGGTCTTCCTGCGAGTTCAGTTGACGCGTGTAGCGTTGCACCAGGTCTTTTTCTTCAGCGCTTCCTTTCAGGGCTTTCATGTTCTCGCGGATGCGGCCCTGATCGCGATTGATGGCATCGAGTTCCTGCCGGCGCATTCCGGTTTGCGTCTGCAATCCGGCAATTTTGTTTTTCTGATCGAGCACGCGGCGGAAGGCGTCCTGCAGTTCCGGCGTGACCCGGTTCTCGACAACCAGCGCCTGCACCTGATCTCCCGTCAGATCTGTGAGCACCACCTGAGTTTCTTCCGGATGGAATTCCTCGACTGCGAGTTCGCTGGTTTTGCCGGGATCGACGGCTACGCGAAAACGGTGGTGCGTCGCCGAAGTTTCTTCGGGCTTCGCTTCAGGCGTCAGCTTCCAGCCGTCTCGCACAGGATGCTCGATCACAACCTGCCGCGCAGCAGTATCGGCGTTGCGAATGCTGTACGTGACTTTGCTGCGCTGTTCGCGCGTGATGAACATCAATCCCCTGGTCAGGCGGATGCGGCTGACGGGCTGGTTCTTGAAATCGGATTGCGATGTAACGCGCACCGCTGTGTCGGCCGCAAACGACAGCAGGCGGCGCTCGTCGGGATGCACCGTCTGGAGCAGGCCCTCACCCGCGAACGTGCCACCGTCAATGATATTGAATGTGCCGGAGTCGAGCGTGAGGCCGCTGCCGTTCTTGATCCAGATGGCACGCAGCGGAGGCTGATTGCTATTGGCCGTCCACAGTGTTACCTTCTCCGCGTCGATGCGCGATTGCAGAATCGGCACCAGCGCCGATTGATTCTTCATTGGAGGAAAGGCCCATCTGCTCGTACATCGTTAGTCCTGCCTTTGGAGCGTTCATCAATTTGGCGTAGGCAGCCCCGTGTTGTGGGCTGACGATCGGGCCGCCCATTTGTCCACTCGCCACTCCTCCTGGCACGCCACCCACGACTCCCGCAGCCATCGGCGGCTGCGCTTCAGCTTCTTCATTCATGGTCGCCTCATGGGTCTGCGGCGTCAGCATGGCAGATTGCGGCAGAGGGACCACCGGCCTGCGGGCATAGAGCGGCTGCGAGATGTCCTGAATAAACGATTGCGGCGCGCCGGCGATCAGCGACAGTTTTACGTCTTTCCAATCTTCGCCGATGGTGTTGTCCACAATGGCCCAGCCTTGCAGCAGAGGCTTGTCGCCCGACTTCTCGGGCAGGATGATGCGGTATGTGCTCTTCCATACGGGGACCTCGCTGATGTAGCTCACGAAAATATCGCGGTCGCCGCTGCCCGAAGCGGAAATCGTCATGCGTCGCAGATCACGCGCGCGGGATGAGCCGACCAGATTCAGATAGCGCCCGACTTCCTCGTTCAAATCACGCTCTGCAATGCGAACTGAAACCGCAGGGCTTAGTTCAAAGTTCTTCATCTCTCCCGCGTCGGTCATTACTGAGAATTCAGTCGCTTCATAGGTAACATCCGAGTCCTTAGTTTTCTGCTCCTGCTCAACGCTCAACAGCTTTCCGGTCGCGGTTTCACCCTTGCCGCGAACTTCGACCCGAGCCCCGCGCAACGCTGAAAGAAAATCGCTGCGCGTGACCTGCTCGCCAAACGGCAGGCGCAAAGCCTTCAGCCGCTCATCAAGCGGGGCCGTCGAGTTGTAGCGCACGCCGGAAATGCGTCCTTCGCCAAGATCGACAACAGTCAGCGACTTCAATACATCATTTAATTGGCCAGTCGTGAAATCAATTCCAAGGTCCTGATTTCCACGGACGTGGGCCGAGTGCTCGAAATAACCAACGCCATTCTTGTAGAGCACCACTCGTTTAACTGGCAGCCGCGATGAACTGTCGCTTTCGACGCTAGCGGCCAGCGCTTTAGCCGCGGCCGGTTTCGAAATCTCTGGCTTCGCTTGGGCACTCACCAGACCACAAAGACACAGGGCAATCAGTACTTGAACACTGCGCATGAACGTACCTCCAGAAGTGCACGCAATTTAACAGACACCGCTCGACCTGAGTAGATGGATGCGCCTAAACCGGCAACTCGCATCCTGAGTAGAGGAATGCGCTAATTCGGAACACTTGCGTTCAAACTCGGCGTCAGACCTGAAACGAGCTGCTTACTTTATTGAAATCAGGCCCTTACAGGACAGTTGATGGGTTACTCTGGTCACGTTGCCGAGGGTCGCTATCGTGCACCATACTTCAAGCACGGCCTTGCTACGCGAAGCAGGCCGCCTTCCGAGGAGCGGATGCTCGATAGTAAGCAGATTAAGACTTTGGGTTTGCGTTTTGCCCGTGCTCTGCAAACCACGGTCAAAACTGCGGGGGTTTTCACCATCGAGCATAAGAGCTGCGACCGCCCCATCCAACAGAGTTTCCTGCTTCTTAACAACATGATTAAAGAGGTGGGCCAGTTCACGTGCGGATTTGTTGATAATCAGATCCTGTTGAACAATCTCCTGACCACCGACACCTCATTAAAGAACCTTGAGACGGAATTCCTGAAGCGCGGAATCGCGGCTATTACGTTCGAACCGGGGCTGACGCTCACGCGCTATAAGAAGGTCATTCACGTACTTGCAGCGCCGACCGCGTCCATCGACGCTGCGGGCGGCTTCTTGGCATTTCTCGATCAGAACGAAGTCGATGGCGTGCGCATTCTTCCCGCAGCAAAGAACCAGAAGAAAAACGAGTCGGGAGACACAATTCTCGAAACCGATTCTGAAGCCTACATTCTCTCCAAACAAATGGACGAGGATCGCGGCCCGCGAGATTTCCTTGATTCCATCGATTCGCTGCTCGAGTCCGGCTGTTTCGATCCATCTGCGCGGAGTGAAGTGCTCTCCAACTTTGCCACTCAGGGGGTTGATGGCACTGGCTACGGCGTACCGCTCGAAGTACCTAACATGGTTTTTCTCAGGGAAGGCGAGACTGTAGCACCCGCACAGGGTCAAATGCTGCTTCCGGGGGACTCCAAAGGTGGCGGTGGTAGGTCATTTTCAGCGGCCGCCGGAAATGGCCCAGTCGGCGGATCAGCAATCGGCGGCGGAACAGGAATTGGCGGATCTCCGGGGCACGGTTTCGGTCCCGGTGCTGGCGGGGGTAGGATCGGGAACGGCTTCGGTGTTCCCGGGCAAGGTTCCGTCGGCTACGCCGGACCTTCCGGCGTAGCCGCCGAAGCAGGTTTTGGCAGCAGCAGCGCTATGCCTGCGGGACTTCGTGGCCTGGTGCCGAATAGCGGGTCGGGCAGCTTCATCGAACTGGTCGAAGCCTCGGTGCAGCGGTCGCTTCTCGAAGAAAGAGGCAATCCGGAAAAATCTTATGCTTCCCTCGCGCGTATTCTGCGCAATACCGGCGTCGACAAGATTCTGGAGAAGTTTTCGCCGGAACGGCGGCAAGAGGTCAGCACCTTGCCTCCCGAGCAACTCGCGGCAGAGTATTTCCAGGACACCGCTTTGCAGCTTGCTGGAAAGCGACTGACTTCCGCAACCGGTGAGACGCAGAAGATCCAGCTTGAAGAAGAAGTGGTTTACCTGCTCGCGCGTAGCCTGCAAGCAACGCACATGGCCGACCGGCTGTCGCAAAAGCTCACTAAGTTTATTCAGGATTACGCAGTTCCGCCGCATATCCAGGAAAAAATTCGCGAAGAACTGCATTGGACATCGCTCGTCAGCAACAAGAAATACGCGCGGCTGATGGAGTTAAAGCATTATTCGAATATCGAATTTCGGCGCCTACTCGAAGTAATCAAAGATTTGATGGCGCAACGCGACATGGAACGCGCCACTGCACTCGCCGGCCACTACTTCGAGTTCCTCGATGAAACGGGCGTAAAGATCGAAAATAGCGAATTGAGCCGCGCGCCCGAATTGATCCGGGCAATTTCAGTTGCGCACGTCGGTTTTGCGGCCAAAACCGCTGAACGGCTAGGCAAGACGCTGCTCCGCGAAGACCTTCCCGAATTCATTCACTTTCAGGCCGCAAGCACGGCGACAATCCTGGCGCAAGCCATAGCCACGTTCGAGGATTTTCAGGACGTTCTCGCGATCGGCCTCTCGCTTGAGGCTTCACATAATCGGGCTCCCGAGAAACACAAGAAATGTTGTGCCCCTTGTCTGGGACGCCTCCTGCCGGAAACAGCGATCGAGCGGATAACAGAACTGTATCTTGCACAACGTGGCGATTCAACCTGGAGCAAGACCGCGGGGACGCTGCTACGTTACGCGGCTCCCGTCAGCACTGAAACCGTATTTCGCCACTTGATCAGCGAAGAAGACGCCCGCAGTCGACTGTCTCTGGTGCGCCTTGTCAGCCAACTTGGCAAAGGCGCTATCGAAGTCGCTTGCCGCTATCTGGAAGATGAGCGCTGGTACGTTGTAAGAAACATGTGCGGCGTGCTGGCAGAGTTGAAGGATCCCGACTTGGTCGAGCACATCGCGCCTGCCCTGCGGCACCCGGACGCCCGTGTGCAGCAAGCTGCGCTAAAGGCTTTGGTCAAGACGCGAGCGCCAGAAACAGCGTCAGTTCTGGCAGCATCGCTCACCAAACTTGCGCCCAACGTTCTCGACGAAGCCTTGGATGAGCTCACGTTCTTGAAAAATGCCAGCGCCAGCGCGATCACAGATTTAGAAGAATTTGTTGGCGGTGCCAAAAG
Organism: Acidobacteriota bacterium; assembly: GCA_003224815.1. Lineage (GTDB taxonomy): Bacteria > Acidobacteriota > Terriglobia > Terriglobales > Acidobacteriaceae > Gp1-AA145. Next base: position 633 of record QHZW01000282.1, on the reverse strand, counting down.
CAGCTTGGCATCGAAACGAAAGGCATTGCAGGTCCTTGGCTCGATCCAGGACGATGGCGCACTTTACGCCTTGACGCGCATTTTCCGGATGGAAGAACTGGATGCAGGATTGAGAAAAGCGTCCTTGGCAACAGTCGCCAACCACCGCGCTCCGCTAGCAGAGACTCTGCTGAAAGAACTGGCCGCGAGTTGGGGACCACTGGCCGAAGAAGCCAAAGCCGCTCTGGAAAGACGCAAGCCGAGATAATCAGCTCTGCTCTGCCGCAAGCGCGCTTGGGCTCGAAGCTGCAGTTTTCAAATCTCGCAACGAAAGCTCGATTCCTCCGAACTCCGGATGCTCGTTGTGATCGAGCGTGAACGCAACGTCCAGTTGATCTCCCGCAAGCAGCTTCGCCTCATTTACCTTCTCAGCCAAACGCCACCCCATTGCCTTATAAGTTAGAGACCGGCGCCAGCCCGCGTCTGCATTCGCCGCAGGACTCAGCTTCAGAACAGCGTGTTTGTCCTTCAGGATTTTCGGTTGTGCCGCAAGCCTGACCGCGTTTGCAAAGAAAACCGGCTCTGGATTGCCCACGCCGAATGGCTCCAGCCGACCCAAGAGGTCGAACAGTTCCGGCGTGATCACATCCAGGG